>JBOHGX010000367.1:0-18328 GCA_050700255.1 Pseudonocardiaceae bacterium
GCCTCTGGTTGATCGCTCCCGCAGCGGCCCGGATGGGGCCACAGCGACCCGATTGGGTCAGCGGTACCGACCACGAGGGCCGGGTGCCGGCCCTCCCGTGCGCGCCGTGGGCGGCTTATCCGCCCAACCGACAGCAGCCACGATCAGGGCCTCCCGTGGCGTGACGCCTCCGGCACGTCCCGCCACTTCCGCACGCTACCGGTGTGTGGCCGTTGTGGGCAGGCATCCAGGCAGGTGAATCGAGCGTGTCGGCTGGTGACAGGCAGTCTCACCCGGCCAGTTCGGCACGCACCACCGACGGGATCAGCGGCTCGTCGAGCAGCCGCAGGTAACGTTGGGGCAACGGCTGCGCCGGCGGGCGAGCCTCCAGCCAGGTCCGCAGCAGCCGGTAGCCCTCCACGTAGGTGGTGGTGTATGCACGCCAGAGCGGGTCGGACAGAAACCGCAGCATCTGGCGTGCCCGCGGTTCGGTGACCAGGAGCCACTGCTGGAGGTAGGCCAGCACGTCTGCCGGATCGGCGCCCTGATCGTGCAACATCAGCGCGGCATCCTGGCGAACACCGAGCAGACCGGCCGCAGCGGCCTCAAGGCGTTCGGCGAGCTCACCGTCCAGTCTCAGACCCAGGTCGCCAAGGATCTCCGCAGCCCATGGCCCCCACCCGGGACCTACTGCGGCACGCAACCCGAGGTCGGCCGTTCCCTCAGCCATCAGGCACTGCGGGGTGTTCACCAGAAAGATCGTCTGCTCGTCCTGCCGCTGCGTCCGTACCAGACCGGCCTCCTTGCGGCAGTGCTCGGTGTGGTGCCCGGGATAGGACTCGTGCGCGACCAGGTGCGGCAGGTTGGCCATCCGGTGCCCCAGATCAGCATTGATCGCCACTCGCGAGCGAAAATCACCGAGGTAGTAGTTGAACCCGCTCCACGGCTTGTCGGTGACCACCTCGTATTGCACGGTCTCCTGCGGGGGCAGCCCGACACTGCTGCGTACCCGATCTCGCAGGGCACTGGACAGTGCGTGCACAGCGGGTTCCAGCCGTTGCGATGGAATCTCGTCTCGAGCCCGGTACGCGGCCAACCGCTGCGTGAGCGGGTCGGCGCCCGGCAGCAGCCGGTCGATCTCGGCGTGCGCCTGCCGGTAGACGTCAGGGTCACCAGGATCGATGAGGACGTCGAAGTACGCCTGCACCTCGGCAACGAACCCGACCTGCTGGCCGGCCAGGACATGCCCGCTGCACTCCAACGCGGCGAGGTGGGCATCCAGAAAACGGGCCCGCGGTTCGGGCAGGCCCGCCATGGAAAGTTCGACTCGTAGCTCGTGGGCGCGGCGGGCCAGCGTCGCCGGATCTGGACGCGGCTCGTTGTCGACCAAGCGGCGCAACGCCGGATCGCCGGTATAGGCGTCGACGAAGCCTTCAACCAGGCGATCGAACCGCAGGCCGAGCGTCAAGTACTCGCGGACCAGATCAGTGGCGCTGCCGTTCATGCCGCTGACGATAGAGCTCGTGAGTGGCATTAAGTGCCATAACACTGTTACGCACTCACGAGCCGAACCGGCGGTGCCGGGCGGCGAAGTCACGCAGGGCGCGCAGGAAGTCCACCTTTCGGAAGGCCGGCCAGTGGGCGTCGCAGAACCAGAACTCCGAATGCGCGGACTGCCAGAGCAGGAAACCCGACAGCCGCTGCTCCCCTGACGTACGGATCACCAGGTCAGGATCGGGCTGACCGGAGGTGTAGAGGTGCTCGGCGATCTGCTCGACATCGAGCACCTCGGCAAGTTCCTCCATGGTGGTCCCCGCCTCGGCGTGCTTGAGCAGCAGTTTGCGCAACGCATCGGCGATCTCCTGACGGCCGCCGTATCCCACTGCCACGTTCACCGCCAACCCGGACCGATCCCGGGTCCGAGCTGCTGCGGTGGTCAGCCGCTGCGCCATCTCCGGCGGTAACAGGTCCAGCGCCCCGACGACTCGCACTCGCCACGGGGTGTCCGGCGCGCACAGCTCGTCGACGACATCGGCGATGATCTTCAGTAACGGCTCCACCTGGTCGGGCGGCCGGTTGCGCAGGTTGTCCGGCGACAGCAGCCAGAACGTGGCGATCTCCACACCAGCCTCGCGGCACCAGCCGAGCAGTTCGACCAGCTTGGCAGCACCAACCCGGTGGCCGTCACTGACGTCGGCGAACCCGACCTCCCTGGCCCAGCGACGGTTCCCGTCCACGATCACCGCCACGTGGCGGGGGCGGTTGGCAGTGCCGAGCTGGCGTCGCAACCTGCGCTCGTAGACGGCATAGACGAGGTCCTGCAGCCTCACAAGTCGGGAAGGCTACGCCCGGCACGGTCATGCAGTGACCGGCAGGACACCGGCTCATTCCGCCGGCCGTTCTAGTGGTATCGGTGCACCACAGCGTGGCCCTTGCCACGACGGATCAAAGCCCGGTTGACCGGAACAGTGACCACGAACGCGATGCCGAGGGCAATAGCGAGCGCACCCCAGAACAGCCACGAGTCCAGGCCGGCTTCCATCGCCCCCGGGATGATCAACATGATCGCGTTGTCGACGATCTCCATGACGGTGATGGAGACGGTGTCTGCGACGAGAGCCACCCCGATCGCCGCGCGGAGCGCGAGGCCGGAGCGCAACACCGGAACGATGGTGAAGGAGTAGCCGAACAGAAACGCCAGCGCGATCGCAAGCATGATGGTCGCGCCGTTGCTCCACGCCAGGGCAGTGCCGATGACCAGGCCGAGAATCTCACCGATGGCGCAGCCGGTGAGGCAGTGCGCCGTCGCGATCACCGCCAACCGGTTCAGCTCGCGCCGTCCCTGAGCAGTAAGCGGTGCGGCGCCGTGCCGGGTGTGCTGGTGCGCGTCGTGATCAACCGTGTGATCGGGCATGATCGATCTCCGTTGGCCGTGGTCGTCGGCTTCCGCAGCCGGTTCTCACCGATAACGGGATACCCGGCCTGGGTATTTCCCACCGCCCAGCTGTTGTGACAAGCCGCGACCAAGACCGGAGCTACAGTTGCGGCCCCCGAGCACGCAGGTCGTCGACGGTGGCCATCGCCTGCTTGAGCTCACCGAGCCACTCCTGGGCGTGCTCGCCGACCAGACGCACTGCCCAGGCCAGTGCTTCGGACCGGGACCGCGCCACCCCGGCGTCGACCAGGGTGTCGAGCACGAGGCGCTCAGGCTGCCGCAACCGGGTCATCACCGGCACCGACAGCGTCGTGAACAACTCCTCGGTGCCACCCAGCCGGGCACCCCAAGCCACCTTGCGCCGGTAACGGTGCTCGGCCTGGCGGGCGATTTCGATCCGTTCGTCACGGGTGTCCTCCCGGAAGCGGCTGATTCGACCCGCCTCGGCCGCAGCCCGCTCGGCATCGTCGGTGAACTCCTCGCGCAACGCACGCAGCTCTCCCACCACGACGATCTCCTCGCGGTCCACGGTGACGTCCACCTCACCGGTGAACCAGCCGTCCGGCAACCGGCCGACGAACCAAGCCTTGGCGTCGTCGGCCGACGGCAGGTCAGCCTGCTGCCAGCCGCCCCGCCCGTGCCCTCGACCACCGGGCCGCATTCCGTGCGGCCGTCCCCGTCCCACCATGGCGTCATCCCTCCGCTCGCGCTTACCGTAGTAATGATTACATCATTACCAACGTTGCACAGTCGAGCGGATTCCCTTCGCCATCCGCGAACGGCAGCCGGTAGCTAGCTGCGCCGGAGCTGGCCTTGTAGATCCTCCGGGGAGGTCGCTGGGCGGTCACAGACGGGCCCACGGCACACATAAGCCGCTGGAGCCCCCGCTACCAAGTCCCTCCCAGCGAGCATCGGGTGCTCGGCACCCGGTTCGCCGGCCAACACAACGGCTCCGCCGGGTGCAGCCCACCGGGCCTTGGCTTCCAATGCTGCGCGGGCCGCATCCCCGGCCGGACCGATCACCGCGATCTGCACCGGCCCGTGTGCCAGCGACTCAGCGGTGGTCAGCCAGTGCCCGGCCGCCTGCGGTGCTCTGGCCGGCACCAATCCGGCCCGTGCCACGGCGGCTTCGGCCGCCGCGCGGTAGGGCTCCGAGCCGGTCAGCACCGAGGCGGTGACCAGCGCACCGGCCAGCGCAGACGCGCCCGCCGGGGTCGCATTGTCGGTCGGGTTGGCGGGGCGGCGGAACAACGCCTCGGCATCCGCTGCGGTATCGAACCAGGCTCCGGCATGTTCCGGATCGGCGAAATGCTTCTGGACCTGCTCCAGTAACGGCGTCGCGGCCTGCAGCCATCGATCCGCGCCGGTGGCCTGGTGCAACGCGAGCAAGCCTTCGATCAGCCAAGCGTAGTCGGCCAGCACCGCAGCGGCCGAACCGACCACACCGTCGCGAGAGCTGCGCCGCAGCCTGCCATCGACGATGTGGGTGCCCAGCATCAGCTCCGCCGCGGCCACCGCCGCCGCGATCCATTCCGGACGGTCCAGGACGCCGCCGGCCTCGGCCAGCGTGGTGATCGCCATCCCGTTCCACTCGGTGACCACCTTGTCGTCCCGCGCAGGCTGCGGGCGGGCGGTCCGGGCAGCGAGCAGCACGGTGCGAACCCGCTCCCAACGGTCGGCGTCATCGGGCTCGGCGGGCAACTGCAACACCGAGGTGCCGTGCTCGAACGTCCCCGCCGGGCTCACCGCCAGCACCTTCGCCGCCCACTGACCGTCATCAGGTCCGAGCACCTCGACGAGCTGCTGTGGCGTCCACACGTAGGTGGCGCCCTCGTGACCATCGGTGTCGGCATCCAGCGATGCCGCGAAGCCGCCCTGCGGGGTACCCAGCCCCTCGAGCAGGAACGTCGCTGTCTGCTCGGTCACCCGCTGGGCGGTCGGCGAGCCCGTCAGCCGGGTCAGATGGGTGTAGACGCGCAGCAGTAACGCGTTGTCATAAAGCATCTTCTCGAAGTGTGGCACCACCCAGGCGGCGTCGACGCAGTAACGGGCGAACCCACCGGCAAGCTGGTCGTACATCCCACCGCGGGCCATCGCTTCACACGTTTTCTGCACCATCGACAGCGCCGGCTCAGAGCCGGTCCGCTCGTGATGCCGGAGCAAGAATTCCAGCAGCATCGATGGCGGGAACTTCGGGGCGTTACCGAAGCCGGCGTGCTGGTGGTCGAACTCCCCCGCCAACTTGTCGATCGCAGCGGCCAGCACCCGGTCGTCCACTGCGGACTCGGCCAGCGGCGCCGCTCGTTGGGTGAGCTGCCCGACGACGAGCTTGGCGGCCTCCCGCACCTCGTCACCACGGTTGGTCCAGGCCTGCCGGACAGCGAGGAGCAGCTGGGGGAAGCCTGGCAGGCCGTGTCGGGCCGACGGCGGGTAGTAGGTGCCGCACTGGAACGGCTCGCCGGTCGGTGTCAGGAAGCAAGTCATCGGCCATCCACCGTGGCCGGTCATCGCCACGGTTGCCTCCATGTAGACGGAGTCGACGTCGGGGCGCTCCTCCCGATCCACCTTGATGTTGACGAAGTTGGCGTTCATCACGCGAGCGATGTCCTCGTCCTCGAAGGACTCGTGTGCCATCACGTGGCACCAGTGGCAGGCTGCGTAACCGACGGACAGCAGCACGGGCACATCGCGCTTCGCCGCCTCAGCGAACGCCTCTTCACACCACGGCCACCAGTCGACCGGATTGGGGGCGTGCTGCAGCAGGTATGGACTGGTGGAAGTCTCGAGCCGGTTCGCCATGTCGACTATCCTCCCTGCCCTGCCTGCGGTGCAGAAGCCCCATTACTGCGGTGGTTTGTCGCCGTCGTCGTCGAAGGACTTCGGGACCCGGCGTAGGTGCTTGTTCATCGAGCGCACCAGCAGCGCCACGGCGAGGAAGAACAGCAGGAGAACCACCAGACCGACCGGCGCGGCCTTGCCGAAATCCTCACCCTGTCCACCGGGATCCGGCACCGGAGATGGGGTTGGGACGAACTCGGCGGCCGAAAGCGCGTCGATGGTGGCCAGCAGCAGGGTCATGCGTGCACCCGTTCCCGTACGCCGGAGAACAAGTCGTCCTCGGGCACCGTGGTATCGACCAGCGAGCGAGCCAACTCGTATTCCTCGGTCGGCCACAGCTCTCGCTGTACGGTGTGCGGCACCGCAAACCACCGGCTGGCCGGGTCGATCTGAGTGGCGTGTGCCCGCAGCGCATCGTCCCGCACTCCGAAGTACTCGCCACACTCTACCCGGGTGGTGACCCGCTCCATGACGTCTGGAACCGACGGATCCCACTTCGCCAGCCACTCACCGAACGGCGACTCCGTACCGGCGGCGTGCAACGCGTCGTGCAGCAATTGCATCCGTCTGCGGGAGAAGCCGTGGCTGTAGTACAGCTTCAACGGCTGCCACGGCTGCCCGGCGTCGGGGAAGCGATCGGGATCGCCTGCGGCGTCGAACGCCGCCACCGACACCTCGTGGCAACGGACGTGGTCAGGGTGCGGATAGCCGCCGTTCTCGTCGTAGGTCACCACCACGTGCGGCCGGAACTCGCGCATCACCCGTACCAGATCATGGGTAGGACCCTCCAGGGGCACCACCGCGAAACACCCCGGCGGCAGCGGTGGCGTCGGGTCCCCTTCTGGCAAGCCGGAGTCGACGTAACCCAGCCAGCGGTGTCGCACACCAAGAATCTGCGCGGCGCGGGCCATCTCCTGCCGGCGGACCGCGCTCATCTCCTCGGGGCGCTCGGCAAGGTCGGTCGGCATGAACGACGGATTCAGGATGCTGCCGCGTTCCCCGCCGGTGCAGGTGACGACCATCACATCGTGACTTTCTGCAACGTACCGGGCCATCGTTGCGGCACCCTTGCTGGACTCGTCATCCGGGTGGGCGTGTACCGCCATCATTCGCAGCTGCTCCGCCATGGACGCCTGCTCATCCCTCCTCCACCGCCCGCCGGGGCCTGCTCCCGGCCGGTGGGAATACTGCCGGTCGATCACCGGATACGACTTGTCGAGCCCGGGCCCGACCCATCGCCGCACCCCTGGTTGACCATTGTCCCCAGAGGGCTGACAGATCCGTCCAGGAGGTGGAACACCGTGACCGCCGGCCAGCTTCCCGAGGGTCGCTACGGACCCCGGACGCTCAGACGGCGCCGCCGTTGGGCCGCGCCGGTAGGTCTGCTGCTCGTGGTACTCGCTGGTCTGGTGGTGGCGGTGATCGGCTACCGCAACCTTGGCAGCACGCCGGTGCAGGGCGAGGCGGTGGGCTTCGCCCTGTTGGACGGCAATGCCGATACCCCACCGGATACTTATGGAGTGGAGCTGAGCCTGAGTGTTATTCGGGACGACCCCTCGCGACCCGCATTGTGCATCGTCCGGGCCCGTTCTCGGGACGGGGAGGAGACCGGGCGCAAGGAGGTCTATGTGCCTCCTGCCGCCGGCCCGATCGTCCTCACCACCGTCGTGCGCACTTCCCGGCCACCGGTCACCGCCGACGTCTACGGCTGCTCGCTTGCGGTGCCTCCCTACCTAGTACCGGCCCCTGGTTACTGATCCCGAAAGGCCGTTCTGAGCAGGCACGATCCCGAGCCCGTCACCCATAAGGCTGAGGCCGAACAGCACACATCGTGTTACCGTGGTGAACGCGCACGGCCCCGGGGCAGGGCCGTGTTTTTCCGTTCCCGCCGCTGACCTCCCACGCCAGCGGCTTGGAGCACTCCGCCCCCGCGACCGCGGACGTCGGATCAGACGAGGAGTGATGACCGTGAGCGAGACCCAGGTAGCCTGGCTGACCCAGGAAGCCCACGACCGGCTCAAGCAGGAGCTCGATGAGCTGATCGCCAATCGCCCGATCATCGCCGCGAAGATCAACGACGCCCGCGAGGAGGGCGACCTCAAGGAGAACGGCGGCTACCATGCCGCGCGCGAAGAGCAGGCCCAGCTCGAAGCACGGATCCGCCAGCTGCAGGAGCTGTTGCGGGTCGCCAAGGTCGGCGAGTCCTCCGCTGAGTCCGGCGTCGCTGCGCCCGGAATGGTCGTCACGGTGCGATTCGAGGATGACAAGGAGACTGAGACCTTTCTGCTCGGCTCGCTCGAGGAAGGTGCCCACGGCGACCTCGAGGTCTATTCACCGAACTCCCCGCTGGGCAAGGCGATCATCGGCGCGCATGAGGGCGAGGACCGCCACTACGAGCTGCCCAATGGTGGTTTGATGACCGTTGCCGTCGTCAAGGCTGAACCATTCCGGGGCTGAGCCGCCGAGCACTCCTTGCAGTACCCAGTCATCTGCTGCTGACGTCGGTGACGTGGTGCCGTGGCGCGTGGCGAGCCTGGACCCGCGCGAAAGCTTCTTGTGTGTGCCACTGGCTGTAGTGGCACACTCACTCCATCAGGGTGACTTCACCGTATGTTCACTCACCTTTTGGCGATTTTGTCCATTTAAGTACGCAGCATTGGCGCCAATGGAGAGCTCATCACGGCGCGCGAACCACTCGAACGGTGTATCCCGCCGTCGACTTCCTCGGTTCGCGCCGGGTGTGCACCGGCGTGAACCGTGGACGGTGCAGACCAGCTGGTCGATGCCGGATTCGACTGATGTGCCCCGACGCCCAGCGCGCCATCGTGCGAACCCCGGCAACGCAGGCCGGCGTCGAGTGACGGCGATCGCGGCGTTGATGACAATCGGATCTGCGCCCTTCACGGAAACCCCGGCATTGCCCACCCTCGACGACCAGGCGATCCCGCTGAACGGGCGAGCAGCGGACAGCCCGGTCGACGCCGATGTGACGAAAACCGTCGAGTCGTCCGTGGTGCCGAATGGGACGATCAACGGCGCCGCAGCAGACCGCTCCACCACCGTGGTGGCCGACATTCCCGCCAACTACCTCATTCTGTACCGCGCCGCCGCCGCGACATGCGCGGACTTGCACTGGCCGGTACTCGCCGCCATCGGAAAGATGGCATCGGATCACGGCCAATCCACTCTGCCTGGCGTGCATTCAGGAGCAAATCCCGACGGAGCCAAAGGCCCGATGCAGTTCCTCCAACGCACCTTCGATGCCGTGACCGCCGAGCATCCGATTCCGCCCGGCGGGGCGACCCCGCCGTCGGCGTACAATCCACATGACGCTGTCTACACCGCGGCCGCCTATCTCTGCGACAACGGCGCCCGCAATAACCAAGACCTCACCGGCGCGATCTACGCCTACAATCCCAGTCGCGCCTACGTCGACAAAATCCTGCGCACCGCCGATGCTTACGGCCGCACCAACCCGACCGCTCAAGCACCGCCCACCGCTTCGCCGACGCCTCCAGCACCGGCCAATCCTTCCCCGCCGCCCGCTGCGTCAAGCATTGCCGGTCTTGGGGCCGCCGCGGTGTCATTCGCTCGCGCCCAGCTCGGGAAACCCTATGTGTGGGGTGGCAACGGTAATCCCGGCTTCGATTGCTCCGGGCTCACCACAGCTGCCTACGCCGCCGTCGGGATCGCGATACCTCGCACGGCCCAAACCCAGTACAATCACGGACCGCGACTGCCGGCCAGTGCCGCATTGCAGCCCGGAGATCTCCTGTTCTTCGGCACCCCACGCAACATTCACCACGTCGGTATGTCCCTCGGCGGCACACTCATGATCAACGCGCCGACCTTCGGGCAGACCGTCCGGATCCAGGACTTCCGCAACTTCCGCAACTTCGCGGGAGCCTCACGGCCAGCTAATTGACAAACTGGGCGACCGGCTTCGTGGGCCAACGAGTCAGCGCGTCACCTGGTAGCCGGCCGCGTCCAGGTCAGCGACAAGCTCCGCACAGTGCCGCGCCCCCCGGGTCTCCAGGCTCAGCGCGACCACCACATCGCCCACCCCGAGGCTGCCGGCGATCCGGGAATGCGCCACGTCCACCACATTGGCCCCCGACGCGCCCACCCGCATCAGTAAGGCGGCGAGTTCTCCCGGCCGATCGGGCACGGTCACCCGCAGCGCCAGGAACCGACCGCCCGCGCTGAGCCCGTGCCGGATGACATGCATCAGCAGTAGCGGGTCGACGTTGCCACCGGACAGCACCGCGCACAACGGCCCCGGCAAGCGCACGGAGGGTTCTAGCAGCGCTGCGACGGCGGCAGCACCGGCCGGCTCGACGAGCATCTTGGCCCGCTCCAGGCACAGCAGCAGGGCCTGCGACAGTGCCTCCTCCCCTACCGTCAGCACCTCGTCGACCAGGGCGGACACATGTGCGAAGCTCACTGGTCCCAGCTCTGTGACCGCGATGCCGTCAGCCATGGTGTGCCGCCGCCGCAACCGGACCGGCGCTCCGGCGGCCAACGAGGCAGGCCAAGCGGCGGCTCCCTCGGCTTGCACACCGATCACTCTCACGTCGGGTTTGACGCCTTTCACGGCGGCAGCGATCCCGCCGACGAGCCCGCCGCCACCGGTGGGAACCAGGACGGTCCCGACGTCGGGAAGCTGTTCGAGCACCTCCAGCCCCACCGTGCCCTGCCCGGCGAGTGCGTCAGGGTGGTCGAACGGGTGGATGAACACCGCCCCGGTGTCGTCGGCGAACTTGCGCGCCGCGGCGATCGACTCCTCCACGATGTCGCCGACCAGGTGCACCCGCGCGCCGTATCCTCGGGTCGCCGCGAGCTTGGGCAGGGACACTGTCACCGGCATGTAGACCGTCGCCGTGGTGCCCAGCATCGCGGCCGCCAGCGCCACACCCTGCGCGTGGTTGCCGGCGCTGGCCGCCACCACACCGCGGGCCCGCGCAGCCGCGGACAGTGCCCGGATCCGGACGTAAGCGCCGCGGATCTTGAACGAACCGGTGCGCTGCAAGTTCTCACATTTGAGGTGGACCGGTACCCCGCAGCGCTGGTCAAGCACCCGGAAGTGCTTCAGTGGCGTGCGACGGACAACTCCGTGCAGTGTCTCGCGGGCGGCTGTGACCTCCTCGACACCGATCAGCTCCATGGTGGGCGATCCTGCCAGCTCCGACCGTTCGATCACCGGCTCGTGTGACACAGCCAATGGGTACGGCGTTGCGCGCGGTAAGGTCACAGGCAAGTCACAGGAGGTGGGCATGATCCGCAGCGGCCGCTGGATGCCGGTCGTGGTCACGACTGGCGTGGCCGCGTTGCTCACCTGCGCCGCGATCATCACGGCCAACCAAGCAGGCTGCGACGAGCCGGGCAGGTATGTGTCCGCCCCGGGTGGCGTGCAGCTGATCGGCGGGTGCCTCAACAGCGCCGACCTGCCGGTCGCGCCGCCGCCTGTGCAGCAGCCCGCGCCACCGGTGCAGCCACTGGGTGATTAGGCACTGGGTGATTAGGCACTGGTGATTAGCGTTGGGTGCTCGGGGTGACGAGCCTAGCCCAACGCGGCCAGGAGGTCGTCGATGAGGTCTTCGACGTCCTCGATGCCGACCGACAGCCGGATCAGCTCGGCGGGGACCTCCAGTTGTGATCCCGCGGTGGAGGCATGCGTCATCCGTCCCGGATGCTCGATAAGCGACTCCACTCCGCCCAGCGACTCAGCCAGAGTGAACACCCGGGTGCGGGCGCACACGGCCAGCGCCGCTTGAGCGCCACCGCGGACGGTGAACGAGACCATCCCGCCGAACCGGCGCATCTGCTTGGCAGCCACCTCATGGCCGGGATGGGTGTCCAACCCTGGATAGCGGACCTCGATCACCTCCGGGTGCGCCTGGAGCGCCGCGACGACCCGCTCAGCGTTGTCGCAGTGTCGCTCCATGCGCACTGCCAGGGTTTTGATCCCCCGCAAGGTCAACCAGGCATCGAACGGCCCGGGAACCGCGCCCGCACCGTTCTGCAGGAAGGCCACCTGCTCGTCAAGCTCACCGTCGTCAGTCACCAGCGCGCCACCGATGACATCGGAGTGCCCGCCGAGGTACTTCGTGGTCGAGTGCAGCACCACGTCCGCACCGAGTCCAAGCGGAGTCTGCAGGTAGGGCGAGGCAAAGGTGTTGTCCACTACCAGGCGCGCTCCTGCCTCATGCGCGACCCCGGCCAAGGCGACGATGTCGGCGATGGACAGCAGCGGGTTGGTCGGTGTCTCGCACCACACCAAACGGGTGGTCGGGCGTACCGCGGCACGCACGGCGTCCACATGCGACAGCGCGACGGCGGTGTGCTCGATACCCCAGTGCCGGAACACCTTGTCGATCAGGCGGAACGTGCCGCCGTAGGCGTCGTCGGGGATGATGAGATGGTCCCCGGGCCGGCAGGTCGCGCGGAGCAGGGCGTCGGTTGCGGCCATTCCGGACGCGAATGCTCGCCCGTACCGGCCGCCCTCCAGCGCGGCGAGACAGGTCTCCAGCGCGGTGCGGGAGGGGTTACCGGTGCGGGCGTACTCGTATCCCTCGCGTAGTCCGCCCACACCGTCTTGGGCGAAGGTGGATGTGGCGTGGATGGGCACGATCACTGATCCGGTGTGCGGATCCGGATTCTGTCCGGCGTGGATGGCGCGAGTGGAGAATCCTGTCACCTCGCCAGCCTACGGTGAGCTGTTGCCGCTACGATCTTCGGTTGTGCCCTCGACTCGGATCACCACTGTGCCGGCGATCTTGTCTGCGAAAGTTTGGCGGTTGGCGTCCCACAGCGGCCACAGGTAACCGACGAAGAACTCCAGACTGTGCCAGAGCTGGCGCAACACTGCCCTGCCGAATCCGATCGGCTGACCAGTCTTCATCTCCACCAGCTTCGTCCCTGCCCCCTGGCGGCCGACACTTTGTCCCGTGGTGCCCTGCCGGTAGCAGGAGTTCCAGCCAATGAAAGCGAACAATCCGAGATAACCCACGACAGTGAGCATCGGGCTCAACGCCACGGTCCCGGTGACCACACCGAGGGTGAACAGGACGTTCAAGGCGATCACCGGGATCACGTAATCGATCAAGGAGCTGATCGCCCTGGTCCCGAAGTCCGCCAGCGGCCCGGGCACCGCAGCGACTCCCGCCACATCGCACTCGGACTGCCCGCAGGACGGTGTACCGATCCATTGCTGCTGCGGGATTTCGAGCTCCGGAGTTTCGAGTTCCAGTTGCGCACCGCTGATCGCCGAGCTGCAGAGGGCCTGGGGGTCGGCCTGCTGCCGGACGAAGGGGGGAGGTCGCCCGAACTGTGGTGGGGGTGCGAACCGCGGTAATCGCCCGAACTGAGGTGGGGGTGCAAGCTCCTGGGGGGAGCTGATGAGTCGCAAGCGTTGCTGATCAGGTGGTTGTAGCACTGGAATCGGACCGGAAGGGTGGGGGGGCGTTCCAGCCGGCTCAGACTCTTGTTGCGTATCGGTTGGCTCCACTTGCCCGTTCGTCCCGGACCGAACCTGCTCGTCTGCGTGGGGATCCTGATGCAGCGGCTGGGGAGTGGTCATCGGGTTCGAACTCCCTCCGATCGGTGGCCGGGCACGTTCGTGCGCGGTCACGCTAGCGGATCCCGCTAGCCGGCCCTCAGCGCCGGGCCAGGAACCCGAGCACGTCTTGGCGGGTGACCACCCCCGCCGGCTTGCCGTCGATAAGGACCATGGCTCCGTCGGCGTCAGCCAATACCTGCATCAATGACCCGATCGACTCGCCACCACCGATCGTGGGCAGCGGCGCAGCCATGTGGCCCTCGATCCGGTCGGCGAGTTGCGCGTTACCGGCGAACAGGGCCTGCAGCAGGGTGCGCTCACTGACAGCGCCAATCACCTCGGCCGCCATCACCGGCGGCTCGGCGGCGACCACAGGCAGCTGGGAGACCCCGAACTCGCGCAGGATCATCACAGCCTCGGCCACCGTCTCGTTCGGATGGGTGTGTACCAGCTTCGGCAAGGCACCATCCTTGCTGACCAGCACATCGGTGACGTTCGCTCCGGAGGAGTCCGGGGGCAGGAAGCCGTGGGAGGCCATCCAGGCATCGTTGAAGACCTTGGCGAGATATCCGCGACCACCGTCGGGAAGCAACACCACGACCACCGAGTCGGGGTCGGCCCGTTGCGCCACCTGCAGCGCGCCGACGACGGCCATCCCGCCGGATCCTCCCAGCAGCAGCCCTTCCTCCCGGGCCAGCCGCCGGGTCATGACGAACGAGTCGGTGTCCGAGACCGGGACGATCTCATCGCAGATCTTCCGGTTGTATGTGCGAGGCCAGAAGTCCTCCCCGACCCCTTCAACCAGGTAGGGCCGGCCGGTGCCGCCGGAGTACACCGAGCCCTCCGGATCGACGCCGACGACTCGTACCCGGCCGTTGCTCACCTCCTTGAGATAACGGCCGGTGCCGGAGATCGTCCCGCCGGTGCCGATACCGGCCACGAAATGCGTGATTCGCGCCTCGGTCTGGGCCCATAGTTCCGGGCCGGTGCTGTGATAATGGCTGGCCGGATTCTCCGGATTGGAGTACTGGTCTGGCTTCCACGCCCCGTCGATCTCCTCGGCCAGCCGGTCGGACACCGAGTAGTACGAGTCGGGGTGGTCAGCCGCGACCGCGGTAGGGCACACCACGATCTCAGCACCGTAGGCCTTGAGTACGTCGCGCTTGTCCTGACCGACCTTGTCCGGGCAGACAAAAAGGCAGCGATACCCCTTACGCTGGGCAATCAGCGCCAGACCCACGCCGGTGTTTCCCGAAGTCGGCTCCACGATGGTGCCCCCAGGCTGCAGTTCACCGGATCGCTCTGCCGCTTCCACCATCCGAAGCGCGATCCGATCTTTCACGCTGCCGCCCGGGTTGAGATACTCCACCTTCACCAGTACCAGCGGTGCAACGTGCTCAGCGACGGCGTTCAGCCGCAGCAGTGGGGTATTGCCGACCAGATCGACGATGTGCTCGGCGTAGTGCACCGGGTCTCCTCGGGATCGGGCGAGTCGCGCCGCGCACAGCGTTGCTGCTGTTGGTAGCCGTTGGAGGCAGCCCGGCCCGGGGTTGGCAGTACTTGAAGGCCACCTAACACCACGGGCCCGGTCGGTGGACCGGGCCCGTGGGTGAGGGGGTGGTGCCTACTCGCCTTGGAAGTAGGACAGCAGACGCAGGATCTCCAGGTACAGCCATACCAGTGTCACGGTGAGGCCGAACGCGATATACC
This sequence comes from Pseudonocardiaceae bacterium, assembly GCA_050700255.1. Taxonomy (GTDB): domain Bacteria; phylum Actinomycetota; class Actinomycetes; order Mycobacteriales; family Pseudonocardiaceae. The sequence continues at coordinate 15,021 of JBOHGX010000367.1, forward strand.
ACGCGGTCTTCTCAGGCGCACCGGAGCGGATCGCTTCATCGGCGGCGTCGAAGTCGAGCAGGAAGCTGAAGGCCGCGATCCCGATACAGACCAGGCTGAAGACAATCGCGAGCGGCCCGCCATCGCGGAGGCCAAGACCGCCTTCCGTGAAGAAGCCTGCGATGAGGTTGACCACCATGAGACCGATGACACCGATCATGGCGCCGATCAACCACTTGGTGAATCGCGGGGTCACCCTGACCGCCCCGGTCTTGTAGACCACGAGCATTCCACCGAACACCAGGGCGGTGCCCGTGATGGCCTGCAGGATGATCCCTGGGTTGCCGACCGCGGTCCCGATCACGCCGCTGATGCCGCCGAGGAACACGCCCTCAACCGCAGCGTAAGCGAGGATCAGCGGCGGGCTGACCACCTTCTTGAAGATGACCACCAACGCGAGTACGAAGCCGATCAGTGCGGCCGGCAGGGCGAGCGCCCAAAGACCGCTGAGGTAGGTCAACGCCCCGGTGGCGACCAGGACTGCCAGCGTGACGCCGGTCTTGGTGACCACGTCGTCGATGGTCATCGGCCGGCCGACAGCGGGTGGCGCGCCGGCATAACCCGGCGCCGTGCCCGGATAACTTGCCGGAGATGGGGTGAAACCCGCGTAACCGCCGCCCCCTACGGGAAGATTGCGGAATGCGGGGTTGCTGGTGGAGCGCACCGTGTTCCTCCTGGTCGGGCATTGCGGTCGTCACCGGGTTCAACGCGCCTGTGGCGAGTCCGGTTCCCGGTCCGGTAGAACGGACTTTACCCCCGCCTGGTGACGCCGCGGCAAGGGAGCACTGCACTTCACGTTACTGTGCGCAGGAGCAGCACCCAGGCCCCGTACGGTGAGGAGGAGGGATGGACTGGTGGGGCTGGTTGATCCTCACGCTGGTCATTCTTGTGGTGCTGATCGCGATCGCTGCCATCGTGCAGCGCAGACGACGGCGCGGCGGTGTGATCGGCCTCGGCGATCCGGGCCGGAGTGATCCACGGTGACCACGTCAACTCCTGGGCTACTGCTGCGGACCAGTGAGCTGGTCGGCCGTCCAGTAGTCACCCTCGGCGGCGAGCTGGTCGCCGAGATCAAAGACATCGTCTTCGAAAGCACCGGCGGACGTATCGCAGGTTTCACCCTGCGTAATCCGGGACTGTTCAGCCGCTCCCGCAAAGATTCACTGCCCTGGAGTGAGGTGCACGGGGTGGGCCGGGATGCGGTGATGGTGGCCGACGAGACCGAGCTGCCGGCCGCCAAGCAGCTCGCGCCGCGTAAACAGGCCCGGAAAGCAGACGTGCTCGAGGATCGGGTGCTCACCGACAACGGCCGAGACCTGGGACGTGTGGTGGATGTAGTGCTGCACTGCGGGGCCAGGCTCGAGGTCGTGGGCTACGAGGTGGAGGCCAGTGAGGCGCTCGGCACCGCGGGACGACGGGTGCTCATCCCTCTGCCTGACACCGTGGCGGTGTCCGGGGAGAACCTCATCGTGCCCGCGGCGGCAACCGAGTTCGTCTCCGAGGACCTGGCCGGGTTCGGCGCGGCCGTGGACGCCTTCCGCGCCCGGTTGCGGGAGGGAACCAGCTGATGCTGTTCAGTCAAGCACGCAAGCGCGATGTGGTGGACACTGCCACCGCAACGCGGATAGCCAGGGTTGACGGCTTTGTGGTGCTCCCCGGACCGGCCAGGGTGGCGCTGCTGCGATTGGGCAAGGTCAGCGGCGCCGGCACCTTGCTCGCCTGGGACGATGTGCAAGGCTTTGGACCCGACGCGGTGACCGTCGCCACTGACGCAGTGATCCGTCCGGCCCGCGATGCCTTGGAGCAGCGCGCCGAAGACAACGACCTGGAGATCTTGGGTAAACGGGTACTCACCGACCGCGGTATGGAGCTCGGAACGGTCACCGACGTGGATTTCGATCCGGACACAGGTTCGATCACCACGCTGATCACGAAAACCGAGACCATCGCCGGCGAGCGGCTGATCGGACTTGGCGGCTACGCCGCCGTCGTCTCGGATTAGCTCACATTCGCCAGCGTGGCCGGCGCCGCCGTCGGCCGTACGACGCCTTGCTCGTGTGCATCGTGGAGTCGTTGTGCCGGACTTTGGCGTAGGACATAAGTGGGCAGCGCTTCTTGCCACTCGGCCCGTCGAGGCCTGGGACCGGATGCAGAAAAGACGCCATTCGGGAGGATGCGCGCGGCTGGTCACAAGAATTGGACGTGATCAGCGCACAGGATGAATGGATGCAGTGGTTGAGACCGGTGTGGCCCGTGGGGTCACTTCACGGATCATTCTAGAGGCTCTCGCCGGCAACGGTGCCGGACGGCTGTGGAGCATCGACCTGCCGCCATTGATACTTATGACCACATGACGTTTGAGTTCAAGGTGGCTCGCGCTCACCTGTCATCCGTTGGCATAATCGTCTCCGATGACATCAACACCAATCGAGCATTCACCGAGATAGTGAATTCCGAGCAAAAGCTGAATGGCGTTGCGATCACCCAGCAGAGGAAGCGGGATGCGACCGTGGGGATCGCGTGGCAGATAAGCCTCTCATGACGCGGCGGTGGTGCAGCATAGCTGAGTTGCCGAAGCCAGAGCCGCGGACGCAGTTGGCGTGGTCGCACAGTGCCCCCGGTGGGAGTCGAACCCACACTGGGATCCTTTTAAGGGACCTGCCTCTGCCGGTTGGGCTACGGGGGCGCTTCGCGCAGCGTAGCCGCGTCACCCTGTATCCACGCCAACCTGGGGCTGATCAAGAAGCTGTGGTGGCGCGCACGAAGTCGGCTTTCGGATCGTTGATCTGACCCAACGCCACCACCTCGCGGTGGAACAGTAGGGCAGCAGTCCAGTCGGCCACGATGCGAACCTTGCGGTTGAACGTGGGCATCCGGCTCAGGTGGTAGGTGCGGTGCATGAACCAGGCCGCGATGCCTCGCAGCCTTATCCCGTAGATCTCGGCGACGCCGCGGTAGAGGCCCAGACTGGCCACCGATCCTGCGTAACGGTGTTTGTAGTGCTGCAACGGCTCGCCCCGAAGTCGCGCGATGATGTTGCCGGCTAGCACCTTGGCCTGCCGTACAGCATGCTGGGCCGACGGGCTGGTAGTGGCGTTGGGGTCGTTGGAGGTGAGGTCGGGCACGGCCGCGCAGTCCCCAGCGGAGAACACCTCCGGGTTGTCCACTACCTGCAGGGTGGACGTACAGCGCAGCCGCTTGCGATCGTCCAGCGGCAGGTCGGTTCGCTGCAACACGGGGTTGGCCTTCACTCCAGCGGTCCAGACGAT
>JBOHGX010000368.1:0-5440 GCA_050700255.1 Pseudonocardiaceae bacterium
GACAAAGATGACTGCGCAGCCGCCGGACTGGTCAAGTTCGACCTGCTCGGACTCGGAATGCTCTCCGCGCTGCACTACGCGGTCGATCTGGTCGCCCGCCATTACCGGCACCGGGTGGAGCTGGCCGACCTGCCGCCCACCGATCCCGCCGTCTACGCGATGCTCGCCCGCGCCGACTCGGTCGGGGTGTTCCAGGTGGAGTCCCGCGCGCAGATGGCCACCCTCCCGCGGCTGAATCCGCGCTGCTTCTATGACCTGGTGGTCGAGGTGGCGCTGATCCGCCCCGGCCCGATCCAGGGCGGCTCGGTGCACCCCTACATCCGGCGCCGCAACGGTCAGGAGGCCTGGGACTACGACCATCCGCTGCTGGCGAATGCGCTGCGCAAAACGCTGGGTGTGCCACTGTTCCAGGAGCAGCTGATGCAGATGGCCATCGACGTCGCCGACTTCTCCGCCGCCGAGGCCGACGAGCTGCGCCGCGCGATGGGCGCCAAACGGTCCACCGAGCGGATGGCGCGGCTGCGCGAGCGACTATTTAACGGAATGGCCAGTCATGGCATCAAAGACGAACTCGCCGAGAAGATCTACGCCAAACTGCTGGCCTTCGCCAAGTTCGGTTTCCCGGTATGCCACTCGATCAGCTTCGCCGCACTGGTCTACTACAGCGCCTGGTTCAAGCACTATTACCCGGCGGCGTTCTGCGCCGCCCTGCTGCAAGCCCAGCCGATGGGCTTTTACTCCCCGCAGTCACTGATCGCCGACGCCCGCCGCCACGGCGTCACTGTCCGGGGTCCGGATGTCAATGCCAGCGGGGTGCATGCCGGGCTGGAACCAGCCGCGGAGGGCGCGCCGGAGCAGGCGGTGCGGCTGGGGCTGGCGATGGTGCGCACGGTGAGCCAGCCACTGGCCAGCCGGCTGGTCGAGGAGCGGGAAACGCACGGCCCTTACCGCAGCATCGCTGATGTCGCACACCGGGTGGGGTTGACCACCGCCCAGGCTGAGGCACTGGCTACCGGTGGAGCGTTCGACCGGTTTGTCCCGTACCGCCGCCAGGCGCTGTGGTCCGCCGGGGCGGTAGCCGCCGAGCGGCCGGATCGGTTGCCCGGCACCGCGGTAGGCGTCGTCGCTCCCATGCTGCCGGGGATGAGTGAGCTTGAACTCGCCGCAGCCGACGTGTGGGCCACCGGGGTCTCGCCACACAGCTTCCCCACCCAGTTCCTCCGGGCCGACCTGGCCCGCCTGGGCGTGGTGCCCGCCGCCGAACTGCAGCAGCGGCAGGACGGGCAGCGGGTAGTGGTCGCCGGTGCGGTGACCCACCGCCAGCGCCCGGCTACTGCCGGCGGGGTCACCTTCCTCAACTTGGAGGACGAGACCGGCATGGTCAACGTGATCTGCTCACCGGGCTTCTGGGTCCGATACCGCACCGTCGTGCGGGCTTGCCCGGCGCTGCTGCTGCGCGGCCGGCTGCAGATCGCCGAGGGAGTGATCAACGTGCTGGCCGAACACGCCACAGCACTGAACATGCGGGTGCGTTCGAGCTCCCGCGACTTCCGGTGAAGCCGGTGTCGGGGTGTGCTGACAAGGTGGTGGTGTGCTGGAGACCGTCGACACCGACTTCACCGACGCGGTGTTCGCCGACCAGGAGTGGGAGGGCCGCTGCTTCGTCAACTGCCGGTTCACCGACGCAGACCTGCGGGCCCTGCGCACCCGCAGCTGCCGGTTCACCAACTGCGACTTCACCCGCGCCGACCTCGGCGCCTCCGAACACCGCGCGACCGCATTCCACAGCTGCACCTTCCAGCGCACCATGCTGGCCGACTCGGTGCTCGCGAACTGCTCCCTGCTGGGTAGCACGGTCAGCGACTGCCGGCTGCGGCCATGGACGCTGCACGAGGTCGACCTGAGTCTCACCGCGCTAGGGCAAGCCGACCTGCGCAAGGTGGTACTCGCTGGACTGCGGCTGGCCGAGGCGAACCTGGTACAGGCTGACCTGCGGGGCGCCGACCTCTCCGGAGCCGACCTGACCGGGGCCCGGATGCTAGGCGCCCGGCTCGACGGCGCCGACTTACGTGGAGCCCGGCTGGACGCCGACGCCTTGGTCCAGGCTCGGTTATCCGGTGCCCGGATCGACGTGGACACCGCAATCCGTTTCGCCGTGGCGAACGGATTGCGAGTGGACCTCGGCGCATGAAAGTGCGCGACCAGGCCGATTCCACCCCCACCCGCAGTGCGCGCACAGTGGGAACCGCGGTGGCCGTCGGGATCGGGGCGGCGGTAGCCGTCCAGGCCCGGATCAACGGCGAGCTCGGCCAGCGAATCGACGACGGTGTCGTCGCGGCATTGCTGTCCTTCGTGGGCGGCCTGCTGCTCCTGATGCTGCTGGCCGCCGCCCGACCCAGCATGCGCCGGGGACTGGGCCGGGTCATCGCCGCGGTTCGACACCAAGCGTTGCGCCCGTACCAGCTGCTCGGTGGAATCTGCGGCGCATTCCTGGTGGCCTGCCAAGGTCTGACCGTCGCGACCATCGGAGTGGCGGTGTTCACCATCGCCGTGGTGGCCGGGCAGACGGCGAGCGGCCTGCTGGTGGACCGGGCCGGCATCGGGCCGGGCGAGCCGCGCCCGGTCAGTCCCCGCCGGGTCGCCGGTGCGATCCTCGCGCTGACCGCCGTGGTCCTGGCCGTGTCCGACCGGCTGGGTGCGCCGCAAGCCCTGTGGTTGGCCTTGCTACCGGCGTTGAGCGGGGTGGGCACCGCCTGGCAGCAGGCGGTGAATGGGCGGGTCGGGGCGGCCGCCCGGGCCGGCGGGCCGGCGCTGGCCGGGATGCTGCCGGCCGCAATGGTCAACTTCGGGGTGGGCACCGCCGCGCTGGCACTGGTGACGGCGGTGGAGGTCGCGATACGCGGATGGCCCGAACCGCTGCCCGCGCAGCCGTGGCTGTATCTCGGTGGTGCGTTGGGTGTGCTGTTCATCGGGGCCGCCGCGGCGATCGTCCCGATCACCGGAGTGCTGCTGCTGGGGCTGGGAACCGTGGCCGGGCAGCTCATCGGGGCGCTGCTGCTCGACCTGTTCCTGCCGGCCGCCGCTGATCGGCTCACCGCCGCCACCTTGATCGGCACCGCGCTGACTCTGGTGGCGGTCACCGTGATCGCACTACCTTCGCGCTCCCGAGCCTCCAGATCCAGCGTCTGAGCACCGGTGCAAGGATTCCCTCATGAGCGCAACGGTGCTGGATGGCAAGAAGACCAGGGACGAGATCTTCGCGGATCTGCAGACCCGGGTGGCGGCGCTGCGCCGCGCCGGAGTGACTCCCGGGCTGGGCACCGTCATCGTCGGCGATGATCCCGGTTCGCACGCCTACGTGCGGGGCAAGCACAACGACTGCGCCAGGGTCGGTATCGCCTCGATCCGCCGCGATCTGCCCGCCGAGACCAGTCAAGACGAGCTGTTCGCGGTGATCGACGAGCTCAACGCCGACCCGGCCTGCACCGGTTACCTCGTGCAGCTACCGCTCCCGAGCGGGCTGGACACCGGGGCTGTGCTGGCCCGGGTCGACCCGGGCAAGGACGTTGATGGCCTGCATCCGGTTAACCTGGGCCTGCTGGTGCTCGGAGGGTCCGGACCGCTGCCCTGCACCGCGCGCGGGATCGTGGAGCTGCTGCGCCGCTTCGACGTGCCGCTGGCCGGGGCCGATGTCACCATCGTGGGCCGCGGCATCACCGTCGGCCGCCCACTGGGATTGCTGCTGAGCCGGCGCAGTGAAAATGCCACGGTCACGCTCTGTCACACCGGTACCCGGGACCTGGCCGCCGAGGTGTCCGGGGCCGACATCGTGGTGGCAGCCGCTGGGCGACCCGGGCTGATCACAGCCGATATGGTCAAGCCAGGTGCCGCAGTGGTCGACGTCGGGATCAGCCGGACCGACGCCGGGCTGGTCGGCGACGCCGACCCGGCCGTGGCCGAGGTCGCCGGGTACCTGGCGCCCGTTCCTGGCGGGGTCGGGCCGATGACCAGAGCAATGCTGCTCGCCAACGTCGTCGAGACTGCCGAGCGGCCCGGCCCGCCGTGACCAGGCGGACGAGCCTGCGGCCACAGCTGGCCTTCGGTCTGGTGCTGGCGGTGGTGGCGCTGGGCATGGTGCGCATCGCGCAGTACCACTGGCGGGAAGGCACATTGATCATCGGCGGCGCGTTGCTGCTCGCCGCGGGGTTACGGCTCGTCCTGCCGCCCGAACGGACCGGACTGCTCGGGATCCGCCGCCGCACGCTCGATGTGCTTGCCTACGGGGTCTTCGGGGTGCTCATGCTGGCCGTGGCGCTGACCATCATCGGGGGCCCGCTGGCCACCCGTTGAGCCTCCGGAGTGCTTGATAACCTCCCGGAATGCAACGTTGCGGTCAGGTCGCGGTCATCGGAGCCGGTTTCTATGGATCGACCACCGCGCAGCGGCTGGCCGAGTACGACATTTTCGACACCGTCGTGCTCACCGACATCATCGACGGCAAGCCGGAGGGCCTGGCGCTGGACCTGAACCAGTCCCGGCCGGTGGAGGGCTTCGAGACCAGGGTCATCGGCCAGACCACCGGTCAGGACGGTTCGGGCTACGAGGCGATCGCGGGCAGCGACATCGTCGTGATCACCGCCGGGCTACCCCGCAAGCCCGGGATGAGCCGGATGGACCTGATCGAGACCAACGCCCGGATCGTCCGGCAGGTTGCCGAGAACGTCGCCCGGCATGCTGGCGACGCGGTCGTCATCGTGGTGTCCAACCCGCTGGACGAGATGACCGCGCTGGCGCAGCTCGCCACCGGATTTCCCCGGCAGCGGGTGATGGGCCAGGCCGGGATGCTCGACACCGCGCGGTTCACCAACTTCGTCGCCGAGGAACTCGCCGCCCCGGTGTCCTCGGTGCGCACCCTGACGCTGGGCTCGCACGGTGACACCATGGTCCCGGTACGCAGCGCCTGCACGGTCAACGGCACGCCACTGCCCGAGCTGCTGCCCGCCGAGAAGATCGATGAGTTGGTCGCCCGGACCCGCAACGGGGGTGCCGAGGTGGTCGCCCTGCTCAAGACCGGGTCGGCGTACTACGCACCGTCGGCGGCGGCGGCCCGGATGGTGCGCGCGGTGCACGAGAACTCCGGTGCCGTGCTGCCGGTCTGCGCCTGGGTGGACGGCGAGTACGGCGTCTCCGGTGTCTACCTGGGCGTCACCGCCGAGCTGGGTCAGGAGGGGGTACGCCGGGTGGTGGAAACCGAGCTGACCGACAGCGAGCTCGCCGAGCTCCGCAAGGCCGCCGAAACCGTCCGAGCCAAGCAAGCCGACGTTGCGCACCTGTAGATCTCGCCCTCCCGACCCCGCCTCCCGACCCCGCCTCCCGACCCCGCCGCCCGACATGGAGACATATCGGGGCTATCGAGCTGCCTGATACCCCGATATGTCTC
>JBOHGX010000369.1:0-8740 GCA_050700255.1 Pseudonocardiaceae bacterium
GCCATCAGCTCGCCATGGGTGCCCTGCTCGGTGATGCGGCCGTGATCCAGGACGATGATCTGATCGGCGTGCCGGATATTGGCCAGTCGGTGGGTGATCAGCACCGTTGTCCGGGTAGCACCCTGGCGCTCACCATTGGACACCGCCGCGCCCGCGCGACTGAGCGATTGCAGAGATCGGAACACGGCGTGCTCGGCGCGGGCGTCCATCGCGGCCGTGGGTTCGTCGGCGACGAGCAGCGGTGCGTCCCGGTACAACCCGCGAGCCACGCTGATCCGCTGCCACTGCCCGCCGGACAGGTCGCATCCGTTCTGGAATTCCCGGGACAGCACGCTGTTCCAGCCGTCCGGGAGCTCGGCGACAACGGTATCGGCGCCGGAGTCGGCCGCCGCGGCGGCAAGCACGTTGCCGTCAGGGTCAGGACGTTCCAACCGGCCGATGCGGATGTTGTTCTCGACGGTCATCGGCGTCCCACCGACAAAGCATGCCTCCCGCGCTAGCGTGCCGTCTCGTGAGTAACGGCGGCGCGGATGTCCGCGCGGGCATTGTGGTCACCGGGACGGAGCTGCTCACTGGACAGCTCACCGACCGCAACGGCCCGTGGTTGGCGCAGCAGCTGGGCGAGCGGGGCGTCGAGGTGGCCCACCTGCTGTGCGTCGGAGACCGGTCACAGGACCTGGCAGCGGCATTGCGATTTCTCGCCGACCAGGGCGTGGATTTGATCGTCACCAGCGGCGGACTCGGCCCGACCGCCGACGACCTGACCGCCGAGGTGGTCGCCGGGTTCGCCGGGGTGCCGCTGGAACTCGACGAGGCGATGGAGCAGCAGATTGCCGCCATCCTCGCCCGATTCCGCCACCTGTCGCACTTCAGCCCGGAAGCGCTGCGGGCGGCGAACCGCAAGCAGGCGATGGTGCCCCGCGGCGCCGAACCGCTCGACCCGGTAGGGACGGCACCAGGGCTGGTCGTCCCCGTGCCCGCAGGCCCCACCGTGATCGTGCTGCCCGGCCCGCCCCGCGAGTTGCAGGGAATGTGGCCTGCGGCGCTGTCCACCGCCGCCGCCAGGGCGGTGTTGGCGCGCACCCGACCCTTCGAGTCAGCGCGGCTGCGGCTGTTCGGGCTGCCTGAATCGGAGGTCGCGGCGACGCTACGCGAGGTGAGCGCGACGCTGGACCTGGCCCCGCTGGAGATCACCACCTGCCTGCGCCGAGCCGAGCTGGAAATCGACATCCGGCATCGGCCTGGCGCCGAGGCGATCCGCGATGCGCTGATCGAGGCGATCCGCAGCCGGCATTCTCGGTACCTGTTCTCGACCGACGGCACCTCGCTGGACGACCAACTGGCCGATCTGCTGCAGGGACGACGCATCGGGCTCGGGGAGTCGTGCACCGGTGGACTGCTGGCCGCCCGACTCACCGAGCAGCCAGGGTCATCGGACTACGTCGTCGGCGGCGTGGTGGCCTACTCCAATACCGCCAAGACCGCGCTGCTCGGCGTGCCGGCACAGCTGATCGAGCAGCGCGGGGCGGTGTCACCGGAGGTCGCCCGGGCCATGGCCGACGGAGCGCGGCATCGCTTCGGCGCCGACGTCGGCTGCGGCATCACCGGGGTGGCCGGCCCTGGCGGGGGCACCGAGGCCAAACCGGTTGGCTACGTCTGCATCTGCGTGACGACCAGCGACGACGCGGCCCTGGCCAGCGATCCGGTGCTGCCCGGTGATCGTGCCGAGATCCGCGACCGATCGGTGACCGTCGCGATGCACCTCATCCGGCGGGTGCTCAAGGGTGCTTATGGTCCGGCGTGATTACTGCTTGAGGGCGTGGCGGTCCGACTTGCTCTTCACCGCGGCGTAGGCAGCCGAGCCGATGAACACCCCGGCGCCGATCACCAGCGCCCAGAACAGCAGCTCGAACACGGCACCCAGCACCCAGCCCAGCACCACGAACCCGATCCAGATCAACGCGATGATCCCGAGCACTTTGATCAGGGTTTGCATGGCGGTCTCCTCAGCGGGGGCGGATTTACTGCTGACCTCAGTCCACACCTGTCAGGGCAGGTCGACATCGGGGTAAACCCTGGACCTCAGAGGATTCCCGTTCAGCCCCCCGCCGGCAGGAAGCCCACCCGATCGTATACCGCCCGCAGGGTTTGGCCAGCGACCTCACGGGCCCGCTCGGCACCCCGGGCCAGCAGCTTGTCCAGCTCGGCTGGGTCATCGATGTAGCCGGCCACCTGCTGGCGCAGCGGCGTGACGAAGTCGGCGAGCACCTCGGCGACGTCGGACTTCAGCGCCCCGTATCCCTGGCCCGCATACGCTGCCACCAGGTCGTCGATGGTGCGTCCGGACATCGCCGAGTAGATCACCAACAGGTTCGAGACACCGGCCTTAGCGACCGGGTCGTAGTGAATCTCCCGTCCGGTGTCGGTGACCGCTGAGCGGATCTTGCGGGCGGATACCTTCGGGTCGTCGAGCAGGTCGATCACCCCGGCCGGCGAGGACGTCGACTTGCTCATCTTCGCCGTCGGCTCGGCCAGGTCGTAGATCTTCTCCGCGCCCTTGACGATGTGCGCTGCGGGCACGGTGAAGGTCGAGCCGTAGCGGGAGTTGAAACGCTGGGCGAGGTCCCGGGTGAGCTCGATGTGCTGGCGCTGGTCCTCCCCCACCGGAACCTGGTCAGCCTGGTAGATCAGGATGTCCGCGGCTTGCAGGATCGGGTAGGTGAACAGCCCGACCCCCACCCGGTCGCCGCCCTGCTTGGCCGACTTGTCCTTGAACTGCGTCATCCGGGCGGCCTCGCCGAAGCCGGTGAGGCATTCCAGCACCCACGAGAGCTGGGTGTGCTCGGGCACATGGCTCTGCACGAACACCGTGGAGCGATCGGGGTCGACGCCCAGCGCGAACATCTGCGCCGCCGCCACCCGGGTCCGGTGGCGCAGCTTGTGGGGGTCCTGCTCGATGGTGATCGCGTGCAGGTCGACCACGCAGTAGAACGCGTCGTGGTCGGCCTGCAGGGCCACCCACTGCCGGATCGCACCGAGGTAGTTGCCGAGGTGGAACGAGTCCGCAGTGGGCTGGATCCCGGAGAGCACCCGGGGGCGCCGGCCAGTGACACGGTCGGTGACAGGAGACGACATACCGCGATTGTTGCAGCCGGCGTGCGATCAGCTGCAGTCGCTGCCCGGCATCGGTTCCAGGTACAGCTGCGCGGCCCAGCGGTCGGGCCCCAGCTCCCGGTAACCGTTGCGAGTCGTCAGGTTGGCGGAGACCACCGCGTCCGCGGCCAGGGTCTCCACGACGGGATCCCTGCTGTCCGGACCGGACCGCACGTTGAGGCTGTCCGCGGTGACCCTCATCGTGCACGGCCCCTCCCCGCCGTCCCCACCATCACCCCGGGAACTCAGTACGATCACACCTATCACCACGGCCGCCCCCAGGATCCACTGCCACCGCTTCGAAGGTTTCCCAGCCACCGGTCCACTCCCCGCCGTCCGTCCAGTGATCTGCCAGTCCAGTGATCTCTCAGTGCATGGCCTGGCGCAACCCCCCTTCAAGCTCACCGAGGAAGTCCTCAGTGGTCAGGAACGGGGTGTCCGGACCCACCAGCAGCGCCAGGTCCTTGGTCATCTTGCCGCTCTCGACAGTGTCGATGCAGACCCTCTCCAAGGTCTCAGCGAAACGGGTGACCTCCGGGGTGGCGTCCAGCGTGCCGCGGTGACGAAGGCCACCGGTCCACGCGAAGATCGACGCGATCGGGTTGGTCGACGTCGGCTTGCCCTGCTGATGCTGCCGGAAATGCCGGGTGACGGTGCCGTGCGCGGCCTCCGCCTCGACGATCCGGCCGTCCGGAGTCATCAGCACGCTGGTCATCAGGCCCAGCGAGCCGAAGCCCTGGGCAACGGTGTCGGACTGGACGTCGCCGTCATAGTTCTTGCAGGCCCAGACGTAGCCGCCGGCCCATTTCAGCGCGGCGGCCACCATGTCGTCTATCAACCGGTGCTCGTACGTAAGGCCGCTCCCCTCGAAGTCAGCTTTGAACTCGGACTCGTAGATCTCGGCGAACACGTCTTTGAACATGCCGTCATACGCCTTGAGGATCGTGTTCTTGGTGGACAGGTAAACCGGATACTTACGAGCCAGTCCATATCTCAGCGATGCCCGGGCGAAGTCCTCGATGGATTTGCGGTAGTTGTACATCCCGACCGCCACACCGCCATCCTCGCCAAACCTGGCCACCTCGATCTGCAGCGGCTCGCCACCGTCGTCCGGGGTATAGGTGATTGTCACGGTGCCCGGCCCTGGGACGGTGAAATCGCTGGCCTTGTACTGATCACCGTGCGCGTGGCGGCCGATGATGATCGGCTCGGTCCAGTGCGGCACGAGGCGCGGGACATTCGAGCAGACGATGGGCTCCCGGAAGATCACGCCACCGAGAATGTTGCGGATCGTGCCATTGGGTGAGCGCCACATCTTTTTCAGGCCGAATTCCTCGACCCGGGCCTCGTCTGGTGTGATGGTGGCGCATTTGACGCCTACCCCGTGCTTGGCGATCGCGTGTGCCGCATCGACGGTGACCTGATCATCAGTGGCGTCGCGATGCTCGATACCGAGGTCGTAGTAATCGAGGTTGATGTCGAGATAGGGCAGGATCAGCTGGTTGCGGATGACACCCCAGATGATCCGGGTCATCTCGTCACCATCGAGCTCGACGACGGTCCCTGTCACTTTGATCTTGCCCACCGGTCGGGCACTCCTCTCGACTCACGCCTGCACACTCCAGCTGCATTGCTAACGTAGTCCAGCGTGCTCGCCTGCTACCTGCGGCTGATCCGCGCCGGTTTCCGGCGGTACTCCACCTACCGGCAGGCAGTGGTCGCGGGGCTGGCCGCCAACATCGTCTTCGGCTTCATGCGGTGCGCGGTGCTGCTCACCGTGTTCGCCGGCAGCGCCCAGGTCGCCGGCTACAACCCGTCGACAACCGTCACCTTCGTCTGGATCGGCCAGGCGCTGATCGCAGTGGTGCTGCTGTGGGGTAACACCGACTTCGGGGAGCGGGTACGCAGCGGCGACGTTGCCGTTGACCTGCTCCGTCCGATCGACCTGCAGGCCGCGTTGTTGGCCGAGGATCTGGGCCGGGCAAGTTGTGCGTTGCTGACCCGGTTCACCGTTCCGCTGCTGGTCGGGTTGGCCTTCTTCGACCTGACCCTGCCCAGCTCGGCGCTGCGCTGGACGGTGTTCGGCCTCAGCGTGCTGCTCGCCATCCTGGTCAGCTTCGCAATCCGGTTCCTGCTGAACCTGGTGGCATTCTGGCTGCTGGACTGGCGCGGGCTGCTCTCGCTACACGCCGCGATCGGCGGCATGCTGTCCGGGTTAGTGATCCCGATCGCGTTCTTCCCGGACTGGGCCAGGGTGGCGATCTGGGCGACGCCGTTCCCGGCGATCCTGCAGGCGCCGATCGACATCGCCATCGGGAGGGGTGCGGCGCTCCCGCTGTTGGCCCACCAGCTGGCCTGGACGGTCGTCCTGCTCGCGGCCGGTCGCCTGGTGCTGGCCAGGGCGGTACGGACGCTGGTGATCCAGGGTGGGTGAGCGCTTCGCGGTATACCGCAGCCTGATGGCCGCATCGGTACGCAGCCAGCTGGCTTACCCGACTTCGTTTGCGTTGCAGTGCGCCGCACAGGCGCTGGTACAGCTCCAGGACATGGTGATCATCCTGGTGCTGTTCTCCCGGATCGGTGAGATGGGCGGGTTCACCCGACTCGAGGTGCTGCTGATCTTCAGCCTGGCCGGGATCTCCTTCGGGCTGGCCGACATGCTGGTCGGACCACTGGACACGGTAGGTCAGTTGGTCCGCACCGGGACACTGGACGCCCTGCTGCTACGTCCCTTACCCGCCCTGACCCAGATCTGCGCGTCCGACTTCGCGCTGCGGCGGGTCGGCAAGGTCGGCACCGCGCTGGTGGTGCTCGGCTACGTGCTGGTCACCTCGGACATTGCCTGGACGCCAGTGCGAGTGGCGGTGTTGCTGATCACCCCGCTGACCGGGCTGGTCCTGCTCGGTGCGATCTGGGTTACGGCCAGCGCCGCCATCTTCTGGCTGGTGGAAGGCTCAGAGCTGCCCAACGCGGTGACCTACGGCTCGGGGATGTTCACCTCCTACCCGGTGTCGGTGTTCTCCGGATGGCTGCTGCGCCTGATGGCGTTCGTGATCCCCGGCGCGTTCGTCGCCTACTACCCGGCTCTGGCGATCCTCGGCAAACCAGACCCGCTCGGGCTGCACCCGGTGTTGCAGTACAGCGCGCCGCTGGTAGCGGTGCTCGCGGCCGGCGTGGCCGCCGGGGTGTGGCGGGCCGGCGTGCGGCACTACGTCGGCACCGGATCGTGACCGGGAGATGAGCGCGCTGATCGAACTGGAGGGGCTGCGCCGGGAGTTCCGGCGCCGGCGCGGGGTGCGGCTGGCCGCGGTGGACGGGGTGACGCTGTCCGTACAGCCCGGCGAGGCGGTCGGCCTGCTCGGGCCCAACGGGGCCGGCAAGTCGACCACGATCAAGATGCTGACCGGGATCCTGGTGCCGACCGCAGGCCGGCTACGGGTGTGCGGGCTGGAGCCCGTCCGGCAGCGGCGTGAGCTGGCCAGGCGGATCGGCGTGGTGTTCGGGCAGCGCAGCCAGTTGTGGTGGGACCTGCCGCTGGCCGAGAGTTTCGCGCTGCTGCGGACAATCCACCGGGTGCCGCCCGCCGAGCACGAGCAGCGGCTGGCCGAGTGCGTCGAGCTGTTGGAGCTTGCTCCGTTCCTGGCTACCCCGGTGCGGCAGCTCTCGCTGGGTCAGCGGATGCGCGGTGAGGTCACCGCCGCGCTGCTGCACTCCCCGGAGCTGCTGGTGCTCGACGAGCCGACCGTCGGCCTGGATCTGATCAGCAAGGAGCGGCTGCGGGTGTTCCTGGCCCGCGCCAACGCCGTCGACGGGGTCACTCTGCTGCTGACCACGCACGACCTGCCGGATGTCGAGCGGCTCTGCCGGCGGCTGGTGGTGATCGACCACGGGCGGGTGCTGGTGGACGGCTCGCTGGAGTCACTCCGCCGCCAGTTCGGCGGGGCGCGACGGCTGGTGGTGGACTTGGAGCAGCCGCACGCGGCGCTTGACGGCCTGCCCGGTGTACTCGACGTCACGGTCGAGGCGAACGGGTTGCGCCAGCAGCTGGCCTTCTCAGCCAAGCAGACCAGTGCCGCGGACCTGATCGCCGCGGTGGTCGCCCGGGTCGCAGTGCGAGACCTGCAGGTGGTGGAACCGTCCATCGAGGACGTCGTGCGCACGCTCTACACCAGCTGATCGTGTCAGCCTCGGTGGGTGGAGCGCACGCCGGTGATCTCGTTGTTGCGGAACGCGTCGACGAACAGCCGGTGGTCATCGCGCACCACTGCCGCGTACTCCCGGGCAAAGGTGGTCAACCAGTCGACGAACTCGGCTTCCCGGTCCCCGATCACCGCGGCGATCGCGTCCTCGGTCTGGAAGGGCACCAGGGTGTGGTCGGAGTCGGAGTCCGAGACGCAGTGCACCTTCGCGGTGGCCCGGCCGAGGTAGTCCAGCACCGGCGCGATCTCGTCCGGCTCGGTGAGCTCGCTCCAGTCCAGGTCGGTGACGTACGGGGACAGCTCGGAGACCAGGTATCCCACCCCGTCCAGCTCGGTGTATCCGAGCAGCCGGTCGGCGTGCGCCTGCAGCGCGCGCTGCGAGATGGCGGTGCGATGGCCGTGATGTTCGAAGTAGGACGCGATCCGCTCGTCGGTGATCACTCGGGACAGGGCTGCAACGTTGCCCTGCTTCATCGACAGCACCACGTCGTTGTCCAGCGCCTGGTTGTGGCCCTCGATCAACAGGTTATAGGCGGGCAACCCGGCGCTGCCGATGCCGAATCCGCTGCGCCCGACGACGTCCTTGATCGTGTAGGCGATACCACGGAATCTCTTGCTCTCCGGGATGGTGCTCAGGTAGCGCTCGAACGCCGCACACACGGCGCCGCGCTCGGCGTCGTCGAGTCGCCGCACCCCAGGCCCGTCCCGGAACCGGCGGTCGAATCCCTCGGTCTCGGTGACCGACTTCAGCAGGTCGACCCGGGTGCGCAACCGGGCCAGCTGCAACACCTGGTGGATGAGCCCGTCGGTGGTGTTCAGCCGCAGCGAGTAGGCCTGGTCGTGAGTCTCGTCGACGAACCAGCGCACCTGGTCGATATAGGCCCGGACGTAGCTCTCGACCAGGGCGTCGATGTCGGTGTCGGACAGCGCCTTTCGCCAGCCGAGCAGCGCGACGCTTGCCACCATCCGCTGCAGATCCCAGGTGAAGTGCCCCAGATAGGCCTCGTCGAAGTCGTTCACATCGAAGATCAGCACCCCATTGCCGTCCATGTAGGTACCGAAGTTCTCCGCGTGCAGGTCACCCTGGATCCAGACTCGGCTGGTCCGCTCATCGGCCCATGGGTCGTCCAGCGCGACCACGTCGGCGTAGAACAGGCAGGCGCTGCCGCGGTAGAAGGCGAACGGGTCGGCGGCCATCTTGCGGAACTTGGTACGAAACGCCGCCGGAGCGGCCGCCATGAGCTCGGCGAAGGCGTCGGTCAGCGTGTCAACGATCCGATGCCGCCGCGCCTCGGAGTCGTCAGTCAACAGGGCCTCAGTCAGCAACGTCATGCCCAGATCATGCTCCCTTGGCTTCCCCGACATGGAGACATATCGGGGTATCAGGC
>JBOHGX010000370.1:0-2178 GCA_050700255.1 Pseudonocardiaceae bacterium
GTCTCGGGGTGCACCCGGTTCCCAGGCGCCCAACCCTAGCCGGGAGGATCGGTGCGGTGGGCGTCCTCAGGCGGCCTCAGGCGCGGCCGGCGATGCCAGGTAGGGCTTGAGCAGGATTCCCAGTTGCAGGGTCAGCATGCCATCCAAGCCTGGCCTACCTCCGCGGCCGCTGCCGGTTCGGGAATCTTCCCGAAGACGTACTCACCGTCGGCTCCCGGCGCTATGGTGTTCAACGCGGTCATGACCCTCATCTCAACCCACCCCATGAGAGCGATGGTCAGATCAGCCGGAATGACCACGTGGGGATGCGTCCCACCGTTCTTGACATGGGCATCGGCCACCTTGGACATATAGGCGTGGAAATCACCGTCCATCGGCTTCGTGGTGCTCCTGGACCACCACGCCTTGAGTGTCATTTTACGCTGCGTGAGATGCGTCGCGTCCTGGAAGTATCCGGCCGATTCTGGACGGGAGAGCAGGTAGTCATAAGCAAGGGTGACCACGCCACCTGCCGCTGGCCCCAGTAGCGGGCCGGTCTTGCGTAGAATCGACGTCTCCTTGGCGCCGAAACCGGCAAACTCCGCGTAGGGATGAAATTCGGCGGCTTCATGGCGGCCCAGGGGGGCATCCGGTGCTGCCAGGGTAGGTTCAAGGACGATCCCGAGCTGCAGCATGAACTGGTTCATCCATGCTGCCCCGGCCGCCGAGACATTGGCGACGTCGCAGGTCTCACCCAAGGCCTTGAGGATCTGTCCCTGTACCAACGCAGTGAGAGCCAGGATCAGCTGGGGCGGGAGTGGCACCTGCACACCCGGAAAGGTTATCCCCTTCCCCTCGACTTGACTGACCTCTCGCAGAAAGGCGGACAGCTTACCGTCAAACGGCCCGACGATCGTCCTATCCAGCCACTCCTTAATCACCAGTGGGCTGACCGGTGGGTCCGAACCAGCCATCAGCGGGGCAGATTCCGGGCGCGTCATAAGGTACCCGGATATTTCCTCTGCAATATTCTCGGTGAACCCTGAAATTGCCTTACCGGTCTCTTGCACGGCCACCGTCTCGTACGCTCCGAACCCAGCGAAGTCGGCAAGCGGAGCGATCTCAGGTGTCACCAGGAGATCGTACTCGTCGGTCTCTCGACCTTCTGCAGTCTTGCTGCTTATCGTCATGACCTGTTCCCATCTGTGCGTTTCCGCGACGGCGGGGCTGATGACGTTGATTGGCGCTCAGGCCCACCGTTGTCGTCAGTGAGCTGGCGCTTTTGCTAGGTGTCCACGCGCCAGGGCAAGCTCCCTCGGTCACCTTCTCCAGGTTAGGGGATCCAGTCGTTACGTCGAAACTGGCGGCACGTGACCAATCGCGATCAGGTGTTAATATCCCGTTGCACGCATGTGAATCAGGTAACATTCAACGCCAATTGTGGTGGACGCCACAGCGGGCCGCCGTCATGCCGGTAATGCCACGAGTTCGCGTGGGCGGTGGTTGAGCCGGGTCGCGCCGTGCTCGTCGACCACCACGATGTCCTCGATACGGGCACCCCAACGACCGGGGAGATAGATGCCCGGTTCGATGCTGAACGCCATTCCAGGTTCGAGCACCAGATCGTTGCCGGCCACGATATAGGGCTCCTCGTGCACCTCAAGACCGATCCCGTGCCCGGTGCGGTGGATGAACCGGTCGCCGAAACCGGCGTCAGTGATCGGGATCCGGGCGGCGGCGTCCACCTGCTCCGCAGTGGTCCCCGGCTCGACTGCCGCTACCGCAGCGTCCTGGGCGGCCTGCAGCACCGCGTAACCAGCGGCGACGTCGGCGGCGGCTGGATCGCCCAGGCTGTAGGTGCGGGTGCAGTCGGAGAAATAGCCCTCCGGCGTCGGCCCGCCGATGTCGACCACTACGACGTCACCAGGCTGCACCACTCGGTCGGACACGTCGTGATGCGGGCTTGCCCCATGCGGACCGGAACCGACGATGACGAACGCTGCCGCAGTGTGCCCCTCCGCGACGATCGCGGCGGCCACGTCGGCACCGACCTGCGCCTCGGTGCGCCCAACCCGTAACCACTCCCCCATCCGGGCGTGCACCCGGTCGATGGCCTGGCCCGCGGCGGTCAGCGCGGCGATCTCAGCGGCGTCCTTGCGCATCCGCAGCTGCCGCAGCACCGTCGACGCCAGCTCCTGC
>JBOHGX010000371.1:0-14064 GCA_050700255.1 Pseudonocardiaceae bacterium
CGGCCACACCAAGATCGCCGCTACCATCCGGAAAATCAAAAACGACCCACACCTGCTCCTGGCCATCCTCGGCCTGCACTCCACCCCTCAAAACAGATCATGACCAGCAAGAACGACTTTGCGGGTCACCCTGAGCGGTGTGAGCCGGTCTGTTCACCAGCATCGCGCGGCACCGCTGCTCGACAATGGGCATACCTTTCATTCAAGGCCATTTCCAGCCGATCGAGACTGCCTGAGCCGAAATGATTGGATCACGGAATCGGCTTCAGTTGATGGAGGACTCGGCCGAGCCCTGCCTCGGGGTAGGACGTCAGCCCAGGGAAACTCATCGACAAGCGCTGCGGCCGCAGTCTGCGGCTCCATGTGCGCGAGCAGGTTGTGCAGCGCGCGCTGGCACGGTCTTCGCGGGTGAGCAGCAGCACCGTCGCGGGGTCAGCAGGTGATCGCACAGATGGTGGACACACTCACCGCGTTTCGCGGGCCGCACGACCGCGAGGTGGTGCCGCTGTATCGCCCGACGCCTGGCGTGGCGGTAGATCTCGAGATCCGGGGCGGGTATCCGGTGATCGCGGAGACTCGAGTGCCCTATGACATGGTCGCGAGCTTGCTCGAAGACGAGGTCACCGCTGAGGAGGTGGCAGGGTTTTACCCGGCTGTCAGCGCGGATGCGGCTCGGGGAGCGCTCGCATTCGCACGATACGTCGACGGCTACCGCAGCCGGTCGGCGCTTGATCGTGCGATGAAGCTTCTGCTCGACGAGGACGTTCCAGTTCAGCTCGTCGAGCCGCTTCGTCGGCTGCTCCGCGGGCATCAGGTGGATCACGTTCGCCGATCTTGGGTGGAAGGGGAAGAAGGACCATTTCCTGCTTCCCGATGTCAGCGGCAAGGGCTACCACGCTCTGCTCACGAATGACAGCGCCCAGCTCGACAGCGCCGAGGAAACTCGCGCGATCCGAGACTCGGGGATGCACCACATCCGGTACCGGCAGGACACTCGACGCGGGGTTGACGGCCTCGCACATGCGATGGCCGCCGTCATGGCCACGATCCGACCGGTGGTACGGGAATTGGACGATGCCCACGGCTTCGCGAGCAGACCTACGGAGCGATGTTGTGGTTGAGTCGGAACAGGTTCTCCGGGTCGTAGCGCCGCTTCAGTTCGACAAGTCGCGGGTAATTCTGCCGGTAGTTCGTCCGCACCAGGTCCTGGTCCTCGCCAGCAGTGAAGTTGACGTATCCGCCATCCATCGAGTGCGGACGCAACGCGTCATAGTAGGCCCGCCCCCAGGCGATGTTGGCCGCGCTGTCTGTCGGATCGGACCAACTGGGTCCGATCGCCGTCGCAAAGGTCGCGTCCCGGTAGGCGAATGCGGTCGCGTCCAGCGCCACCCGGTGGCACGCCCCGTCGATCGGGATCAGCAGCGTCCCGGTCTCCAGAGAAGGCACCGTCGCGCCGTACTCCAGGTGTGCGGTGACAGCACCGTCGGTCAGCTCGGCGGTGAACAGGCCTTTCCAGTAGTGGTGCAGCCCTGCGGGCAGTGACTCGTCGAAGAACGTATTGACCGCGGGATAAGGCATCCGCTCGACCAACTGGCCGAGGACCGGGCCGATCCGTCCCAGGCTGGCGAGTACCTGGTTGTCCTCCTCGCCGGGACCGCTCCAGCACGTCAGGACGATCGCTACTGGGCGCCCGTGCCACCGCTCGGGCAGAAACGGTGCCGGCGGGCCCAGCGCGATGGCGAGTAGCGCGCCGAACTCAACCGGGGACGCGGCGACCAGCTCGGTGTAGGCGCGCAGCACGTCGCCTTCCAGCGGGTAGACGGTCAGCCCGCCCAGGACATCGGCGATCGGGTGCAATCGGTACTCGAACGAGGTGACCACACCAAAGTTGCCGCCGCCGCCGCGCAGCGCCCAAAACAGGTCCGGTTCACGCTGCTCGTCGCAGGTCACGAAGGATCCGTCGGCGGTTACCACGTCGGCCGAGAATAGGTTGTCGCAAGACAGCCCGATGCGCCGGGCCAGGAAGCCCAGACCGCCGCCCAGGGTCAGCCCGGCGATGCCGGTACTAGACACCAGACCGCCTGTGGTGGCCAGCCCGAAGGCGTGCGTGGCGTGGTCTAGCGCCCCCCAAGTGCAGCCGCCCTCGGCGCGGGCGGTCCGCTCCCCAGGTATGACCCGGATGCCGCGCATCCCGCCGAGGTCGAGCACCAGACCGTCGTCGCAGGTCGAGAAGCCGGCGATGCTGTGGCCGCCGCCGCGCACGGCCAACGCCAGTCCGTGGGTGCGGGCGTGGTGCACCGCAGCGATCACGTCGGCCACCCCGGAGGCCCGGACTATGATGGCCGGACGCCGGTCGTGCTCAGCGTTGTACACCCGGCGTGCCTCGTTGTAGCCGGCGTCGTCGGGAACGAGCACCTCACCGCGGACGGCGGCGGCAAGAGCCGCGACGGCGTTGGAAACCAGGGTCGTCATGACCGGTACCACCTCTCCGGGTCGTCCAGAGCGACCCCGGCTTCCCGCAGTGGGGCGACGTGGGCCGTACTGTCCAGCGCCGAGGTGGCGAGCCGCATGATCTGCTGCTCGGTGAGGAGCCAGCGCATTGGTTCGGTCGACGCCCGAGCGATCATGGCGGGATTCTTCATGCGGTAGTTGTAGCCGCGGCGGTGGCTGCGGGACATCGCCGGAATCGCCCACATCGCCGAGCTTGCGACATGGGCACAACGGCCCATCGGACGATCACACCAGCCCATGGGTGAAGGCGTAGGCGGTGGCGGCGGCACGGGTGCCCACGCCGAGCTTGGCGAAGATGTTGTTCAAGTGCCGGGCGACGGTGTGTTCGCTGACGAAAAGGGTGGTGGCGATGGCGCGATTGGTGTGGCCGGCCGCTAGCAGCCGCAACACCTCAAGCTCACGCCTGGTCAGGCCACCGGGTGTAACGGACCCGCTGGTCAGCAGTGCCGCCGTGCGGCGGGCATCGGGTATGGCGCCAAGGCGGTCGAAGGCCACTTTGGCGGCGCTGAGCTCTAGCCGCGCCCCCTCGTCGTCCCCGACTGCGCGGCAGGCGGCGGCGAGCAGGATCCGGGTTTGCGCCGCGGGATGCGGCAGGCCGAGTTCCAGCCATAGCGAGCGGGCCCGCCGCAGTTCAGAGAGCCCGGCGACCGGGTCCTGCTCGGCAAGCAGCAGCGACCCGCGGGCGAGGGCGGCGGTCGCGACCAGCAGGCCGGCGCTCGAGTTGGCGGCGATCGCGTCGAGCTCGTTGCTTGCCGCCCGGGCCCGGTGGATCTCGCCGACGGCAAGCGCCACCTCCAC
The DNA here is from genome assembly GCA_050700255.1 of Pseudonocardiaceae bacterium. Lineage (GTDB taxonomy): Bacteria > Actinomycetota > Actinomycetes > Mycobacteriales > Pseudonocardiaceae. The sequence continues at coordinate 3,310 of JBOHGX010000371.1, forward strand.
CTCGGCCGCCAGCAGCCGCGACTGCCCAACCGGTCCGTGGGCCGCACCGGACAGTGCGGCGCGCAACGCGGCAGCGGCGACGTCGGCTCTGCCTTGGGCTAGCCGGAGCAACGCCAGCCCAGGCTGTGGATCACGGCCGAGCTGGTGCGCCCGCCGGTATGCCTCCTCGGCCCGGGCCGCGTCACCGCTGAGCCGGTAGATCTCACCGGCTACGTAGAACGCCTCCGCGGCGACCCTGGGGTCGTAGTCGAGTAGCTCCGCACAAGCACGGTCGGCTTCCGCTCCTGCCTCCGCCCACGCGCCACGCAGGTGCAGTACCTCTACGCGGTGGACCCGACAAATGCCGTGGAACGGGGTGCCCGCCGGCAGCGAGGCGCACCACGCCATTGCGGCCTCGGTCCACTCGCCGGCCCGGTGCAGGTCCGCGGCCTCGATGCAGGGCGGCAACGCCAGGCAGTAAATCCATCCGGTGAACATCGCGCTCAGCTCGCCGGCCAGAACAGCGCACATCGCCTCGTCGACGAAGGCAAGCCCGGCTGCGGAGTCGCCGCTCGACATCAGCACGATGCCCTCGCAGAGCCGGCCCATGGCGTGCAGGTCCGCGTCCCGGCAACGCCGCGCGATCGCGGTCATCTGCCGCGCACTGTGCAGCGCGGCGTCGAGTTCGCCGCGGTCCTGGGCGAGGAACGTTTCGGCGAATGCGAGGTAGGCCTGCTCGGCGCACTCCGGTTCATCGTCGAGGTGCCGCCGGGCACGAGCAAGCCACCCCGCGGCGGTGGCCGCGCGGCCGGCCAGGTGATGCTCGTAGAACAGCATCCAGGCCGAAGCGCCAGCCGCCCGCTCGGACCCAGCGGCGACGTGCCCGGCGTATGCCCGTTGCCGCGCGGCGACCGACTCGTCAACTCGGCAAAGCCACCACGCCGCGTCGGCGAGCCCATCGAGGTCGTCCGGGCGCAGCTCCGGGTCCGCGCAATCGTGCAGCAGCGCGTATGCATCGGCCCAGTCCTCCACGGCGATCGCGGCCCTGGCCCGCTCGAGCGCGCTGACCAACTGTTCCACGGTGCTCTCCTCGTGGTCCGGATCAGCGTATCGCCGCTCAGGAATTTTCGGATCGGGCGAACTCTGACTCACACCACCGGTACCGGCTGAACGTCCATGCCGCCCCACCTGTGACTCCAGGGCCTACGAGTGACTGCGGGAGCGACACGACTACCACCAGCAGTCTTTATCGGATACGAAAACCCGAACAGTTATTGCAGTATCGGTGGTGCTGGCGTCGCCTGGCTCATCGCTGCGGGTTCACCGAGTACGTCGGCGCCGAGTCGACGTTCCTGGAGACCTTCGCCTACCTGCTAGGAGCCGGGTCATCCCGACACTGCACATTGTGACCTGACGGTAGGCATGCCAACAGTACGGTCCGGGTAAGATCCTCGTCGAAGTAGGGAAGCATACTGGTAAAGTCGGGACAAGAGTTCACCTCAAGTATGAGTGGCCCCCGCGCCGTTCGCAAGATGTCGATTCCGGCATGGCCAAGTCCAACGGCGCGGGCCGCATCTTCAGCCAACTTCCTCTCGTTGGGCGTCAAGTCGACAGGCTCCTGCGTTGCTCCTCCCGCAATGTTGCTTCGCCATTCGTTCCCGGCGGCTGTACGGACAGTCACTGCTAATAATTGTCCACCCGTTATCAAAACCCTGATACTGCGCCCATAGAATTCTGCAACTTCCGGCTGTAAGATCAGACCCCCCGGTCCTTCGGATTCAAGCTCATGAAAGGCCTGTGTCAGGGATGCAGGATTTCTAGCGCGACGAACCCATCGACCCCGTGCACCGTGAGTGCGCTTCATAACCACCGGGTACTGAATCTCATCTGCCACCGACAGCGCACGTTCCAAGTCAAGCGCGCAGATCGTGCTCGACACCTGAGGGAGTGAGGCGTGCGACAACTGTACCGCTGTCGCCGCCTTATCGTCCGCTGTCAACACGCTGTCTACCGGGTTCTGCATGAACGCTCGTCTGGAAAGTATGCGAAAGGCATGCACTGCTGTCGGGTACCCGAAAAGCAGATAAGGAGCAAGGCTAGTAATTTCAATCGCGCCCGCCGCGTCGCGGACCGCCGCTTCGCCATTTGGACCGATGTCGGCAATGAGCGTCGGAAGGTCAATAACTCGGACGGCAATATCGAGTTCGGCGGCTCTTTCGACGAGCCGGCTAGGCACGTTCGTAGCATAGGGATTGTGCGCAATGCCAAGAATCACGTAGCGTTTCCTCCCAGTCGGCGCGTCTTGGCGAGTTCGAGTATAGCGCCAGCGACGTCTACGCCGGTCGCAGCAGAAATACCCGCGAATCCAGCCCACGCGTCAACCTCTAGGACCCGAACGATTCCGCCGTCGTCCTCAATCAGGTCGACACCTCCATAGTCGAGTCGGCAGGCCTGCAATGCTGCCACCGCAGTGGATGCCGCCGGGTGGTCTAGGGAGAGCTGGGTAGAGGTTGCGCCAAGCGTGAGGTTAGCCCTGACTTCACCGGGAGCCGCTTTGCGCTGCATTAATGCCACACAAGCACCGTTCACCACGAAAGCGCGCAAGTCGCAGCCGCCTCCCTTAACTAGAGGCTGAGCGACGTAGTGCTCTCTCGCGAGTGATAAATGCTTTTGTGGTCCGAAATCGTACTCCCAAGCTGCCAAGACTTCGCCCGTCGATCCGAAAGCGCGGATTCCTTCGCCCCGAATCCCATGAGCTGGCTTCAGAATCACGCGTTGATAATCTGCGAGAGGCAGCATAGCCTCTTCACTCGGCTCAACGAAAGCGATCGTGCGGACGATCGGTATCTGAGCACGGTGCAACGCAAGATAAGTCAACAACTTGTCTCTCGAGCGGTACGCAGCTTCTGGTTCGTTCAGGACGATAGTCTCTTCGGATGCCCACAATTTTAATACGGGAATTACTATTCCTTGAAATGCTGCGACCGTACGATGAAGGATGGTGCCTGGCCGTACAGGCTTGCCGTCATAGCAGCCCGAGATTTCCCCGTCCACACAGTGAACTTGAAGCCGGTGGGGTTCCCAAGTTGTGAGTCGGATACCGCGATTCCTCGCAGCCTTGCATAACAAGGACCAGTTAGAATATCGCACATTCGGATAGTGCAGCACCACGATCTCCTCCATCGTTCAGATTGTACATGCTGCAAGTAGTCGGTACGATGACGGCCGTGGCTAGGGAGACTGCTTTTGGCGACATCGCTCCCCTGATTCCAGAAGAGGAGGAGTTGCGCGGCGAAGAACTCGAATATCTACGACAGCTGGCCGACGGCCCGCGAGAGCGCGAGCTGAGCCCGAAAGGCCCATGGGAGTTGATTCAGGGCGAGGGAATACTTTTTTCTGCTCCACACGAGGCGGCACAGCTGCGCGCTGGGGTTGAGAAGATTGCTGAGCAAGGGACAGCTGACCTAGCATTTGCGCTGGCACGTGCTACTGGTGGATCCGCACTAGCTACGGTCGGCCGTCAGTTGGGTGACCCCAATTGGGAAGTTGGCCACCCGTATGTCACGCGGGCCAGAAAATTAGCCGGAGAGTGCCCGACTATTGATCTGCATATGATGCGCCCCCGAGGATTGGAAATCTGCATCGGCCTCGGCCCCGAGCCGAAAATGAGCGACGACCTGTGGAGGCCATTTATAGAAGAAGCTGTGATGAGCGGCCTGAGGGTATCGGTCAATTGGCCCTTCGGGGCTAATAGTCCTCGGACCGTAACGGGTCAGCTGCAACGTGACGGTCGAAGAGCGATTCAGTTGGAGCTCTCCTGGGAGTGCTATGACCCGAGCCATGCTGCAATGCGGCGTGCGTGGAGTTCTCTTATGCGCGCCTCCCTGCGGCTGGTCTAGGTGGCTGGTGTTTCTCGCGTCGCGGTGACCGGGTAGAGGTGACCGCTCTGGGATGATGATCATGTGACATTGGGACGGTCGCCGAGACAGGGGGATCTGCTGCGAACGACGGCCAGCTACTGCGAGGGGCGGGTCGCCGCGGGCTCGATCTATGGAGTGCTGCATCGGGAGTGTTTCGGCTTGTTCCCGGATGAGATGTTCGCTGATCTGTTCACTGATGTGGGCCGGCGCAGTGTGCCGCCGATGATCGTGGCGGTGGTGATGGTGTTGCAGCGGATCGAAGGGCTGTCGGATCGTGAGGCGGTGGACCGGTTCGCCTTTGATGCGCGCTGGAAGTACGCCGCGGGCGGGTTGGACTTCGACTATCCGGGCTTTGTGCACACGGTGTTGGTGGACATGCGAGCGAGGCTGGCCCGCTCGCAGCGTCCCGGACTCCGTCCCGGGGACGCCGAAGACGCCGCGCCCGGCCGTGTGAGTGCTCCGCACCGCGACCGGTGAGACCTGCGGCGTACCCGTGCACCCCTTCGAGACGGAGCCCACCACCATGACCATTCGCACGGCCGCGCAACTGCGGGACCGACCCAACGGCCACACCATCGGCCAGCACTGCGACCTCATCCGCCAGACGATCAGCGAGCGCAGCGACGCCGCGCGCTCCCGGTGGTGGTGATGGTGACCGTGGCCGCTTGCTAGCGCCGCGGCACCATATGCAGCGGCAGCCGAGCTGGAAGCCGCGTAGCGTGCCGTGCGGGGCATCGGGGACGTGCGGGATCGACCGTTGTGCTGCGCTCACACCGCAACAGTGCGTGGAGATTGACGGCTAGTGCTTAACACTCCGTAAAACTGGACGGCCGACACCGAAGCGATTGCGGAGACTGCGCAGCTCCCACGCCTGCCTCTTGGCCCGCCGGTCAAGATCGGTCACCACCTCCCGCGCGACCGGGACGTTGCGGATTCCCTGAGGCGCGGTCCGGTCGGCTATGTCCAGGTGCAGCAGCGCTTCACTGTCGCAGGCACCTTCGGCTTGGGCGTAGCCGCGAGCAAGGTTGAAGTGCAGCACGCAACGCCGGTTCGGAGAGCCCAGTGTGTCAAGCAGCGCGGGCACGTCACCGCTGATCTGCTCGGCAGCGGCCACCCCGCGGCCCAGCTCGACGGCCACCTCCAAGCCCCATGCCGCCACGTGCGCCGGGCCGAAGTGCATGTGCAGTGCGTTGCGCTCCCCGGTGGTGGTGGCCAGCTCGGCAGCTTCCCGCATGTGGGCGTCGGCATCACCGGCCTGCCCGAGCTGGGCCTTGTGCCAGGCGCTGGTCAAATGCAGCACACCCGCGGCTTCGGCAGGGCCGGTATCGGTCGCGGCGGGGTCAGCTACCGGCGTGATCGACGCCAGCTCCTCATCCAGGACGGCGGTGACCCGACGACGGGCACCGATCCAGGTCAGTCCCAGCGCACGCTGCACTGCGAGCTGCGCCTTCAACGCTGGGTCGCCGAGCACGCTGGCTGCCTGGTAGCCGCGTCGCGCCGTCTGGATGGCCAACTCGGGGCGGCCGAGGTGGCGCGCGGTGGCTGTTCCGACCATGCAGGCCTCCGCCAACGCGGCCAGCGCAGTCCTGCGGTCATCGGGGGAACCGCAGGGTGAGCCCCCGAGCAGCGGCGGGAGCGTTGGGTGGCCGCAGCGGCGGTCTGCCGGGCTTGTCCGGCACGGTCCGCGTGCCCGGTAAGCCGGAACCTATGAGCGGAAACACTCCACTACCTCCGCCCACTTAGGTGCGGTACGACTCCGAATGGCGTCGGTCAGCCCGGTGGCGGCCGGCTTCAGGGCACGCTCACTCAGGGGAACTGCGACCCGTCTGACCGGCGGCTGCTGGCCGCTGCGCCAAGGCGGGCCGCTGTACGCGACCGGTCTGCCACTCGAAAGTGTCTGGTCAGACGTGGTTTCGGCGGAAGTGGAGGGGACGGATCTCCAGCTACACTCGTCCGAAAACTCGGCTCAAGTGTCGAACTTCTAGGTACCGAGGGGCTCTAGTCCGCAGTCCCGCGACGGCCTCGCCGCATGATCAACAGCCGCCCTGACTCGACCGGACACGCACTGAGAACTTCGGATCTCGCGGACCTTGCGGCCAATACCTGGCCGCAAGGTCCGCTAACGTAGGTGCCATGACGAGGACGTACAGTAGCTACCGGCTGGGCCAGGACAAGCGGCGGTCGTTCGAGCCGCTCTCAACCCAGGCTGTGGTCGATACCGATGCGGTAGGCCAGTCGAGCGCCACCCAGCAGTGATGTCACCCTCACCGATTTCAGACCGTTCAGCGAGCCGGGGAACAATCATGCAGCAGCAGTTCATCCAGATCGTCGGTGCCCGCGAAAACAACCTCAAGGATATTTCGGTCGAGATCCCCAGGCGCAAGACCACGGTATTCACCGGAGTCTCGGGCTCGGGGAAGTCGTCACTCGTCTTCGATACCATCGCGGCGGAATCCCAGCGCCAGCTGAACGAGACGTTCACCTCGTTCGTCCGCAACCGGCTGCCGCGGTACGGTCAGCCTGATGCGGACGTCATCGCGAACCTCTCCACCGCGATCATAATCGATCAGAAGCGTATCGGCGGAAACTCGCGGTCCACCGTGGGAACCATCACCGACATATACTCGCTGCTGAGGCTGCTGTACTCCCGGGCGGGGCAGCCGTGGGTCGGCTACTCGAACGCCTTCTCGTTTAACGATCCCGCCGGGATGTGCCCGGACTGCGAGGGGCTGGGCCGCCGGGTACAGCTTGACTTGAGCAAGCTCCTGGATAAGTCGAAGTCGCTGAACGAGGGCGCAATCCGGCATCCAGCGTTCGGGGTTGGGAACTGGTTCTGGAAGCTTTACGCGAATTCCGGCCTGTTCGACAACGACAAGAAGCTCGGCGACTACACCGAGGACGAATGGCAGACGCTGCTGCACGGCACCGAGGGAAAGATCGCGCTGGAGTGGCAGGGCGGACAAATCAATTCGAAGTACGAGGGAATCGTCGAAAAATTCGACCGGATTTACCTTCGCAAGGAACCCGACGAGATGAGCGGGAAGAACCGGGCCGCACTTGAGCGAGTCATCTCGACGTCCACCTGCCAGACCTGCGGCGGCAAGCGGCTGAAGAAGGAGGTCCTCGAGTGCCGGATCCACGGACGCAACATCGCCGAACTCGCGTCCCTCGAGATCGGCGACCTGATGGCGGCGATCAAACAGATCGACAACCCGACGGTCACGTCGGTGGTGGACAGCCTCATCGAGCGGTTAGGCCACCTTATCGAGCTCGGCCTGGACTACCTCAGCCTCGATCGGGAGACCTCGACGCTGTCGGGTGGCGAGTCACAACGGATCAAGATGGTCCGTCACCTCAACAGCAGCCTCGTCGAGGTGGTCTACATCTTCGACGAGCCGACGATCGGGCTGCACCCGCGGGACGTTCAACGGCTGAACACCCTGCTTCAAGAACTGCGGGACAAGGGCAACACGGTCCTGGTGGTCGAGCATGACCGCGACGTCATTGAGATCGCCGACCATGTCGTGGACCTGGGACCGCGCGCGGGCAAGGAGGGCGGCGAGATCGTCTACCAGGGCAGCGTGCGGGGTCTGCACGACGCGGACACGCTCACGGGACGATTCATGCGGCGGCAACTCCCGCTCAAGACCGAATTCCGGGCGCCGAGCGGGCATATGGTCGTGGCGAACGCGACCCTGCACAACCTGAAGAACATCACCGTCGAGATCCCCGCCGAAGTGCTCACCGTGGTCACCGGGGTGGCCGGGTCCGGCAAGAGCACACTGATCCACGACGTCTTCCTCGCTCAGCACCCGTCGTCGGTGTTCATCGACCAGGCGGCGGTGAGCACCAATCGGCGGTCCAACCCGGCGACCTATACGGGGATCATGGACGAGATCCGGCGGCTGTTCGCCCGCGTCAACCGGGTCAGTCTCTTGTTGTTCAGCTTCAACTCCGCCGGGGCGTGCCCGAACTGCCACGGGCTGGGCATCATTTACACCGATCTCGCCTTTATGGACCCGATGATCACGACCTGCGAGGTGTGCGACGGGCAGCGGTTCACCGACGAGGTTCTCCGGCACACCCTGCGCGGGCGGTCCATCAGCGACGTGCTCGCGATGAGCGCCGCCGAGGCAGCCGAGTTCTTCACCGAAGCGAAGATCGCCCAGGCCCTCCGGTCGGTCATCGACGTCGGGCTGGGCTACCTGCAGCTGGGACAGCCCCTGAACACGCTGTCCGGCGGTGAGTGTCAACGCATCAAGCTCGCGACCGAGCTGGGGAAGCACGGCACCGTCTACGTGATGGACGAGCCGACCACCGGCCTGCATATGTCGGACATCGACAGCCTGCTGGACGTTATCAACAGCCTGGTGGATCAAGGGAACTCTGTGGTCGTCATCGAGCACAACCTCGACGTCGTGAAGAACGCCGACTGGATCATCGATCTCGGCCCGGGCGGCGGCAGCGCCGGTGGACAGGTGCTGTTTGAGGGGACCCCGGACCAGCTGCTCGCAGCCAAGAACTCGCTCACCGGCGACTGCTTGCGCCGATCGCTAGCTCTAGCCTGTACCCCTTTGCTCTCCCCTCAGGCGGCTCGGTAGCCGTCCGTGAGCGCTTCAAGGGTCGGCACCACATCGTTCGGGCTGGGACAGTCGAGCATCTCCGTGCGAATCCGCGCGGCGCCTTCCCGGAAGCAAGGCTCGCCGAGCAGGAGGGCGAGGTTGTCCCGCAACCCGCCGGCGTTGCGTTCCTGCCCTGGTACCACGAAGATGCCTGCCCCGAGCTTCTCTAGCTGGCGAGCGCGGAACACGTCGTCCCACTGCCAGGCGAAGACCAGCTGGGGTACGCCGTAGAGCGCCGCGGTAGACCAGGTTCCCGCGCCCCCGTGGTGCACGACGGCCGAACAGCTCGGTAGCACAACGTGCAGTGGGATGCTCTCCACGATCCGGACGTTGCCCGGCACGGTGGGCAGCCGCTCGTTGGCCTTCATGGTCAGGACGACTTCGACGGCCAGGTCAGCGGTCGCCTCCAGCACGTCCTCGACCGAACCGAAGCCCGAGAAGCCCGTCGTGCGCTCCGTCATCCCCTGGGTGATGCAGATCCGCGGCCGTTCCGGCTCAGCTCGCAGCCAGTGCGGGACCACGGCAGGCAAGGGGCCGTTGTAGGGGACATAACGCATGGGCACCAGCGGCCGGTCGGACTTGAGCCGGACGCTCGGCGGCATCTGGTCGATCGTCCACTGGCCAGTGATCAAGTCCGGGCAGAACCGGGCACCGAACCGCTCCAGGGTCCAGGTGAGCCACTCCTCGAACGAATCGTCGTGGTATTCGGGCGGTTGGAGCCCGAGCTCCTCCCGAAACCGATCGTGCACGCGCAAGAACAGGTCGGGACCCCACAGCAGACGAGCGTGCGCCGCGCCGCAGACGTGCGCGGCGACGGCGCCGGCGAAGGTGAACGGTTCCCAGATCACCAGATCTGGTCGCCACCACCGGCCGAAGTCCACCATTTCGTCGATCATCGAGTCGTTGTTGATCTGTGAGTAGAACGTCGCGGTGAGCATCGTGGTCGACGCTTCGAGGAAGGTGAGGTCAAGCAGCTCCGGCCGGTTCTCCAGGTAGTCGGGATTCTGGTGCAGCGTAAAGACACCGGGAGCTGCCGCACCCATTACGGCCTCGACCTGGTGATCGGTGCCGACCGGCACCGCGGTGAGCCCGGCCCTGGTGATGCTGTCGGTCAGTGCGGGCTGGCTCACCACCCGGACCTCGTGGCCCGCGGTACGCAGTGCCCACGCCAGCGGGACCACACCGTTGAAATGGGCGTCCATCGCGAACGCTGTCACCACTACTCGCATCGCTTGCCTCCACACGAACCGATCAGTGACCGGCGAGCGGACACTGCAGCACCGCTCGCACCACTGGTGACCTGATCCGCCGCAGTACCGGTCCGTTCACGCTGAGCCGAGGCAGCCGCGTCGCGATCTCCCGCAGGGTGACTGTGGCCTGCAGCCGCACCAGCGGAGCGACGACGTTCTCATAGGTCCGGCCGGTCAGAGACAGGTTCACGTAGTCCATCCGGTGCGGACGGTCGAGGTCGAATCGGTCCGGATCCGTGTTGGCGGCCGGATCACGGTTGGCCGCGTCGATTAGCACCACGACGTGGCTGTCCGCCTCGATCTCCGCACCAGCCAATTCGAAGCCCTGTTGCGCGATGCGGCTTTGCATCCGGACCGGCGGGGCCCAGCGCAGCGTTTCCTCGATGGCGTCGGATGCGCGACCGGGATCGTCGCACAACACCTTCCACTGGTCTTGGTGTGTCAGCAACGCCATGATCGCGTTGCTGATCACGGCCGTGGCGATCTCGGCGCCGGTCACGGCGGTCAGCACGCAGATGGCGAGGATGTCGTCCTGCGCGAGGTCGCGTTCCCGCACGGTCGCGAACAGGGCACTCATCGCGTCATCGCGCGGCTCGGTTCGGCGGGCGGCGATCACTGGGCCGAGCAGCTCGCGCAGGCGGGCGACCGCATGCATCAGGGCGCGGGCGACTCGCAACTGCGGCGGGCACAAGATGGCGTCCAGCGCGATCCCAAGCCGTGGCGCCAGCTCCTGCAGCTCCGCTCGGGTCGGGTCCGGTAGGCCGAGCACCTGGGCGAGCGAGCCGATCACGATCGGCCTGACCAGGTCCTCAACCAGATCGAACTCGCCGTCGAGCCGGTCGAGCACCTGATCGACGACCCGCTCGATGTCGACTCGCCAAGCGCCGACGGCGTCGGCGCTCAGCACCGGTGCGACCATGCACGTCAACCGCTGGTAGTCCTCGCCGGGCTGGTTGAGGAACACGCCGTCGAGCGGGGTGACGT
>JBOHGX010000372.1:0-8923 GCA_050700255.1 Pseudonocardiaceae bacterium
GTGCCGCTGCGTTCGTCAACGGTACCGAGATCCCGGTGGAGCAGGTGCAGAGCCAGCTCACCACGGTGCTGGCCAAGGAAGGTGACCAGGCCCGGGCCCAGCTGGCGGCCGATCACCAGCTCGATGAGCTGTCACGCAAGATCATCACCGTCCAGATCAGGCACGAGTTGACGGCGATCACGGCGCGGCGGGCAGGCCTGACCGTCGATCAGGCCCGGGTGAATCGGCTGATCAGCGAGGTCGGTGGTGCTCAGGGCGCTTCCAAGGGAACGATCTTCGATGCAGACGGGTACCGGCAGCGGGCCGTCGACAAACTGCTTACGGCCCAGCTCGGTCTGAGCGCCCTGCGCAACAGCGCGGTCACCGTCGACTACACCACGGCCGACACCCGAACCGCCGCGAAGGCCAAGGTGGACGAGCTCTCCCGGGTCGGGGCCAAGGGAGCCCGGCAGCTGATCGACGCCGACGTTCGGGCCGGCAAGGACGCCGTGATCGGCAAGCGGATCGTCGCTGCCGACGATCCGATCTTCGCCACCACCCCGGCGTTCGGGGTCGCCGAGGGCACCGTGGTGGCTTTTCAGCTCGCGGACACCACGCCGTGGCTGATCATGGTGATCAAGAATCGTGCCAACCGCGGTGTCCAGCCATCCGACAACGCGCCCGCCCTCGAGCAGATCGACCCGGCCGTGCTCGAAGCCATCGGCTTGCGCCAGCTGGCCCAGGTGGGCGAGGAGGTGGGGGTGCGCCTGAGCCCCCGTTACGGCATATGGGACCCGGTGAGCCTGCAGGCGGTGGCCAACGAGAACGAGACGGCCGGCTTCCTCGCGCCGTTACGCACCACCCCCCGCGCTTGACCGCCGACGTGCTTCGTCCCGCGGAGGCGGCATTGTGACCGTCGAGGCGGCATGGTGACTGCGGCCTCGGTTGTTGCGCTGTCTCCACGGCTCGGCGCGGTGCTTCCGGCCGCGGCCGCGCGTCTGCTTCAGGACGGTTTATCCCTGTACGCCGATACCGATATACCGGCGGAGCTGGCGCAGCGATGTGGGGCACAGCCCGTCGGTGACGCCGTGCACGGGCTGCTGCTCACCTTGGACCTGAGATCTGGTGCTGCGCCGCACTGGGTGGCGACCGGTGCCGCGGTGCTGGTTACCCCCGAACCGCGGGGAGCTGCGTTGTTGGATGCGGTCGGGGTGATGGATCGATTGCGTTCCCCGGGCGGCTGTCCGTGGGATGCCGAGCAGACCCACCGCTCACTGATGCCCTACTTGATCGAGGAGACCTACGAGCTGTACCAGGCGTTGGAGGACGGTGACACCGGCGCGCTGCGCGAGGAGCTCGGTGACGTCTTGCTGCAGGTGCTGTTTCACGCCCGGGTAGCGCAGGATGCGCCGGACGGTTTCGACATCGACGCGGTGGCTACCGAGCTGGTGACCAAGCTCGTCGGCAGGCACCCGCACGTGTTCGCGGCCAGTGAGAAGGTGCGCACCGCCGCCGACCAGGAAATCCGATGGGAGCAGCTCAAGGGCGCCGAGAAACGCCGCGAGTCGAGTGTCGACGGGGTGGCGTTGGCCCAGCCGGCGGCGGCCCTGGCGGCCAAGCTCGCGGCGCGGACCGTGAAGGCGGCGCTACCTGCGGACCTCCTGCCTGGGCACGGTAGTGGCACGGGTGGGGCGCTGTTCGCGCTTTCTGCGACGGCGAAGCTGGCCGGCGAGGATCCCGAGGGCGCGCTGCGCTGCGTCGCTCGGCGCTTCGCCGATGACGTGCGCGCCGCCGAGGATTCCGCCCGTGCCGCCGGGCTCGACGTCGGTAGCCTCACCCCGCAGCAATGGCGGGAGCACTGGCCGCGCTGAACGCGATCCTGCACTGCTGCGTGACATCGTTGTCACGCCCCGTATCTCGCCGCCACGGCCGTCGTTGATCTGTGATGTGAACGGCGACGAGCGTTCCGGTGCGCAAACCGGGCAACCCGGCAATAAGCGGCCTCGTCTTCGACCCGCCGCCTCCCTCAGTAGCGCGGCGTCGAAATATCTGCTGCGTGGAATGTTGTCCGGTGGGGCCGTGGTGTGCGCCGGCCTCGTGGTGGCGGGCCTGGGTTCAGTAGCTGCGCCACTACCTGACCGGGGGCTAGCCACGCCCACGCCGGTGGCAATGGCCGCGCCCGCCGCGCTGCCCGACGTCGCCGAGCCGGTTGCCCAGCCTATTGTCCAGGCCCCCGGTCAGCCAGCTGGGCAGCCGCCCAAGACCACCATCAATATCCCGGTGCAGATCCCGGCTCCTGCGACTCCCGAGGGTGGGCCGGCGCTGGCGTTCGCCGATTGGGCCAACCGGCTGTCCCGCGTCACCAGTATCCCGCAGCGTGCCCTGCAGGCATACGCGAACGCTCATGCCGTCATGGCTGCCACCCGAGCTGACTGCCGCCTCACCTGGGTGACCCTGGCTGGCATCGCGGCCGTCGAGTCCAAGCACGGTAACTTCCAGGGCCGCACCCTGGAAGCCGACGGTCGGCCATCCGCGCCGATCATCGGAATACCGCTGAACGGCGCGCCCGGGGTTAGGGCCATTGCGGACACCGACGGCGGTCTGCTCGACGGTGACAACGTCTGGGATCACGCCGTCGGGCCCTTCCAGTTCATCCCATCCACGTGGGCGGGGTGGCGGGCCGACGGAAACCTGGACGGGATCAGCGACCCCCAGAACATTGACGACGCTGCCCTTGCCGCAGCCCAGTACCTATGCGCGGACAACCGCAACCTCGGGGCTGGTGACGGCTGGTTGCGGGCAATCCTGTCCTACAACAACTCCGTCGAGTACGCGCAACAGGTTTACGGTTTCTCGCAGGGCTACGCCCGTAACGCCAAGGACACCACCTGAGACCTGGGATCTCAGGTCGGCTCACGTTTCGCGGGCAGCCAGCCGCATGCGTACCTCGTTGAGCGCTTCCTGGTAGTCCGGCGTGGGGTTCATCGCCGCGGCCATTGCCAGCTGCGCACGTGCCTCCTCCAGCCGGCCTTGCCGCTGCAACGTGCGGCCTAGTGCGAAGCGCGCGTAGTGGTCCGAAGGATTGTGCTCAAGTACCCGAAGGAACGCCTGCTCGGCACGTTGCAGCTGGGCGGACAGCAGGTAAGCCCGGCCGGCCAGCAACTGCACGCTCGGCGCGTCCGGCTCTGCATCCAATACCGGCCGTAGCTCTCGGAGGGCTTCCAGGGGACGCCTCTCGGAGACCAGCGACTCAGCGCGCCGGAACTGCTCGACGACGTCCATGGGGCGGTCGGCGGCGGTCATGGTCACACCAACGGTACGCGGTGACACGCTGTTGCACGAGCCCTGACATTCGATCACCGGCGCGCGCCTCCGACCGACCACGCTAGGCCACGGTTAGGCTGGTCCTGCTCACCAGGCCTTACGTCAACCATCCCCCGGTACCACCCCAGCAGCCGACAAGGAGCGCATCCGTGGCCGTCATCGAACAGGTCGGAGCCCGCGAGATTCTGGACTCGCGCGGGAACCCCACTGTCGAGGTGGAAGTGGCGCTCGATGACGGCACGTTGGCCCGTGCCGCGGTGCCCTCCGGGGCGTCCACCGGGGAACACGAGGCGGTGGAGCTGCGCGACGGTGAACCTGGCCGTTATCTCGGCAGGGGCGTTGAGCGCGCGGTCGCGGCAGTGCTGGACGAGATCGGACCCGAGCTGGCCGGCATCGAGGCGATCGAGCAGCGGGTGGTGGATCAGAAGCTGGTCGATCTGGACGGCACGCCGCACAAGTCCCGGCTGGGCGCCAATGCGATCCTCGGGGCCTCACTGGCAGTCGCCAAGGCGGCCGCCGAATCCAGCGGTCTGGAACTGTTCCGCTACATCGGCGGCGCGAACGCGCATGTGTTACCGGTACCGATGCTGAACATCCTCAACGGGGGCGCGCATGCCGACACCGGCGTCGACGTGCAGGAGTTCATGATCGCCCCGATCGGTGCGGACTCTTTTCGGGAGGCGCTTCGCTGGGGCACCGAGTGCTACCACGCGCTGAAGTCGGTGCTCAAGTCCAACGGGTTGGCCACCGGACTCGGTGACGAGGGCGGTTTCGCGCCTGACCTTCCGACCACCACCGACGCGCTGGACCTCATCGCCACCGCGGTGGACAAAGCCGGTTACACGCTGGGTCGCGACATCGTGCTCGCGTTGGACGTGGCTGCCACCGAGCTCTTCGCCGACGGCTCCTACACCTTCGACAAGAAGGCTCGCAGTGCCGAGCAGATGACCGTCTACTACGCCGAACTGCTCGACGCCTACCCGCTGGCGTCCATTGAGGACCCACTCGCGGAGGACGATTGGGATGGCTGGGCGCGGCTCACCGCGGAGATCGGCGATCGGGTACAGCTCGTCGGTGATGATCTGTTCGTGACCAACCCGGAGCGGCTGGAGGAGGGCATCACCCGCCGGGTGGCCAACGCGCTGCTGGTGAAGGTCAACCAGATCGGCACGCTGTCGGAGACGTTGGACGCGGTGACGCTTGCCCAGTCCAGTGGGTACCGCTGCATGATGAGTCACCGCTCCGGCGAGACCGAGGACACCACGATCGCAGATCTGGCGGTGGCGATCGGCTGCGGTCAGATCAAGACCGGTGCACCCGCCAGGTCGGAGCGGGTAGCGAAGTACAACCAGTTGCTGCGCATCGAGGAGGCTCTAGGAGACGCGGCCCGCTACGCCGGGGACCTGGCGTTCGCCCGGTTCACTCCGGAGGGCCCAGGTTGATATGAGGCCCAGCTCGATATGAGGCCCAGCTCGATGGGTGGTCCCGGGCCCAGCCGCAGTGCCGCGCTCGGTGGCTCGGGGAGCCATCCGCTGGGCGTACGGATCTGCCGCTTCCTGGGCATCACCTCTCCACGCCGAGCCGCGGTGCTCGCCGCAGTGATCTGTGTGCTGGCGCTGAGCGTTGCCGTGCCGCTGCGCAACTACGTCAGCCAGCGCTCCGAGCTTGCAGCGGTGCACGAACAGCAACTGATCATGGCGGACAAGGTGGCGGAGTTGGAACGGCGCCGTGCCCTGCTCTCGGATCCGCGGCACGTCCAGGCGCAGGCTCGCGAACGGTTGCGCTACGTGCGGCCCGGGGAGGCGCCGTACGTGGTGCAGTTGCCTCCCGGCCAGACCGCTGCCGCTGTCGCCGGTACCGGCGATACCGTGGCGCCCAGGGAGCTGTGGTACAGCCGGCTCTGGAAGTCGATCAACGGTGGATGACGTCCGTCCGGAGATGTCGGCCGCCGACCAGGAGGCCGTCGCCGCACAGCTGGGCCGCCCACCGCGTGCGCTGCAAGCCGTCGCACACCGCTGCGCCTGCGGGTTGCCCAGCGTGGTTCAGACCCATCCCCGGCTTGAGGACGGTACCCCGTTCCCCACCCTCTACTACCTGACCTGTCGCCGGTTGACCGCACTGGTGAGCCGCAGTGAGGCTAGGGGTGTGATGCGGGAGATGACCGATCGGCTGGCTGCGGATCCGGAGCTCGCCGCGGCGTACCGGGTTGCGCACGAGTCGTACTTGGCCGAACGGGACGCGGTGGAGCCGCTCGGAACCGACGTCAGCGCCGGTGGAATGCCGGAGCGGGTCAAGTGCCTGCACGTCCACGTCGCGCATGCGCTGGCCAGCGGGCCGGGCGTGAACCCGTTCGGCGACGAGGTACTGGACCAGATCGGATCCTGGTGGACTTCGGGCCCCTGCGCCTAACGCCTAACCTCCCAACCCACCCCTTCCGGCGTGTCGCGCTCACCTGCCCCGCGTGTCAGGCCCTGCTGCCCGGTGTGTCCGCAGCTTGTGCTCACGCCCGGGCTCGGGGTTATCCGATCGGCCAAACGCATGGGTGTCGATCCCAGCCGGAGCACGCCCAGGGTCTGGCCGGCGGTGTCCCCGCCGAGCCGCGAGCCGAGGAACGCCTCCGCCGCCAGGCGGCCGAGCTCAGCACGCAGTCCAGCCGGGTCACCGACACCATCTCGGTGATCATGGGCACTTCCGGGCCAACCGGGCCAGCCCAGCTTGCTCTTCAGCCGTCGTAGCCGGATGCCATTGCGGGCACCGCGCGAGGGTGAGGAAGACGTCGGTCATCGGTGCCGAGGTGGCCACTTGTGCCCGACGAGTCGATAGCATCCGTCTGCGATTGGTTTGTCGTGTTCTCCCGCAGGTCCGAACTGCGCTGCTTGTCGGTCATCGGCATCCGGCGAGGCGGGCCGTCCTTGTCCGACGGCACCCGTAGCCTCGGATCGTCGATTCGCGAGTGTAGATCATCGACAATGTGCCTGACCAGCGTACGGTTGGCCGCTACGAGCCTCGGAGGTGGATATGCCCAGGGTGGCCGCGATCGACTGCGGGACCAACTCGATCCGCCTGCTCGTCGCGAACGTGGACGAGGGACGGCTGCGCGACGTGCACCGCGAGATGCGCATTGTCCGGCTCGGTCAGGACGTTGACGCCACTGGTCGACTGGCTACGGAGGCCCTTGAGCGCACCCGCGTCGCGCTGGCCGACTACGCAACTATCGCCATGCGTGCCGGGGCAGAACGGATCCGGATGGTGGCCACCTCGGCGACCCGTGATGCCGCCAACCGGGAGGACTTCTTCACGATGGTCCGCAAGATCCTCGGCACCGATGCCGAGGTGATCACCGGGGACGAGGAGGCCCGGCTGTCGTTCACCGGCGCGGTGGGTGACCTGGATCCTGGTGATGGGCCGTTCGTGGTCGTTGATGTCGGTGGTGGATCCACCGAGGTGGTGTTGGGGGACTGGGACGGATCGAGAGCCGACGTGACAGCGGCGCGATCGGTGAACGTGGGCTGCGTGCGGATCACCGAGCGGCACCTGCACTCCGATCCCGCATCGCCGGATGAGGTCCGCGCTGCCGAGCGGTTCGCGGCGCAGATGCTGCAGGAGGCTTTCGCCGACGTGCCGGTGGAGAAGGCTCGCACGTGGGTCGGGGTGGCAGGCACCATTACCACCCTGTCCGCCGTCGCGCAGCAGTTGCCCGCCTACGATCCTGAGCGCACCCACCTGTCCCGGTTGCCGTCGGAGCAGCTGCGTGGCACGACCACGGCGCTGCTGGCGTCGACGCATCAGCAGCGGGCGACCAACCCCGCCATCCACCCCGGCCGAGTGGACGTCATCGCCGGCGGGGCTCTCATCGTTCGGGTGCTCGCTGAGGAGCTGCATGCCCGTGCTGGCATCGGTGAACTGGTGGTCAGTGAGCACGACATCCTTGACGGCATCGCGCTGGGTCTCAGTTGAGGGCCTGGTGTGCATGACAGCGCGACACACCGTGCATGAGAGCCTGACACACGGGGGGTTGGGCGCGTTGGATGACGCGGTGACCCGGTGCCGAGCGTGCCCGCGCTTGGTGGCCTGGCGGGAGCAGGTCGCGGCCGAGAAGCGCGCCGCGTTCCGGGACCAGACCTACTGGGGACGTCCAGTGCCCGGATTCGGTCCAGCCGACGCCGCGCTGGCCATCGTCGGCCTTGCGCCCGCCGCACACGGTGGCAACCGGACCGGCCGGATATTCACCGGGGACCGCTCCGGTGATGTCCTCTACGCCGCGCTGCATGCGGTCGGCTTGGCTAACCAGCCCAACGCCACCCACCGTGGCGACGGGCTGACGCTGCACCGCACCCGGATCACAGCCCCGGTGCACTGCGCGCCCCCGGCGAACAAGCCGACCCCGGCCGAGCGCGACGCCTGCCGGCCCTGGCTGGTCCGGGAGTTGCAGCTGCTGCGCCCGACGCTGCGAGCGGTAGTCGTGCTGGGCGGTTTCGGCTGGCAAGCGCTGTTGCCCGCGCTGGCCACCGCAGGCTGGTCGGTGCCCACGCCGCTGCCGCGTTTCGGACACGGCACCGAAGTGAATCTGGACGGGCTGCATCTACTCGGTTGCTACCACGTCAGCCAGCAGAACACCTTCACCGGACGGCTCACTCCAGCGATGCTGGTCGACGTGCTGCGCCGCGCAGCTGAACTGGCCGGGATCGGCCGCATCGAACGCAGCTGACCCGGCGAAGCAGTATTCACTTACTCGTGGCGCGCATGGCGGCAGCTGCGGTGGGAATACTGCGATATGGCGTTCACATCTGGAGAGTCGGCGCGCGTCCTCGTCGTCGGTGGTGGCCACGTGGGGCTGTACACCGCGCTGCGGCTGCAGTCGAAGCTGCGCACGGATGAGGCCTCGGTCACCGTGGTGGATCCGCAGCCGCAGATGACCTACCAGCCGTTCCTACCCGAGGCCGCCGCCGGATCGATCGAACCGCGCCACGTGGTGGTGCCGCTGCGCCGGGTGCTGCGGCGCTGCCACACAATCTGTGGCCGGGTCACCGGTGTCGACCATGCCCGCCGATTCGCCACCATCGAGAACTGCGCCGGGCACATCCAGCAGCTCGGCTATGACGTGCTGGTGATGGCGCCGGGCTCCATCGCACGCACGTTGCCCATCCCCGGGCTAGCCGAGCACGGCATCGCCTTCAAGACCATCGGTGAAGCGATCTACCTTCGTAACCACGTGCTGTCGTGTCTAGAAGCTGCGGACGCCACGCTGGATCAGCGACTGCGCCGCGAGCTGCTGAGCTTCGTGGTGATCGGTGGAGGATATGCGGGGATCGAGGTGCTGGCCGAGCTCGAGGACATGGCCCGTTACGCCTGCCGCTATTACGAGACCATCCAGCCGCAGGACATGCGCTGGGTACTCGTCGAGTCCACCGGCAGGATCATGCCCGAGGTCAGCCCGAAAATGGGTCGCTACACCGCCAAGCGGCTGATCCACCGCGGTATCGAGATCTTCCTGAACACCCGGGTCACGACGATGCGGGAAGGCCACATCGTTCTCGACAACGGCACCGAGTTCGACGCCGACACCATCGTCTGGACCGCCGGGGTCAAGGCCAACCCGGTGTTGCAGCAGACCGACCTC
>JBOHGX010000373.1:0-2795 GCA_050700255.1 Pseudonocardiaceae bacterium
ATCTTGGAACGACCGTGGGGGCTGCGCGGACGGATGCAGGAGCAGGGGCGGCCCCCGCAGATCATTCCCGAGCGCTATGTTGCCGCCGCTACTGCCCAGATCTTGGCGGCATTGACGCGCGATTGTCATTAGCCTGTAACATGGGGTTAATGTTCCCCGAGTTGATATCCGGATTACTCGCCGGTGAGCAACGTGCGTCGTGATGTGAGACGATGACTGCCCGAAACCAGCTGTCGATGATCGGTTTACCTATGCATCGACCTGGTCGGTTGGCATTCAATGCATTGGTTTCCGACGTGTTCTTCTGGCATGTCCACCGAGTCGTCACCGGACGCTCTGGAGATGGCGTGTGGACCCGCACCGTCGGAAAGCTCGTCGACGGTTAGTGCGCCAAATCGCTAGTGCGCCCAAACGGCTCCTCGACGCCGGTGCTCTTGGGTCCATCGGCAGCTGTGGCGACAGCGACGAGTCGAGTCACGAAACCGAGTTACAACGGTCAGATCACTCCGGCAGCACCCACTGCCCGGGAGAATCCGACTCTCCCTTAACCGGAGCGCTGCAGTGGTGTGGAGGTCGCTGCCCCATGGGGCTGCGGCGGAAGCTGCTCGGTCGGGGACTGCTCGATCGGAGCCGCTGCTCCGCCGCGGCTTATGCGGCCGGAGTCCTGTTCGACCAGAGGCTTCTCGACGGGTGGATCAGTCGCAGGTGGATCAGTCGCAGGTGGATCAGGCTCAACCTCGATATCGATAGGATTCGACGTCGACCGCTCGAAGGCTGCCGAGTCGGTCGGGGTGAACACCGCGATCAGTTTATGCTTTCCTGGCAACAACACTGTCTTCATCCCCGCGATACCGCCCGAGACGTCCACCGTGCCGATGTCGGTGGTCCCGTCCTTGAACTGCACCTTGCCGAGCGCCGCCGCCGGGGTGAGCTTCGCGGTCAACGTCTCTTCGGTGCCGGAGGGGACGGAGCTTGCCGGTGTCACGGTCAGCGTTATGGACGCCTGAGTCGGACGGTTGCTGTTGCCGTTGTTGCTGTTGCTGTTGTTGCTGTTGTTGCTGCCGTTGCCGTTGGCAGAGTTGCCTGCCTGGCCCGAGGGCTGGGCTGGGGCCGGCTTGGCAGCGGCTGGCTTGGCCGCAGCTGGCTTGGCGGTGCGAGGCGGGGCCGCGGCGGGTTTGACGTCTGCTCTAGGCGCCGCTGCAAATGGTGCGCCCGGCAGTGCCTCGAGAGGGGGCATGATCAGCGGGAATACCCCTGATGCCGACGTGCTGTCGGATCCCTGGCCGTGTTGCGTCCGCAGCTCGCTCGGCCCGATCGATCCGTTTGGTGTGCCGGGGGCGACGAGGAGCGCTGCGCCGAGCGCACCGAGTGCGCATATCGAACAGCCAGCGACCACAGCGCGCCGGCGCGGCATCTCCCTCCCGATGACGCGCGTAAGCGGTGGCACGCTGATCTTCGCAGCCATGTCCTCGAGAAGGAGCAGAGCGCGGCGGGGTGGCGCCCAGCTGATGATGCGCGTTACCGGTGGCACGCTGACGTGCGCAGCCAGGCCGTACCCGAGACGGGAGAGTTCCTGGCTCGCCCTGCGGTCTGCCGCCTCGTTCATCACTTGTCTCCCTCGGCCTCGTCGGCCAGCAGTTCGACTAGCGCTGCGCCCCCACGCCCTATGCGAGCCAAGACCGTGTCCATCGGTACGCCCTCCTCCTCGGCGATGCTGGACACCGACAGCCCCGCCATATACCGGAGCACCAAGCTGCGCCGCTCGGTCTCGGGCTGCTGCAGCAGCGCGGACAGCACGGCGAGGTGCTGGGGATCCATCGACGCCAGTTCGCCCTCAGACAGCCGAGGCCCTTCAGCGCGGCGCCGCGAACGCCACCACGACCGGGGATTCTGCAGCGCGACCCGCCTGACCCAGCGGGACGGATCATCAAGCTGGCGAAGGCGGCTCCACTGAATCCACGCTCTGGTCATGGCGTGCTGCACAGCGTCCGGGGCGGCTGCCGGGTCGCCGATGATGGCGCGCACCTGACTCACCAACCGCGGGTAGGCGTCCTCGTAGAAGGCCGCAAACTCGCTGCGGAGCTGATCTCGCTCCCGGGAGCGCACGCGCCTCTCCACGTGGCCGCCGCGACTCGGTGCTGTCGCGTCCAGCATCGAATTCTCCCTGCTTTTCAGTCCCTCACCTACTTCTTCGATAACGGCGCCAATTCGTTACGGCGTCCGTCGCAGCGTTTGGCCTAGATCATTCACGCTGATCCATAACTTCATGATCGTCTGGATTTGGGGGTGTGATCGGCGCAGATGGCGATCTTGGGTATGGCGAGGGTCCCGATGGTGCTCGGGTGGGCGCCGGTTTCCACGGTTCGGCCGGGTGGTGCTGGTGGTGGGGACGGTGGTGGGTGTGTCAGGCGGGGTGCAGGGCTTGGAGCCGGTCCCAGGCGGTGGCGAGGTCTTGGGCCCAGGCCCAGCCGGGTGGGACTTTCAAGATCTTGCGTCTGGCGTGGGTGACGAGGCGGGCTGGGGCGGACAGGAGCCGGAACCGTAGGGTCTTGGTCCCGGCCTTGGCCAGCTCGCCGTCCAGGGCCAGGTGCCGCAGCCAGGCGGTCAGCGAGGTCGCCAGGGCGGCCAGTTGCAGCCAGGCGGCGTTGCGGTCGTAGTCGATGGAGGGCAGGTTGCGGGCGCCGCAGGCCTTGAGCTGTTTGACCCGGTCCTCCACGTGGGCCTGGGTGCGGTGGCGGGCGTCGAGCCACTGGGTTTGCCCGGTGGCGGTGTTGGTGGCGAACGCTGCGTACTCC
>JBOHGX010000374.1:0-10760 GCA_050700255.1 Pseudonocardiaceae bacterium
GGTCGCCGCGGTGATCGAGAAACTGAAGGGGCACCCGCTGTTCGCCCACGTCACCCTCACCCGGTCGGAGCGCTCACCGATCGCAGCCCTGGTCACCGAGATGCTGGAGGATTACGCGCACTGACCACGTTGGCAGCTCTTCAAGGACTACCAACCCGCATGCGGGCTGCCCTGAAGAGCTGCCAACCTCAGGCCTGCGCCGGCTCCGGACGACGCCCGCGCCCCGCTCCGAAGAGGTTCCCCGAACTGGTCGAGAGCGTCGAGTACCTGCTGGAAACAGCGCGTCGCCTTCTCGTAGCACCTTTGCAGCCGGTGCACGGTGCCGAGCCTGCGTGCCGTCGAGGCCTCGCTGCGACGATCAGCCAGCTCGCGCAGCTGGGTCAGGGCGTTTTCCAGCCGGGGTAACGCCTCGTCGGCGTGGCTGGCCTGGTGAACAGCCCTGATACGCCCGGTGACCTTGATCTGCCGGTTGGGCACGGTCTGATCATGATGGTTGCCGGCGGCGCCGCACGCCGTGAGGGTCTGCTCGAAGCCTTCCAGCGCCTCGTCGAGGCGGTGCTGGAGCCGGGACAGCTCGCCCAGACCGTCCAGCGCCATCCTCTCCCGGCCGCCGCTGGCCGCTCGCCGGGCGCCGGAGAGCATGAGCTCGCAGACGTGCCGCCAGTCGTCGTAGTACTCACGAACGAGGAAAAATCTGGCGAGCCGGACGCCCAACGCCCAGCCGAGCTGATCCGATTCAACCGAGTAAGCCTGATCGACGGCGCTCACCAGCGCCGCCCATTCGGCCTCGAACCAGCCGGCGGGGTCGGTGACCACAGAGCTGATCACTGACTCGTCCGGTCGCCAGCAGGCCCCGGGTTCGAAGGTCACGGCGAAGGCGGAACTGGCCATGCATCGCCCGGCTTCCTCGGCCAGGGCCAGCCAACCCCCGAACGCTCGATCCAACGCGGCAAGCCGGTCGGCCTCGGTTTCCTCCGCGGCGACCACTTCCCGGGCGTAGGCACGAAGCAGATCATGGAAGCGGTAACGCAGCGCTCCGGTGGCATCACGCCCGGCCACATCGAGCAGCTGCATGTCGACCAGGGTGTCGACGAGTTCCTCGGCCTGGGTCTGCGGGATGTCGAGCAACGCTGCGGTGACCCACGGCGCGAAGTCGCGGATTTCCAGCAGCCCCAGCCTGCGAAACGCGCGCCGGGCCGTCGCGTCCAGGCTTTCGTAACTCAGCGCCAGGCTGGCCCGCACCTCCAGATCTCCGAGCCGCAGCTGGTCAAGCCGGTGGTGTTCATCGGTCAGGTCAGCCTCGAGGCGGTCCAACCGCCAGTGCGGTCGGGCGCCCAGCCGCGCTCCGGCGATCCGGACGGCCAACGGCAGAAATCCGCACAGCCGCACGATCTCTCTGGCTGCCCCGGGCTCGGCCGCCACTCGCAGCGGCCCAGCAACCCGGGCCAGCAGTTCGACGGCCTGATCGGGTTCGAGAATGTCCAGGTCGACCAGCCGAGAGCCGTTCAGACCGGCCAAGCGCGTCCGGCTGGTGATGAGCACCGCGCAACCGGGGGTGCCCGGCAGCAACGGTCGCAGCTGAGCCTCGCATGCCGCATTGTCCAGCACGATGAGCAGCCGCCGGTCGGCCAGCCGGCTGCGATACAAGGCGGCTCGTTCCTCGACGTCGTCCGGAATCGCTGCACGGTCCACGCCGAGCGAACGGAGGAAACGGGCCAGCACGTCCGCCGGTGCCAGTGGGCGGGCCTGCACACCGCGAAGGTTCACAAACAGCTGCCCGTCGGGATAGTGCACCCGCAGCCGGTGCGCGGCGTGCACCGCCAGGGTCGTTTTCCCCACCCCGGCCTTACCGGTGATGGCAACGAGCACCGCTCCGCGCCGATCCGCTGCGGCGGCCAGATGCGCAACCGTGGCGAGCTGGGCTTTACGCCCGGTGAAGTCGGGGATATCGGCGGGCAGCTGTGCCGGGGTGATGGCTGGTGCCGTCGGGGCCTCCAACACCGGGTCCCCGGTCAGGATCGCGTGCTCCAGACGTTGCAGCTCGTTACCGGGCTCCAACCCGAGCTGCTCGACCAGCGCGCCCCGGGTGCGGTGATAGACCTCCAGCGCCTCGGCTTGCCGGCCTGCCTGGTACAGCGCGGTCATCAGCAGTCCCTGCAGCTGTTCGCGCATCGGGTGGCGGGCCGCCAACTCGACGAGTTCCGGAACGATCGCATTGGCATTGCCGCAGGCCAGCTCGGCGGCGTAAAGGTGGGCCAGGCCCGCCAGCCGGCGCTCGGCCAGCCGGTCGGCCTCGGCGCGCAGCAGCGGCAGATCGGTGACATCACTGAAGGGCTCTCCACGCCAGAGTCCAAGTGCCATGCGCAGCAGTGCAACAGCTCGGGCCGGCTCACTGGCGGCTGTGCCCTCGGCGAGCGCAGACTCGAATCGCTCGGCATCAAGCTCGCCCGGGTGTACTTGCAGCGTGTACCCACCGTGTTCGAAGCGGATCCGCGTCGGATCGTTGAGGATTCGCCGCAACCGATGCACGTGCAGCTGTAGCTTCTTGGCCGCGCGCGGGTCTCGCTGGCCGGCCCAGAGCGCATCCACCAGAACGTCCACCGGCACAGGCGTGTTCGCCCGGATGAGCAGGACCCCGAGCACTGTACGAGACATCGGCGCGGACAGCCGTGCCGGCTGCTCACCGTGCCGAACCCGCAACGGGCCGAGCACCTCGAAGTCCATTCTCACCCCCAACCAGCTTGGCACCGAGTGTAGCCACATGACGCCAGCCAGTAACCGAACTTTCCCTCGATCGGTGTGCAGGCCCGGCTCACTGACCACACGCGCCCCTTACAGTCACGCCCCGCACGCGGCGAGCCACCGTCCGTGGACGGCGGCAAGCGAAAGGAAAGCAGCAGGAAAGCGGTGGAACCTAGCGTAGTCACCGCAACGCAGCGGTCCCAATCCCAGGAGACGGTCGAGCGGGGGACCTGGGATTTCCACGAGATGATAGAGAGGGGCATTCCAGTATGTCTTGGACCTCCGCACGCGTGGCCGGTTCGGTGCTGGCTGCGGCCACGGCCACACTTGCCATGGCAGTGCCGGCAAGCGCACAGCTGACACCACCGCAGAAGGGCCCCGGGGTGGGAGCTTCCAACACGGTGTCATGCGGCCTCAGCTATCCAAACAAGGACAATCAGCCCTGGGTGAACTTCCCGGCCAATACAGTGACCTTGCGCAGTGGTCCTAGCAATAGCTGTATCCAGACGGGTCAGGGTGTGCACGATCAGCGTGCCGATTACCTCTGTTACACGCCCGGAGACGGTGGGACGTGGACTTTCGTGCGCAACACGTCCACCGGAGAGCAGGGTTGGGTTCGGGACGACCAGCTGCCTGGCTATGGCAGCGCCGTAGCGTGTGAAGACGATCCGCCACCAGCAACTGTCAGAGGATGACAGAGTTCGCCGACGAGGGGCCGTCTCGCGCCCTAAGGCGGTGCGCGGACGGCCTTTCGCTAACTCAAAGGCCACCAGGTCCAGAGTGTGCACCGGCTTGACCTTCTGCCAGGCTCGACCGCGCCGCCCGGCCGAATATGGCGCATGCAGCGACTTCACCATCACCCCCTCGTGCCCGGCTGCCAGCGCCGCGTCGAAGAGTTCGACGGCCATGTCGGCCTGCTGTACTGAGGGGATCCGGTACCGTTCCGCGACGGCCTCCAGCGCGGTCAGTCGCTCGGCGAGCGGTGTGTCGAGCAGGTCCCGGCCGTCCAGGTGCAGGCAGTCGAAGAAGCCGCACTGCAGCCCGCTGCCGTCAGCGGCTCCGAGGATGCTCATCGTCTCCTGGAACGGCGGCGGCCGGCCGTCGTCGGTCAGCGCGAGCGTCTCGCCATCGAGCACCACCGAGGAACACGGCAGCCCGCGCACCAAGGCCACCAACTCAGGGACGCTCGAGGTGATCTCCCGCAAGGTCCGGGTCCACACCTGCACCGCCTCGCCATCACGGTGCACTTGAATCCGAGCTCCGTCGAGTTTGTATTCGACCGACACCTTGCCCAGCTCGGCCAGTGCGGCGTCCAGGGAATCGGCGGGAGCCGCGAGCATCAGACACACCGGTCGGCCCACCTCCAGGCGGAACGTGCCCAGCGCCGTCTCGCCACCGGCCATCGCAGCGACGGCGGTGTCGGGCAGCCGGGCGCAGAGCATGAACGCGCGACGCACCGCGGCGGCGGGCACCCCAGCGGCGCTGGCCACCGCCTCGAGCATGACGCCTTCCAGCGCTCCCTGCCGCAGCTCACCGGTGCACAACCCGATGAGAAATCGCTGCTCATCTGGGGTGGCGGTGAACCAGCCGATCCCCAACCGACCCTGCCGGGGTTCTCCCGTCAGGAAACCGACGACGAGGCCGAGCTCGCCGGGATCTGTGGCGGCACTCAGCAGCGCCGCCAGCGACTGCCCCTTTGCACTGCGAGATCGGGTCGCTGCCACCTCCACCGCATCGCGCAGCAACACCCCTGTGAGACTGACACATGGATGCTTATCGCTGTGCTAGGCCGCCCGGTGACAGCTACAAGCATCCATGTGGCGAGGTAGGGGTGGTCATGCCCAGGACGTTTAGGGCTTCGTCTAGTTGGGCAGCGGTGAGGGTGCCGTTTTCGACGTGGCCGCGCGCTAGCACCACGTCGCGGATAGTGCGCTGTTCCCGCAGCGCCTGCTTGGCGACCGAGGCGGCCTCCTCGTAGCCGAGGTAACGGTTGAGCGCGGTCACGATGGCGGGGGAGGACTCGGCGTACTCGCGGCAGCGCTCGACGTCGACCTCGGCACCCTCGACGACCTTGTCGGCGAGCAGCCGGGCTGCAGCGGTGAGCAGCCGGGCCGACTCCAGCAGGTTGCGCGCCATCACCGGCATCATCACGTTGAGCTCGAAGTTGCCCTGCGAGCCGGAGAACGCCACGCACGCGTCGTTGCCGATCACCTGTGCAGCGACCATCATGGTCGCCTCGCAGATCACCGGGTTGACTTTGCCTGGCATGATCGACGAGCCGGGCTGCAGGTCGGGTAGGCGCAGCTCGGCCAGGCCGGTACGCGGACCGGAGCCCAACCACCGTATGTCGTTGGCGATCTTGAACAGCGAGACGGCAACGGTACGCAGCGCGCCGGAGCACTCGACCAGTCCGTCCCGGGCGGCCTGCGCCTCGATGTGATCACGGGCCTCGGTGAGCACGTCCAGGCCGGTGGAACGGCGCAGCTGCTCGACGACGGCCGCACCGAAGCCCGCCGGAGCGTTGAGTCCGGTGCCCACCGCGGTGCCGCCGATGGGCAGCTCGCCCAGCCGGGGCAGGCAGCTCGCCAGCCGCTCTGCGCTGTGCCGAGCCTGTGATGCCCAGCCGCCAGCCTCTTGACCGAGCGTGATCGGCACCGCGTCCATCAGGTGAGTGCGGCCAGCCTTCACCACGTCCCGCCAGTCGTGTGACTTCCGGCTCAGGGCCGACGCCAGGTGCACCAACGCGGGTACCACATGATGCGCGACGGCCTCGGTGGCGGCGAGGTGGATCGTGGTCGGGAACACGTCGTTGGACGACTGCGACGCGTTGACATGATCGTTGGGGTGAACCTCGACGCAGGCGGCCCGGCTCGCCAGCGTGGCGATCACCTCATTGGCGTTCATGTTCGAGCTGGTGCCCGAGCCGGTCTGGAACACGTCAACCGGGAAGTGGGAGTCATGCTCGCCGGCCGCGACCTCGTCGGCGGCCGACGCGATTGCCTCGGCCAGTGTGGGATCGAGCATCCCGAGCTGTCCGTTCACCCGCGCACAGGCGGCCTTGACCAGGCCAAGAGCGCGGATTTGGGACCGTTCCAGGCCGCGTCCGGAGATCGGGAAGTTGGCTACGGCGCGCTGGGTCTGCGCGCCATACAGCGCATCGGACGGCACCGCAATCTCGCCCATGGTGTCGCGTTCGATCCGGTACCGCTGCTCGGTGGTGCCTTTGGTCATATCGGCAGTGTGAGGGTCCGTCGACTACTTCCCGATCGGGGGAAGCTGGTCGAAGTCCACCGAGGCGTACTCGCGCAGCTTGGCCAGCCGGTGGAAGCTGTCGATCATCCGCACGGTGCCGGACTTGGAGCGCATCACGATGGACTGCGTGCTGCACCCACCTGTGCGATAGGTCACCCCGCGCAGCAGCTCCCCGTCGGTGATACCGGTCGCGCAGAAGAACACGTTGTCGCCGCGGACCAAGTCCTCGGTAGTGAGAATCCGGTCAAGGTCGTGCCCGGCGTCCAGCGCCGCCTGGCGCTCGGGGCCGTCTCGGGGCCACAGCCGGCCCTGGATCGCGCCTCCCATGCAGCGCAGCGCGGCCGCGCTGATAATACCCTCCGGCGTTCCCCCGATGCCCATCAGCAGATCGACGCCGGTGTCTGGGCGGGCCGCGGCGATCGCGCCGGCGACGTCGCCGTCGGTGATGAACGTGCTCCGGGCGCCGGCTTCACGGACCTGGCGTACCAGGTCGTCGTGTCGCGGCCGGTCCAGAATGCACACGGTGATGTCGGAGATATCCAACCGCTTGGCCTGGGCGACCCGCTTGATGTTCTCCGCCACCGGCACGGACAGGTCGATCACCTCGGCAGCCTCCGGACCGGTGGCGATCTTCTCCATGTAGAACACCGCGGAGGGATCGAACATCGAGCCCCGCTCGGACACCGCAAGCACCGCCAGAGCGTTGGGCATGCCCTTGCTCATCAGCGTGGTGCCGTCGATCGGGTCGTCCGCGACATCACACTCCGGGCCCTGCCCGTTGCCGACCTCCTCGCCGTTGAACAGCATCGGTGCTTCGTCTTTCTCGCCCTCGCCGATGACCACGACGCCGCGCATCGATACCGAGCCGACCAGCTTGCGCATCGCGTCCACTGCCGCCTGGTCACCACCGTTTTTGTCACCGCGGCCGACCCAGCGGCCGGCGGCCATCGCCGCAGCCTCGGTGACTCGCACCAGTTCCATGGCGAGGTTGCGGTCAGGTTCCTCGCGCGTGCGGTTTTGACGTGGAATCGACGAAGTACTCATGGGGCCCTCCGAGAGTTGACTACGCAACACCCCGATCCTGCCATCAGGCCTTGGTTTCGGGCTCCGTCAATGGTGGTGCGCCACGCTGCTCGCGAGCAGTGATCACGGACTCGATTCGCTCCCGGGCACCGGCGAGGTGCCGCTCGCACAATGCGGCGAGCTGCTGGCCGCGCTCCCACAGCGCCAGGGAGTCTTCCAGCGTCAGCCCGCCTGCCTCCAGGGCGCGCACCACTTCAGTCAGTTCGTCCCGGGCGGCTTCGTAGCCCAGCATGGCTGGATCGTCCGTGCGGCTCACAGCGTCATCATCGGCCACCGGTCACCACCGCATGCAGGGCCCCATCGGACAGCCGCACCCGCAGTCCGGTGCCCTCGGGCGCGTCGGCCACCGACCGGAGCACGTGACCTTGCACTGGACCATCCAGTCGCTGGACCACTGCGTAGCCCCGGGCGAGGGTGGCTGCCGGGCCCAGGGTCACCAGGCGGGCCGCAGTGTGCTCCAGCCGCTCCTGCGCCGCTCGTAACCCACCGAGTACGGCCCGGTCCGCCTGAGCACGCAGGTCGGTCACAACCCGGCCGCGCTCGTCCAGCGGACGCGTCGGGTTGGCCAACACCGGACGGCTGCGCAGGGTGTCAAGCAGCTGCCGCTCCCGGTCCACCCAGCCATGGAGGGCACGCCGGCAGCGGTCGCGCAGCTGTCCTAGTCGAGTGGATTCCTCTGCGACGTCGGGCACCACGCACTTGCCGGCATCTGTCGGCGTGGAGCAGCGCTTGTCCGCCACGTGGTCCACCAGCGGAGTGTCCGGCTCGTGGCCGATCGCAGAGACCACGGGGGTTCGACAGCCTGATACTGCCCGGCACAGCGCCTCGTCGGAGAACGGCAGCAGGTCCTCCACGCTACCGCCGCCTCGAGCCAGCACGATGACGTCCACCGCGGGGTCGGCGTCGAGCACGGTGAGCGCGTCGATGATCTGGCCAACCGCGAGCGGGCCCTGCACCGCCACGTTCTGCACTCGGAAGTGCACAGCGGGCCAGCGGGCTGTGGCGTTGCTGAGCACGTCACGCTCGGCGGCGCTGGCCCGGCCAGTGATCAGCCCGATGCAACCGGGCAGCAACGGCAGCCGGCGTTTGCGGCGGGGATCGAACAAGCCTTCGGCGTCAAGCAGTCGTCGGAGCCGCTCAATGCGGGCCAGCAGCTCGCCGATGCCAACTGCGCGGATCTCGTCGACTCGCAAGCTCAGCGTGCCACGGCCGAGGTGCACCGATGGCTTGCCGTGCACCACGACGCGGCTGCCGTCGGCCAGTGGCGGCTGCCTGTCACGCACCAGCCCGACCGGGCAGGTCAGGGTCAAGGAGACGTCAGCGACCGGGTCGCGCAATGTGAGAAACGCTGTTCCGGTACCAGCCCTGGCCGATACCTGGGTGATCTGCCCTTCGACCCAGACCGCGCCCAGCCGGTCGATCCACGCCGCGATCTTGCGTGCCACCGTGCGAACCGGCCAGGGTGCTTCTGGCGTGGTGGCCGGATCCGTCACAGGCATCTGGTCATCGCGAGCGGACCGTGGAGATCCGGTTGGACAGCATGGTGACGAATGCCGTGCGGTCCTGGTGTGCGTGCTCGTACTCCAGCAGTTCGGTCAGCTCGGGTAGCGATAGCGTTCGCAGCTTGGCGCGTAGCTGGGCTATCGACATGTCGTCGTAGTGTGGTAACACCGGTGGCGGGTGGATCGCGGACCGGGCCACGCTGGCGTCTGCGAATTCGGTGGGTGCAGCGTTCCTGGGTTGGGCGTCGGCTGCGTGCGGGGGCGCAGTTGTCATGGCGCGGGCGATATCGGCCTCATCGATCTCGCCTCTCGCTGCGGTGCCATGTCCGGCGCTGGAACCGGGGGCTACCGCGGTGGGCGCTGCGCCGTCGGGGGGCTCACCGAACTCGCTCGCAGGTCCTATGGTGCCGTTTCTGGTGCCAGGCGCACCGGGTTCGTCGTCTTCATCGAACCGAGTCCACGGTGGAGCCTCTTCCACCGGCTGGAACATCGCGCATACCTCGTCGCCCTTGATGGCCAGTTCGGTGACCCGCTGCTGCACCCGCATCGCGGCCTGCACGGCGCGGCTGGCCGCGGTGACAGGTAGTTCACTGAGTTGCTCGGGGAGCTTGCGGGCCTGTTCCACGGCGGTGACCGCCAGACCCACAGCGATCCGCACGGGCAACGGCAAGGTACTCATGGTAGTTAGGGTAGAGGCATGACCAAGCGTGTGTTGCTAGCCAAGCCCCGCGGGTACTGTGCCGGGGTCGACCGCGCAGTGGTCACCGTCGAGAAGGCCCTCGAGGCTCACGGGCCGCCGGTTTACGTCCGCAAGCAGATCGTGCACAACCGGCACGTTGTGGAGACCCTGCAGGACCGCGGGGTGATCTTCGTCGACGAGGCCGACGAAGTGCCTGCGGGTGCCATCGTGGTCTTCTCCGCGCACGGAGTCGCCCCAGCGGTGCACGAGCAGGCCACTGCGCGCGGCCTGCGCACCATCGACGCCACCTGCCCGCTGGTGACCAAGGTGCACCAAGAGGCCAAGCGGTTCGCCCGGGACGGCTACGACATCCTGCTGATCGGTCACGAGGGCCACGAGGAGGTCGAGGGCACCGCCGGTGAGGCGCCCCTGCAGATTCAACTCGTGGACGGCCCTGACGCGGTGGATTCGATAACTGTGCGCGATCCATCCCGGGTGGTGTGGCTGTCCCAGACCACGCTGTCGGTAGACGAGACCATGCAGACCGTGGCTGCGCTCAAGGAGCGCTTTCCAGAGCTGACCGACCCACCCAGCGACGACATCTGCTATGCCACGCAGAACCGGCAGGTGGCAGTGAAGGCGATGGCCGCCGACTGCGATCTGGTTCTGGTCATAGGGTCGCGGAACTCCTCCAACTCGGTGCGGTTGGTCGAGGTTGCGCTGGCCACCGGTGCCCGGGCGGTCTACCTGATCGACTATGCACGGGAGATCGACTCGGCCTGGCTGCAGGGCGTACACACCGTCGGCGTCACCAGTGGCGCTTCCGTGCCCGAAGTCTTGGTCCGCGGCGTACTCGACTTCCTTGCCGAGCATGGATACATCGACGTGCAGGAGATCACCACTGCAGAGGAGAAGCTGGTGTTCTCGCTGCCGCGGGAACTCAAGCGCTCGATCTCAGCATCTCCCTAACCGGAGCCGGTTAGCGCTCAGGGCGCTCAGGTGGTGCGGCGCACACTCGGTCGTCGCTGGGTGACCAGCCGAAAGGCTCCGATAGCAAGGACGAGCCCGGTGGTGATCGCCATGGTGGGAAAGCCGTTGATCAAGGGGGTGCCGACAGCGAGCGCGGTCGCCATCATCGCCCCGCCGCTGGGCAACGAGCCGGCCGCCAGAACAACGCCGGGTACCGCGATCGCCAGGATCAGCGGAGGCTGCACCATCGGCCCGAACAGCCCCTTGCGCTGCACCGCGACCACCGCCAGCAGGCAGCCGAGGAGGTAGCAGGCATGGAAGACGACGCCGAGCCGGCCCTGCCGTTGGATATCGGTGAACACGCCCGTCGCAGTGAGCGCCAGGGCCAGGGATACCGCCAGCCACGACCGCACCCCACGGTAGTCGGATAGCAACGAGCGCTCGTCCCACCTGAGGCTGCGCCGGGCGGCGGGATGCTCCGGGGCTGTGGTCACCCGTTTACCGTAGACGGCCTGTGCTCGTCGCCATGCCCC
>JBOHGX010000375.1:0-4671 GCA_050700255.1 Pseudonocardiaceae bacterium
CAGCGGGGCTCCGCCCAGGCCGCCACCGCCCGCGCGCACCGGCTGGCGCAGGTTTGCGAAGGCGCCCGCACCCCGGCCCTGGTTGCGCTGGCCGCCCCGCTGCCGCTGACCCGCCGGGAGCGGGAGATCGTCACCCTAGCCTCCGGCGGGCTGTCCAACCGCCAGATCGCCGACCGGCTGATCGTGTCGGTCCGTACCGTCGAGGGCCACCTCTACCGGGCTTGCGCCAAACTCGGCGTCTCCGACCGCAGCGAACTCGCCCCCTTACTTCGCGGCGACTGATCATCGGGTGCGTACCCGCCCCGAAAGGATCCGAGTAGCCGACTACTCGCATCGCCGGCTCCGGCCGCGCGCATCCTAGGTAGCGCAGGCTCCCGCAAAGGTGTCGGCAGGCTGACATTGTCCATGTCAAGTATCTGACAGCGGGTCGACGTGACGGACTGAGAGGCTCCGGTTGCCGGCCCCGAAAGGAAACTCTCATGATCCCTTACCGACGACAGAAGCGCCGTTCGCGCAAGCCGAATGGCTACGTCGTACTCGACCGCGCCTGGGCCGAGCGTCTCGGCGTGCAGCGGACCAGCGGTCTCTACCGCATTGGGCGACGAGACCTCGCTGAGCGGCTGGCGCGACTAAGTGACGCGAAGCCCCTCGCGGCCCAGCTGCATGCCCGGATCCGCGGCCTGACGGCCAACGAGTCACAATGTGACGACATTGCCGCCCCTGAGGGGCATTCGCATGCCGTCGGATTCTACGAGACGGAAGCCTTTCTCGTGGGCTCCGTGCGCGATTTCCTGGCGCCGGCCTTCCTGGCCGGCGATGCTGCCATCGTGGTCGCCACCGCCTCCCACCGGGATTTGTTCGACCGCGCCCTCATGAAAGCGGGCGTCGACCTGCGTGAGGCCAGCCGAAGCGGCCGCTACATTGCACTGGACGCGTCCGAAGCCCTGTCGACGTTCATGGTCACCAGCATGCCGGACGCAGCGCGCTTCAGCACAACCATCGGGAAGCTCGTTTACCGAGCGGCGCAGGGACCGCGCAATGTGCGAATCTACGGTGAGATGGTCGCGGTGCTGTGGGACCAGGGGAATGTGGCCGCTGCCATCGCATTAGAGCGCCTCTGGAACGACCTCGCCACCAGGCATCCATTCGCACTGTTCTGCGCGTACCCAACACGTGCCTTCGATACGGATGCGGGCACCGAGCAATTGCAAAAGGTTTGCGCGCAGCATTCAACAGTGATCCCGACCGTGGGTTGATTCGTCGGTCAGCGAGCCTAGCGATCTTGCACCGCGATGACGGGGGACGAGAGGAGTCCCAGCCATGTGGACGGCCCGTGCACATGAAATCTCCGTGGACATATTGATGGTGCTCATGCAGCACCAGCGACTGGTCAGGCGGGTAACGTGCACCTCCCGCCCCTGCGCCCGCTGCATAGCAGCCCACCAGGAGCGCGTCGCCCGATTCGTCTCACGACACGCCCCCGTCGATTTTGCGCTTCCCGCATTCCCCGGCAAGTCGCCGAACAAGTCAAAAGTGATCGGCGTTGCTCCGGACATGGCGGAACAACGTTCGCTGGATTTTCTTCACAAGCTCTGCGATCGGATTCAGCGAATCTACACCCCTGGGGCGCACGTCATTATCTGCTCCGACGGCCATGTGTTCAGCGATCTCGTACATATCGCTGATTCGGATATCACCTTGTATCAGGCTAAGCTGAGGGGAATGATCGGGAAGAACGGTCCGGGACCATTGCAGCTCTTCGGCCTTGATGGCCAGTACCGGGGGCGCACCTATGAAATGATGCGCGTTGCGCTGATGGAGAGCTATGGTGAAGATCTCGACGACCTCAAGCGGCGAGTACGCGCAGGAGGAGACTTACTCACCTTATACCGGGGTTTAACGCGTTTCCTCCTCGAGGACGCTGATGGGCCTGGCCACAAGAAAAGTCGGGCCGCCCTTCAGCGAGAGTGCCGCGAGCGGGCCTATGGTGTCATGCAGCGGAGCAGGGCATGGGGAAGACTTATTGCGGAACGCTTTCCGGAAGCTGTGCGGCTGTCCATCCATCCGCAGCACTGCGGGTCGGCCAAGCTTGGCATCAACCTTCTTGAGACCTCGGACAACTGGATCACCCCCTGGCATGGCACGGCGGTCGACGTCGGGGGCCGGTTCGTTCTCATGAAGCGCCACGAGGCGGAGACGTTGGGCGCGGATCTCGTTTACGTCGACGGTAGGCCGTCACACTTTGTTGCGAGGCAGCCGCATCTTTCTACCAACAGCCCATTGCTCGTCGCCTAGGTCTGGCCGCGCCGACTTCGAGAGGAAAAGTTTTCATGATACTGTCGCCCACTGAGCTGTGCGGCCAGTACAGCGTGGAGATCGTCTCGCCATTCGGCGTCATGATACATCCGAGTGCAGCCACGGTGCATATTACCGAGGTTCCGATCCCAACCGCTCGGGACCTGGTGCGCGACTACCACCTCGTTGTATTTCGCGGCTTCCAGGCCTGGTCGGGCCCGGAACAACTGGCACGGTACGCCGGATCGTGGGGACAGGTGCTGGCCTGGCCCTTCGGCGCGGTGCTTGAATTGGTCGAGCACAAGCGCCCAGTCGACCACGTCTTCGATAATACGGGGGTCTCGTTCCACTGGGATGGCATGTTCGTTGATTGGATCCCGGAGTTCCAGATCTTTCAGTGCATCAACGCTGTTGATCAGGGGCAAGGTGGGCGCACCGTCTTCTGCGACACCACCCGAGTGCTCGACGATGCCGACGCTGCGACGCGCGAGCTGTGGGAGAGCCTGACCCTCACCTATAGGGTCACGAAAGCGTCTCACTACGGCGGTATGGCCGTGTCTGCTCTGGTTGTCAAACACCCGATCAGAGAGTTCCCGACGATCCGCTATCTGGAACCGATTCCCGAGAGCATCGACTACGTCAACCGGCCGCGCGTGGCGTTCCATGACGTGCCGGATGAGCGTGTTGCCGAGATCGAGCAGACGCTGCTGCATGCGCTGTACGACCCGCGCCATTGCTACGCTCACGAGTGGCACACGGGCGATGTTGTCGTCGCGGACAACTACACGTTGCTCCACGGCCGGGAGCCCTACGCCAGCAGATGCGGGCGCCACCTCCGCCGTGTCCATGTCCTCGGTGATCCGCCGCTGATGAATGCGGCTTTGCGACCCGACGAAAGACCGACCTCGATCGAGGGTAGACAATGATCGAAAATCTTTATGGCGAATCGTCGGTCGTGGCCCAGCTGGCCAACCTCGCTTCGCCCTACGCGATACGCGTCGCGGCCACGCTCCGGCTCGCGGACCTGATCGAAGCGAGACCACGACGGTTGGACGAGCTCGCCGCGGCAGCCGGGGCCGATCCCGACGCACTGGGACGGTTGATGCGCTTTCTCACCTGTCGAGGGATGTTCGCCGAACACGAGCCGGGCGTGTTCTCGATGACGGAGTCGGCGCGCGTACTCACCAGCAACCATCCGATGGGAGTACGGGGCTGGCTCGACCTCGACGGGCCTGCCGCCGGGCGCATGGACGTCTCTTTCACCGGACTGCTCGATTCGGTGCGTACCGGCGCGACTGCGTATCCAAAAATATTCGGCCGCCCGGTATGGGAAGATCTTGAGAGCAGTCCCGATCTGGCGACCGCGTTCGGCGAGCTGATGGCGTCCCGGGCGGCATCGTTCGCCCCCGATGTGGTCACATGCTACGACTGGAATGACGTCACTCATGTTGTCGATGTCGGTGGCGGTGCCGGACTTCTGGTCAGGGAACTCCTGCTCGCCCAGCCGGCCATGCGGGGCACCCTCGTGGACCTGCCGGCCATGGCGTCGCTGGCCGAGAAGACGTTTGAGGCCGCCGGGCTTTCCCACCGAACCACAGCGGTCGAAGGGAACATTTTCGATCCGCTACCGACCGGCGGCGATCTCTATCTGCTGGCCAGCATCTTGCATGATTGGAACGACCACGAGGCCACCAGGATCCTGCGCCGCTGTGCAGAGGCAGCCGGCGCCGGCAGCCGTATCCTTGTCGTCGATCGAACCAATGAGCAGACAAACTCGCTGACGTTCACTTTCATGAACCTCTTGATGCTGGTGTTCCTCGGCGGGCGGGAACGAACGCTGGACGAGTTCGCCGAGCTGGGGAGGGTCACCGGACTGACACTGAAGTCCGCAAGTCCCACGCCATCCGGCTTGTCTTTACTCACTTTCCTCGTCGATCCTGGTCGATAGTTCACACTGACGGTGTGGCCGCCACCTGGCCGTTGACCGGACGGGCTGAGGAGCTGAGCGTGATCAGCGGGCTGACCCGTCGCCGCGATGGGCCGGCCGGGGTGGTGCTGGCTGGCGCAGCTGGCGTGGGCAAGACCCGGCTGGCCCGGGAAGCGCTGGCGCTGGCCGAGCACCGCGGTGAACTGACCCGGTGGGCAGTGGCCACCGCCTCGGCACGAGCACTGCCCTTGGGCGCGTTCGCCGCGACCCTGAGCGTGGTCGGCCCGGACCCGGCCCGGCTGGTGGGTCAGGCCAGGGACGCGCTGCTGGCCGGTGCCGGCAAGGCCGGTGTGGTCATCGGGGTGGACGATGCGCACCTGCTCGATGAGCTGTCCGCGACACTGGTCCACCAGATGGTGCTGCGCCGGGCCGCGAGTGTGGTGCTCACC
>JBOHGX010000376.1:0-2536 GCA_050700255.1 Pseudonocardiaceae bacterium
TGCTCGGGGTGCCGGCCGCCAAGCAGGTGAAGATGACCGCGATGCCGCAGATGGTGGCGCTGTTCAACGGCGTCGGCGGTGGCGCGGTCGCGCTGATCGCCTGGGTGGAGTTCAACAGCACCGCCGGCTTCAGTGGGGAACCGGCGTACGTGATGGTCGCCTCGCTGTTCGGCGCGATCGTCGGCTCGGTGTCGTTCTGGGGCTCCCTGGTTGCCTACGGCAAGCTGCAGGGGCTCATTCCCGGCCGGCCGATCAGCCTGGGTAAGCCACAGCAGCTGGTCAACGCGCTGGCGCTGCTGGCGGCACTGGCCTGCGCGGTCGCAATCGGCTCCGGCAGCGACACGCAGCTGCTGATCATCGGGACGCTGGCGTTCGCTGCGGCGTTGGGGCTGCTGGTCGTGCTGCCGATCGGCGGCGCCGACATGCCAGTGGTGATCTCGCTGCTCAACGCGGCGACCGGACTCTCGGCCGCGGCGGCCGGGCTGGCGCTGAACAACACCGCCATGATCGTCGCCGGCATGATCGTCGGTGCTTCGGGTTCGATCCTGACCAACCTGATGGCCAAGGCGATGAACCGGTCCATCCCGGCGATCGTCGCCGGTGGGTTCGGCGGCGGGGGTGGCGCGGCACCGGGCCGCGAGCTGGGGGACAAGACCGTCCGGGAGACCACCGCGGCCGACGCGGCCGTCCAGATGGCCTACGCCAACCAGGTCGTCGTGGTGCCCGGGTACGGCATGGCCGTGGCGCAGGCCCAGCACACCGTGCGGGACATGGCCAGGCTGCTCGAGGACAAGGGCGTCGAGGTCAAGTACGCCATCCATCCGGTGGCCGGCCGGATGCCCGGGCACATGAGCGTGCTGCTCGCCGAGGCCGACGTGCCCTACGAGCAGCTCAAGGAGATGGACGAGATCAACGGCGAGTTCAACCGTACTGACGTCGCGCTGGTGATCGGTGCCAACGACGTCACCAACCCGGCCGCCCGCAGCGACCCGAACTCGCCGATCCACGGCATGCCGATCCTCAACGTCGACCAGAGCAAATCGGTCATCGTGCTCAAGCGCTCGATGAGCCCCGGCTTCGCCGGCATCGACAACGAGCTCTACTACTCCCCCGGCACCGCGATGCTCTTCGGTGACGCCAAATCCTCCGTCGAATCAGTCATCGAGGAACTCAAAGTCCTCTAACCCCGCGTGTCCTGCTCTCCTGCCCGGTGTGTCGTGCCCCCCTGCCCGGCGTGTCGCGCTGTCGTGCTCGGCGTATCGGGCTCTGGTGATCACCACACCTGACGCGCTGCCACCAACCGATCAATGACAGTCGCGGCCGCCACGACGGTGGGGAGCACCCGGGAGATACCCACCCCGGTGGTACCGCATAGCCTTCCACCTGGACGCTACCGAGCGCGGCCTTTCGGACACGCTCGGTCGACAGTCACGTCAGGAGTCCGGTAGAACATCAGACCGTGCAGCGGTCGTGGCCGGGGTCACTCGGCGCTGGAGGGAGTCTGCAGTGGAAAAAGGCTTGCTCGATCAGGTGCGGGGCTTCAACGTTTTCGATGGTCTCGCCCTGCTCGTCGTCGTGGGGCTCGTCGGCGTGGGGTTCTTCATCGGGTCCGTCGGCGGTGGCGAGACCGGGACAACGACGACAGTCGAGATCACCATCACTCCGGAAGACGGAGTTCGCCCGTTGCCCACCGGTGAGACCAGGACCTTTCCCCTCTACGTCAGAAACCCGACCGACTACGGCGTTCGGGTCGCCTCGATCAGCGCGGGCAGTTCGACTGCGGCCGCAAGCTGCCCCGCCGGCACCATCACCAGCGCGCCGGTCGAAGGCCCGACGGGCTTCATCAACCCCACGAATATTCGGGCCTATGACCTCAGCGTGACGATGGCAGCCAACGCGGACAGCAAGTGCAGGGAACAGTCGTTCACACTGCCGCTGACCGTCGAGCTCGCCACCGCCGCCGCTGACCGGTAAGGCGGTCACGGTCCGGCGGGTGCCCAATTGCCGTGGAAACCGTCGGGTACCCGCTGGGGCAGATGGATCGCGGCGATCGTCTCGAGGCTAGCGGCGTCCAGAATGACCAGGTCGCTGCGGTCCGTGCTGGCGTCGTACACGAATCCCATGAGTACCCCATCGTCCTCAGGGGCCTGCGGAGCATGGGGCACGAAGACGAACTCCCCGACGCGCTTATCGGCGCCCAGCCGCCGGGCAGTGGTCTGGCCACGGTGCAAGTCGTGTTTGAGGATCGAGTCACCAGGCCGGCCGCCGGTACTGGACGTCTGCATCGCGTATCCGTAGCGGTAGGGTCGGCCGACGAGCCGTTCGTCAATGCGCGGGAATTCCTGCGGATGATCGTCAAGGCGGGTCTCGCGGACCTTGCCGTCTGCGAGATCGACGGTCCAGCGGTCCAGGGTAGTGGGGCCTTCATTGGGGCCGTGGAAGTCGGTGACGAACATCTTCGGGTGGCGCACGACATCCAGGATGATCGAGTCACCCTCGTCGTAGGCGTTGAGCGGGTGGAAGACATAGCAGGGCT
>JBOHGX010000377.1:0-9360 GCA_050700255.1 Pseudonocardiaceae bacterium
GGTCGGTGACCAGGGCATACGGATCCTCGTCATCGGCCCACTCGGCGATCTCCAGGCCGAGCTCGGGCACCGGGGTGGCGTCCAGGCCCGGGCGTTCCAGCGCTGGCACGATCAGCGCCGGGTCACCGTCAGCGGGCAGCACCAGGCAGGTCAGCCGCTCATGGGACTCGCCGGCCACCCCCAGCAGGTAGCGCAGATCAGAGCTGGGCGTGACCAGCAGGGCGTCCAGGCCGGCGACCCGGGTGGCCTGCTGGGCCCGGGCCAGGCGGGAGGTGAGTGTGTCGAGTGGGGCGGGCACCCTCAAAGCTTAGGGCCGGGGACCGGGAGCTGGCAGGCTTTGCGCTCATGGACGCACCTCTGCTGCTGCTCGATGCCGCAAGCCTGTACTTCCGGGCCTACTACGGGGTCCCGGAGTCGATCACTGCCCCGGACGGTACCCCGGTGAACGCGGTGCGGGGTTTCACGGACATGGTTGCCCGGCTGATCGAGTCGCGCCGCCCGTCCCGGCTGGTGGCCTGCCTGGACCTGGACTGGCGGCCGGCCTTCCGGGTCGCCGCGATCCCCTCCTACAAGGCGCACCGGGTCGCCGAGGAGACCGGGTCCGACGCTACCGACGTCGAGCAGGTACTGGACACCCTGAGCCCGCAGGTGCCCCTGATCCTCGAACTGCTGGCCGCCGCCGGCCTGGCCACTGCAGGCGCCAAGGGTTACGAGGCCGATGACGTGATCGGCGCGCTGGCTGCCGCCGAGCGCCGTGACCCGGTCGAGGTGGTCAGCGGCGACCGGGACCTGTTTCAGGTCGTGCGCACTGAGCCGACTCCGGTGCGGGTGGTCTATGTCGGGCGCGGGCTGGCCAAAGCGGAGGTGATCGGCCCCCCCGAACTCGCCCGGCGCTACGGGCTGCCCGAGACCGGAGCCGGATCCGGCTACGCGGATCTGGCCGCGCTGCGCGGCGACCCGTCCGACGGGTTGCCCGGGGTGCCGGGAATCGGTGAGAAGACCGCGGCCACGTTGATCAGCCGGTTCGGCTCGATGGAGGGCCTGCTCGTCGCGCTGGACGATCCGCGATCAGCACTCGCCCCTGGGATGCGGGCCAAGCTGCGGGCGTCCCGGGACTACCTCGAGCTGGCCCCCGCCGTGGTGCGGGTGGCCACCGATGCCCCGGTGCGCCAAGATCGCGCCGACACAGTGCCCGTAGCGCCGGCCGACCCCGCCGCGCTCACCGCCCTGCAGCGGAAATGGGGTCTCGGCACCGCGGTGGACCGGCTCGTCGCGGCGCTTCAGGCCGGAGGTTTCAGGCCGGGGGCTGACGCGCGTCCTCGATGACGAGATCGCTGGCCTTCTCCCCGATCATCATCGTGGTGATGTTCGGGTTGACGGCCGGCAGGAAAGGCATGATGGAGCCGTCCGCGACTCTCAGCCCGGTCACCCCCTTGACCCGCAGCCGTGGATCGATCACGGCCGCCGGGTCGTCTGCCGCACCCATCCTGGCCGTGCCCGCGAGGTGGTAGACGGTGTTGTGTGTCTTGCGGATGTAGTCGATGAGCTCGTCATCGCTGACCGCGTCTGCGCCGGGTGCCAGCTCCCGGTTGACCCAGCCGTGCAACGCCGGCTGCGCGGCGATCCGGCGGGCAAGCTTGATCCCGGCGAGCATCACGGAGATGTCATGGTCTTCGGGGTCGGTGAAGTAGCGCGGGTCCACCTTGGCACGGTCCCGGAAGTCACGCGTCCGGAGCCGGACGGTTCCGCGGGACCGGCCGCGGGTGACGTTCGGTGTCAAGCAGAAACCGTTCGACGTGGTCGGATAGCCCCATCGCAGGGTATTCAGGTCGAACGGCACCGAGCCGTAGTGCATCATCAAGTCAGGCCGATCGAGTCCCGGTTCGGTCCGGGTGAACAGGCCGATTTCCCACCACTGCGTGGAGCGAGTGACCATCGGCTGCGAGGCCTCCCACATCACGAGTCCCTCGACGTGGTCGTCCAAATTGGACCCGACGCCGGGGCTGTCCACCAGCACGTCGACGCCGACGTCCCGCAGGTGCTCGGCCGGTCCGATGCCGGACAGCATGAGCAGCTTGGGGGTATCGATCGCGCCGGCGCACAGGATCACCTCGCGCCGGGCGCGCACGGTGTTGTACTGAAAGGTCTCGCAGTCCAGGTGCTCCACCCCGGTCGCCCGCCCGTCCGTGTCGAGGAGCACCTGCTTGGCCCAGATATCGGTGTGAACCACGAGGTTACGCCGCTGGCCCATGACCGGGTGCAGGTAGGCACGCGACGAGGACATGCGGGCGTTGCCGTCATCGGCGTTGATCTGGAAGAAGCCAGCGCCCTCAGCGACCGTGACGCCCTCGTTGAAACGCACGGTGGGTAGCCCGACCTCGGCCGCGGCCGCCAGCACAGCGACACCGCACAGGTCGTGCGGCGGGATCTGCCGCAGCGTCACCGGACCCGAACGGCCGTGGTGATCGCCCGGACCGTCGTTGCTCTCCAGCCGTGTGAGCAACGGCCAGCACTCCTGGGCGCTCCAGCCCTTGCATCCCATCGCCGCCCATTCGTCGAGATCTTCGCGTGGCGGCCAGAAGGCGATGCAGGAGTTGTGTGACGAGCAACCACCGAGGACCTTGGCCCGGGAATGCCGCAGGAAGCTGTTGCCCTTGTGCTGGGGCTCGATCGGGTAATCCCAGTCGTAGCCGGACCCCATGAGGCCAGGCCACCGCTCCAGTCGCAGGATGGCCGGCTCGTCGACGTCGGACGGCCCGGCCTCGAGCAGGCACACCGTGACCGATGGGTCCTCCGACAGCCGGACCGCAAGGACGCATCCCGCCGATCCACCGCCGACGACGACGTAGTCGTATTCCTCGGTCCGGCTCATGCCTCGATCTTGCCCGGCGGGAGCTTGTCAGCTCTACAGAACTCCGGCCCAGCGCCAGAGCAGCTTTCCCGGCCCGGCGATGAGCCCGACCTCGTTGAAGAAGTCGATGACCTTGCGGGCGGCGAACTGCTTGGTCTGCCGCCAGTGCGGGTTCGCCGCGGCCGCCGCGACGGCCTCGTCGGCGTCCAGGCCGACCGCCGCGTACACCTTCGGATCGATCAGCCTGGTGGTGGAGAAGTAGACCACCAACGCGAGGACGAAGCGGCTGTAGGCGCGGCCCAGCCAGCCCAACCGAGGCCACTGCCGGCGGGTTTCCTCACGGGCGTAGCGGATATGGCGGGCTTCCTCGACGACGTGGATCCACGACACTTTCTGCACCATCGGCTGCAGCGACTCATCCGCCATCTGCTCGCGCTGCACCGCGTCGAGGATCTCCTCGACATAGATCGCGCCGCCGAAGGTCAGAGTGCCGTTGGAGGTCGTCTTGAGCAGCCGCCCGAGGTGGTGTACTAACCAGCCAGGACCGTAGTCCGGGCCGCCGAACTTCTCCGCGGCGCGGGAGAACATCACCGAGTGCCGGCACTCGTCGGCGATCTCGGTCCACGCGTACCGGGCGTGTGCGCTGCCCTTGGGACGGTGTACCGGACGAGCATCTGCATGAGGATCGTCTCGAACCAGATGCCCATGCAGTAAAG
The DNA here is from genome assembly GCA_050700255.1 of Pseudonocardiaceae bacterium. Taxonomy (GTDB): domain Bacteria; phylum Actinomycetota; class Actinomycetes; order Mycobacteriales; family Pseudonocardiaceae. Next base: position 3,568 of record JBOHGX010000377.1, read on the forward strand.
GCTCACGAGCTCGTGCTTGGTCAGTTCGATCCGCTGCTGCTCGCTCATCCGGTCCCAGATCGCGGTGCCGTACAGCGAGCTGCGGCGCGGGTCGATGAAGTAGCGGTCCGGTGCGAGCGGGGCGTCCCAGTCGATCTCGACAGCCGGATCGTAGGAGTGCTTGGCCGAGGTCCGCAGCAGCCGCTGAGCGGTTTCCTCGCGATCCGGAATGGGGCTGGTCGTCGCGTCAACGGCGCTCGTCATGGACATGTGCGGCCTCCTTGACGGGTGGGGCTCTCAAAGTAACTGACTCGTCAGTCACTGGCAAGTGGCAGCCACTCACCCCGGCGGATCCGGTCCAGGCCCAGCCAGCCGAAGTCAACCGCCCGCGCCTCCACCTTCGCGCGCGGTACCTCCGGGTGCTCCAGCCACCAGGACATCAGCCCCTGCAACGCGCCGACGAGCAGCGGGACGGTCAGCCGCGCCTGCTCCAGTACCTGCTCCTCGGAGGGCGCCGCACCCCCCTGCTCGGGGGCGTAGTAGCTGGCGAGTACCGCCGCCAGCACGTCAGTCATCTGCTCCCGGAGCCCGCGCAGCGGCGCGCCGATCTCAGGGTTATCAAGGTGCCGCGCGACCAGCGCCCACGCCTCCGGACGCTCGCTCACCAGGTCGCAGAGCAGCCGGACCACACCGCGCCAGGCGCCGAGCGCATCGCCGGCCTTGCCCAACACCTCGGGCAGCCGTCCCATGAAGCCCGCCACGACATGCTCGGTCACCGCCGCGAAGAGCTCCTCCTTGCTCGGGAAGTGCTGGTACACCAGCGCCTTGCTCACCCCGGCGGTCGCGGCGACGTGTTCCATCTGGGTGAGGTAGTAACCCCGGCTGCTGAACTCCCGCAGCGCCGCGTCGAGTAGCTCGCCTCGCCTGGCCTGGGACGACAGCCGGCGCCGACCGCGTGCTGCGCTCGGTAGGTTCTGCGGGGACGGCCGGCTCACGCCGACCAGTGTGCTCGCTGCCCGTGCGCCGTGAGCGCCGCACTCCCCAAGCGCGTAGCTAGTCTTCGCTTCGTGGTGATCGCGGTGCTGCGCCAGTGGTCGCCGGTTGCCGGGTTGCTCCGCAGGCCGGCCGCCGCAGTCGTCGCCGGATTCGCTGTGGCGGCGGCGATCGGCACGGCGTTGCTGATGCTGCCCGGCACCACCGAGACGGGCACGTCGCCTGATTTCGTCGTGGCGGTGTTCACCGCGGTCTCGGCCGTGTGCGTCACCGGCTTGATCGTCGTGGACACGCCGACGTACTGGTCCACGTCCGGCGAGCTGGTGATTCTCGGGTTGATCCAGGCCGGCGGTATCGGGATCATGACGTTGGCGACGCTGCTCGGTCTGCTCATCGCCCGGCGCATGGGGCTGCGGCTCCAGCTGACCGCTCAAGCGGAGACCAGGTCGCTCGGGCTCGGTGAGGTCCGTCGGGTCCTCGGCGGCGTACTGGTGATCAGCCTCGTGATCGAGTTCCTGGTCGCGGTGCCGCTGGTGGCGCGATTCGCGCTGTTCTACGACGAACCGCTGGGGCGAGCGCTATATCTCGGCGGCTTCCACGGGGTGTCGTCGTTCAACAACGCCGGCTTCGCGCTGTTCACCGACAACATGATCCCCTTCGCCACCGATCCCTGGATCTGTGTGCCGATCGCGCTCGCCAGCATCACCGGGGGCATCGGCTTTCCGGTGCTGTTCGAGCTGGGCCGGCGGCTGCGCGGGCGCACCTCACGGTGGTCACTACACGTACGGGTCACCGTCATCACCTACGCGGTACTCGTGTTGGTGGGGATCGCGGCGTTCCTCATCGCCGAGTGGCGCAACCCCGGCACGATCGGTCCGGTCGACGTGGGCGGCAAGCTCGTCATCGGTCTCTTTCTGGGCATCATGCCGCGCACCGCCGGATTCAACAGCATCGACATCGGGCAGATGGACCCTGCGACGCTGCTCATCACTGACGTCCTGATGTTCATCGGCGGCGGCAGTGCCGGTACTGCCGGCGGCATCAAGGTGACCACCTTCGCGCTGCTCGCGTTCGTTATGCTCGCCGAGGTCCGCGGCGAGCCCACGGTGCACGTCCTGGGCCGGCGACTGCCCGCGACCGTGCAGCGCCAGGCGCTCACCGTCGCGCTGGCCGGCGTCGGGCTGGTGATGGTGTCCACGGTGATCCTGCTGTCGATCAGCGACTTCGGGCTCGACGCGGTGCTGTTCGAGGCCATCTCCGCCTTCGGCACCGTCGGGCTCTCGACAGGCATCACCGACGACTTGTCCGCTCCCGGCCAACTCGTGCTGACCGCGCTGATGTTCCTGGGCAGACTTGGCCCCATCACGCTGGCCTCCGCGCTCGCTCTGCGCGACCGCGGGCGCCGCTACGAACTGCCGGAGGAGCGAACCATCGTTGGCTAGAAACGACCACAGCCCCTGCACCAGCCGGGTCGTCGTGCTGGGCCTCGGCCGGTTCGGCGCATCGCTGGCACTGGAGCTGGTCCGCCGCGGCTCGGAGGTCCTCGGCCTGGACAGCGACCCGGTCCTCATCCAGCGGTACGCCGACGACCTTACCCATGCCGCGGTCGCCGACACCACCGACGCCGAGGCACTGCGGCAGCTCGACGTGGCCGATTTCAGCCGCGCCGTCGTCGGCATCGGCACCGACCTCGAGGCGAGCATCCTCACCACCGCGGTGCTGGTCGACCTGGGCATCCCGCACATCTGGGCCAAAGCCACCAGCCGCCAGCACGGACGCATCCTGCAGCGGATCGGCGCGCACCACGTCGTGCTGCCCGAATTTGACATGGGCGAGCGGGTGGCCCATCTGGTCACCGGCCGGATGATCGACTACATCGAGTTCGAGGACGACTTCGCCATGGTCAAGACCATCGCCCCTGGCGAGATCCTCGATCGCCCGCTCTCGGCGAGCGGGGTCCGCGCTCGGCACGGGATCACGGTGGTCGCCGTCAAGCGCCCCGGCGAGGAGTTCACCTACGCCACCCCGGACACCGTTGTGCACCGCGGCGACGTGTTGATCGTCTCCGGCCGGATCAACCTGGTCGAGGCGTTCGCCAACCTCACCTGACTAAGGTCCCAGCTGCAGCCGACCATCGGCCTGGGGGGCGCCTTGCGGTCGGCGTCGATGCCGTTGAGCGCGGCGGAGAACTGCGCGGCAGCCCAGGTGTGCTCAGCGCTGCCCGGCTCGGCGGCGGCCATCGCGGTGTGCGCGGCCTAGAGGGCGCCGATGCGCTGAAGCCAGGCATCAGCCCAGGCCCGCAGCTGGGGGTGGGCGTCACCGGCACGGACGAAGTAGCGGAACACCGTGGTGTCCGGGGCGACGAACACGCTCCAGGAGGTCTCATCAACGTGCAGGTGCGCCGCGGCAGCGTTTGCGCTTGCTGACCTGCGCCAGCGGACCCAGCAGGTCTGACAGTGCTGCGAACACCCCGGCCAGGGTGCCCTCGGCCAGGTCCAGCCCGTCGTGGGCCAGCGCGGCAACGATGCGGTGGGCCGGGCAGCACGAACTTCTCCACCAGCAACCGGGCCAAGAACCCAGTATTGAACCGGCCCTTGGTGATCACCTTGCGCGGTGGCGCAGCGACGAGAACCCGTGGACCGCACACCGGCAGGTACGCCGGCAGGTCGGGCGGCTGTGCACCATCCGGGTCAGGTGCACCTGCCAGTCGATCTGCTCGCAGGTCTCCTCCCCGAACGGCGCATAGCCGGCGCCACAATTCGGGCACACCCGCTCGCCGGCGGGGACGTCGTAGACCTCCTCGCGGGTCGGCAGATGCGAGTAGTCGCGGCGGCCGTGCCCACGCCGGCCGCGCTGCTGGCCCCGTTTGCGGCCCGCCGGCGCATCGCCGACGTCCTCGCCGTCCGCCCCAGTATCCACCGCGTCCGGCGTCGTCGCCTTCCCCGAGTCCTCCCTCTTCGAGCTCTTCTCCGAGGACTTGCCAAACGCCAGCCGGGGCCAAGGTCGCGACCTCCTCGGCCAGCGCGGCGATCTGGCCCTCCAACTCGGCCGCCCGTGCGCGCAGCGCCGCGTTCTCCGCAGCCAGCGCCGCGTTCTGGGCAGCCAACCGCTCCGCTTCGGCCCGCCAGTACCCGGCATCGGCCTCACCCGCATGCCCCTGCCCACTCGATTCCATCAAGGCCAGCAGACACCACCAACGACCCTGTGTTCAGCGTCGCGGCGGCGTGTCGCGGCCAAACTACGCGGCCGCCGCTACGGGATCACCGAATACTTACGTTGCAGCAGGCCCTTGAAAGCTGGTCTTATACATGCAGGACCTTGCGATGGGATTATTGCGAGTGCCCGGGCCGGGTCAGCTCGGCGCGGCGGGGAGTACCCCTAGTGGACATGAGCAGCATCGAGCAGGCGACCCCTCATTTACCGGTCGGCACGGTGACGTTTCTGCTGACTGACGTCGAGGGCTCGACGCGCCTGTGGGAGTCCGCCTCGGAGGCGATGGGTGCCGTGATCCGCCGCCATTACCAGCTGCTGGACGCGGCGATCGCGCTGCACGGCGGGGTGCGCCCGCAGGAGCAAGGCGAGGGCGACAGCGTCGTGGCGGCGTTTACCCGCGCTTCGGATGCGCTGGCCGCGGCGCTGGATATCCAGCGTGCCTTTTCCTGCGAGCGCTGGCCGGAGGATGCGTCGCTAAAGTTGCGCATCGCCCTGCACACTGCTGAGGCCCAGCTGCGTAATGAGGGGAATTACTTCGGCCAGGCGGTCAACCGCTGCGCCCGGCTGCGCGCGATCGCGCACGGCGGCCAGATCGTGCTGTCCCGGACGACGCGCGACCTGGTCCTCGACCAGCTCCCCGAGCACGCCGAGCCCACCGACCTCGGCCTGCACCGGCTGCGCGACCTCGGGCGACCCGAGCATGTCTTCGGACTGGTGCACCCCGATCTGCCCAGCGAGTTTCCCCCGCTGCGCTCGCTGGACACGATGCCCAACAACCTGCCCAGTGAGCTGACGAGTTTCGTCGGTCGGCGCGTCGAGCTGGCCCAGATCGGCGATCCGCTGGAACGCGTGCGGTTGCTCACGCTGATCGGTGCCGGCGGCTGCGGCAAGACCCGCCTGGCGTTGCAGGCAGCGGCCGACGTGATGGACCACTACCCCGGCGGTGTGTGGTGGGTCGAGCTCGCGCGCCTGGAGGATCCCTCTCTGCTGCCGGCTGCGGTGATCGGCGCCCTGGGGCTGCGTGAGGTGCCGGGTCGGGCCCTGCTCCACACGCTCGTCGAGTACCTGCGCGAGCGCCGCGCGCTGGTTGTCCTCGATAACTGCGAGCACCTGCTGGCTTCCTGCGCGCAGCTCGTGGATGCCTTGCTGCGAGGGTGCCCGTCGCTGACGATCCTGGCGACGAGCCGGGCGCCGCTGGGTGTGCCCGGCGAGACCACCTGGCGGGTTCCGTCGATGTCGCTGCCGGCCGAGGCCCAGCGCAAGCCGATCGAGGCGCTGCGCCAGTCCGACGCCGGTGCCCTGTTCATCGACCGCGCCACGCAGGTTCGCCCCAACTTCGCCGTCACCGCAGCCAACGCGCCGACCGTGGCGCAGATTTGCCACGACCTCGACGGCATCCCACTGGCCATCGAGCTCGCCGCCGCGCGGGTGCGGATGATGGCTCCCGAGCAGATCGCTCGGGCCCTGAGCGACCGCTTCCACCTGCTCACCGGCGGCGCCCGCACGACGATGCTGCGCCACCAGACCTTGGAAGCCTCGATCGACTGGAGTCATGAGCTACTCAGCGACGGCGAGCGAGCGCTGCTGCGGCGGCTTTCGGTGTTCGCC
>JBOHGX010000378.1:0-3368 GCA_050700255.1 Pseudonocardiaceae bacterium
TTTCAGTGCCAGGGCACTGAAACACACTCACGACCCCGTAACGCATCGCGCACAGGTGCGATGATGAAATTCGTGGCAGACATCGATGCCGGACGTCTCGTGCTCCGTCCGATCGACCTGGAGACGGCGCGGGCGCTTCTCGAGGGTCGGATGCCTACCGGGCTGCAGGTGGCGGCGGACTATCCATCACAGTTCTCGCTGGAGGTCATGGATCTCATCGCCGGTCTCCGAGCCGCCGAGGTTGAGCAGTTCCGCTCGTTTTTCTTGATCCGCAAGACGGACGCCGCTGTGATCGGCGAGATCGGTTCACAGCTGGACATGGCGACCAAGAGCACCCAGGTCGGCTATTCGGTTGTGCAGTCCTGCTGGGGGCAGGGCTATGCCACCGAGGCGTTGCGAGCTTTGCTGGCCACCCTGCTGGCCCGCGCCGACGTGCACCGGGTGACTGCCGAGACGATGGTGGACCACCGGGCCAGCCGCCGCGTGATGGAAAAGGCCGGCATGCGTCACTGCGCCCATCGGGTCACTGAGGACAACGGCGAAACCATCGAGCTCGTCCTCTACGAGCTGGTTCGCTGACCCGACTACCCAACATGGAGACTTATCGGGCTTATCGACCGTGTCGTTGCCCCTATAAGTCTCCATGTCGACGCGGGGGACGCGCGCTGCTCGGCATCATGGCGTTATGACGGCGCGGCGCCCGGTGCGGATGACGGCTTGGGTGCATGGTCAGGTGCAGGGTGTCGGATTTCGCTGGTGGACCCGATGCCGGGCACTCGAGCTGGGGCTGGTCGGACAGGCGACCAACCTGCCCGATGGGCGGGTCGAGGTGGTCGCCGAGGGACCGCGGGTGGCCTGTGAGCGGCTGCTTGCCACGCTGCGCTCCGGATCCGCGCCCGGGTACGTGCAGCAGGTCACCGAGCGGTTCGCCGACGCCCGGGGTGGCGTCACCGGCTTCGTCGAGCGCTGAGTTCCCGCTGGATGCGCGGGCATGGGTACCCTGCGCGGGCATCCAGAGCAGCGAGGTGACAGGGAGGGTTCTGCACACCGTGCACTTGAAGAGCCTGACGCTGAAGGGCTTCAAGTCCTTCGCCTCGGCCACGACGCTGCGCTTCGAGCCCGGCATCACCTGCGTCGTAGGTCCCAACGGCTCGGGCAAGTCCAACGTCGTGGACGCGCTGTCCTGGGTGATGGGCGAGCAGGGCGCCAAGGCGTTGCGCGGCGGCAAGATGGAAGACGTCATCTTCGCCGGCACCACCGGCCGTCCCCCGCTGGGCCGGGCCGAGGTCACCCTGACCATCGACAACACCGACGGTGCCCTGCCCATCGACTACACCGAGGTGTCGATCACCCGGCGGATGTTCCGGGACGGCGCCAGCGAGTACGAGATCAACGGCAGCAGCTGCCGGTTGCTGGACGTCCAGGAGCTGCTGAGCGACTCGGGCATCGGGCGTGAGATGCATGTCATCGTCGGGCAGGGCAAGCTCGACTCCATCCTGCAGTCCAAGCCTGAGGAGCGCCGCGCGTTCATCGAGGAAGCCGCGGGTGTCCTCAAGCACCGTAAGCGTAAGGAGAAGGCGTTACGCAAGCTGGACGCGATGCAGGCCAACCTCACCCGGCTGTCGGACCTCACCGCCGAGCTGCGGCGCCAGCTGAAGCCGCTGGGTAAGCAAGCCGAGATCGCGCGGCGGGCTCAGGCTGTGCAGGCCGAGCTGCGCGACGCTCGGCTGCGACTGCACGCCGACGACCTGCTCACCTTGCGGGGGGAGTTGGCCCGGGAAGAGGCTGACGAGGCGGCCGCCAGGGCCCGCCGCGCTGAGGTGGAGGCAGCGCTGGATCAGGCCCGCGCCCGCCAGTGCGGCCTGGAGGAGCTGCTCGACGCCACCATGCCACGGTTGTCGGTGGCGCAGGACACCTGGTACCGGCTCTCGGCGCTGGCCGAGCGGCTGCGCGGCACGGTCCGGTTGGCGTCACAGCGAGTCCGCCACCTATCCGTTCCCACTGAGCAGCACCGTCCCGGTCGTGATCCCGACGAGCTGGATCGCGAGGCCGCGGCGGCGCAAGCCGCGGAGACCGAACTGCATGCGGTGGTGGAGGAGGCCAGGGCGACGCTGTCCGTTGCCCGGGATCGGCGCGCCGAGCTGGAACAGGCTGTCGCCGACGCCGAGCGGGCGCACCTGGCTGCGGTGCGGGCCGTCGCCGATCGCCGGGAGGGGCTGGCCCGGCTCACCGGTCAGGTCGAGGCGCTGCGCTCCAAGTCAGGCGCTACCGCTGAAGAGATCGAGCGGCTATCCAGCGCGCTGGCGCAGGCCCAGGAGCGGTCGGCGGGCGCTCAGCGGGAGTTCGATGAGCGGCAGCACGAGATTGACGCCCTCCATGCCGGCGAGGTAGCGCTCGACGAGCGGCACGAGGCGGCGGTGGCCGCCCATACCACCGCCGCGCAGCACGCCGCTGAGCTCACCGCGGCACATCGGGAGGCTGAGCAGCAGCGGGCATCCTGGCGAGCCCGGGTGGAGGCCCTGTCGGTCGGCCTGGCCCGCAAGGACGGTTCACAGACGCTGCTGGCTGCCGGGCTGCCCGGTGTGGCGGGTTCGGTTGCCGCGCTACTCACCGTGGATGCCGGCGCGGAGGCCGCGGTGGCGGCCGCCTTGGGTGCCGCGGCAGATGCGCTTGCAGTGTTCGACCTGGATGCAGCAGCCGCTGCACTGGCCCTGCTGCGCGAACAGGATGCCGGACGCGCCGGCTTGCTCGTCGGCAGTGCACCGGCCACCGCGGACCGGTCGACCTGGCCGCAGCTGCCGGCCGGTGCGCGGTGGGCGGTGGACCTGGTGCAGGTCCCCGACGCGCTGCGTCCTGCAGTGCACCGGCTGCTTGAGCGCACCGCGGTGGTCGATGACCTGGACGCCGCCCGGGCGCTGGTCGCCGCGGCATCCAGCGCGCGCGCGGTAACCGTCGACGGCGACGTGCTCGGCACCTACTGGGCGCACGGTGGATCGGGCCGCAGCCAGAGCGCCATCGAAGTGCAGGGCGCCGTCGACGACGGTCAGGTACGGCTGGCCGAGTCGGAAACCCGCGTTGAACAGCTGGCCGCTGAATTCGAGGCGGCAAGTACCGAGGAGGCCGACCGCGCCGAGGACGTCGACAACACCCTGGCCGCTTTGCAGGAGTCGGATGCGCAACTGACCGCGGTGGCCGAGCAGCTGGCCCGGCTCGGCCAGGCGGCCCGTTCCTCATCCGCCGAAGCCGACCGGCTGCACCGCCAGCGCGACGAGGTGGAGCAGCGACGAGCCGGTGCGCTGATCGACCTGGGGGAGCTGGAGGAGCGGTTGCGGCTGGCCCAGGACGAGCCTGCGGACTCCGAACCGGAC
>JBOHGX010000379.1:0-1994 GCA_050700255.1 Pseudonocardiaceae bacterium
ACCTTGCAGTGAGCAGAGATGTCGGTGGTGTCGAGTTCACGGCACACCCTGGCGCCTGAGCCATGCAAACGTCATATCACCTCCCGACGGACATCCGGCGCTGACTACTGAGCATTCGTTCGTCCCACCGCATACGCGGGAGGTTCCCGCTGAATCTTGGCGGCGGGCCCGGGAATTGCCGCTAGGTCCGGCACCCAATCGCGTCGTGGCGCTCACCCGCTGCCGAGCTTACCTCCACTTACCACCTGGGCAATCAGGAGATCGGTGAATCCTTCTGCGGCATCGGCATCGAACTGGTCGTAGCGATACCGGGTGACCAGTGTGAGTCGCTGTTCGATGGTAGCGACTCCGACTGCGACACTGCAGGCGGAGTCACACGGTGGGGAAAACCACAGCTCGGGCGGCTCGGAGCCATCCCCGTTGGGCAGGGTGGGTGGCTCGGGGAGGCGGCCCAGATTCGACAGCATCGCGGTGTCGACGAACCGATCTCCGGTCAGGTGTATCAGCTTTGGCACCGCGCGCTTGACAGCCAACGGCGCTTTTCTGGTGACGTCGAGAAGGTCATACAAGCCATAGGCACGGTTATTCCGTCGGATCTCAGAGGTCTGCTCGACCACCGCAGCAGTAGCCGTTGTCAGGTCCACTCGATCATCTGGCCCGGTCGAAACGCTGACCATCGACGTGAGGTTGCTCACGACTTCCCACGCGCGGTCCGCTGGGCAGACATTGATCGGCATCTGGACCCCAACCCGACCAGTTGGAGCGCCGTGCTTGGAGTTCCATACCTGCACGGTGAGGTGCAGGGCGGCGAGCAGGACGTCGTTGATCGATATGCCGGGGGGGCCGCTGCATGAGCCCCGGTGTGGTGGTCTTGCCGAGGTCGAGGGCACGAAAGGTGCGATTTCCTTCGTTGACGTCACTCGTCGTCAGGCGGCGCCGGCAGAGTCGGTGGCGCCTCGCAGCCGCTGCGAGATCACCGTGGTGATGCCGTCGCCGCGCATGCTTACCCCGTACAGCGCGTCGGCAACCTCCATCGTCGCTTTTTGGTGTGTGATAACGATCAGCTGCGAGCGGTCTCTGAGCAATTCGAACAAGGCGATCAAGCGGTTCAGGTTGGTGTCGTCCAGCGCCGCTTCCACCTCGTCGAGTACGTAGAACGGCGACGGCCGGGCGCGGAAGATCGCGACCAGCATGGCGACCGCCGTGAGCGACTTCTCCCCGCCGGACAGCAGCGACAGGCGCTTGACCTTCTTGCCCGGCGGGCGAGCCTCGACTTCGATACCGGTGGTGATCATGTCGTCGGGCTCGGTGAGCACCAACCGCCCCTCCCCACCCGGGAAGAGGGTGGCGAACACCGTCTCGAACTCGCGCGCTACATCGTGGAAGGCCTCGGTGAAGACTTCGAGGATCTTCTCGTCGACCTCGGCGACGACGGTGAGCAAGTCACGCCGGGTGGCCCTGAGGTCCTCAAGCTGGGTGGACAGGAACTTGTAGCGCTCCTCAAGCGCGGCGAACTCCTCCAACGCCAGCGGGTTGACCTTGCCCAGCAGAGTCAGATCGCGCTCGGCCCGCTGGGCCCGGCGAGTCTGCGAGGCCCGGTCGTAGGGAACCGGCTGCGGGACACTGACCTGCTCGCCGCGCTGCGCCGCCAACTCGTACTCGGCCATCTCGCTGGCCGGTGGCGGCACCGGCACCGTGGGCCCGTACTCGGCGACGAGATCGTCAAGGCCGATGCCGAAGTCGTCGGCGATCCTGATTTCAAGCTGCTCGATGCGCAGTCGCTGCTGGGCACGAAGCACCTCGTCGCGGTGGACCGTATCAGTCAGCTTGGCCAGCTCCTCGGCGAGCTCGCGAACCCGTCCCCGCACGTCGCCGAGCTGCTGTTCCCACTGCGTGCGCTCCACCACCACCGCGTCTCGCTCGGCCACGGCCCGGTCCAGTGAAGTCTCGATGCGGCCCAGCGCGAACTCCCCGGCCTGCACGACCTCTCCGGC
>JBOHGX010000380.1:0-5485 GCA_050700255.1 Pseudonocardiaceae bacterium
CGCCATGGCTGCTCTGACCGTGGTTGCCTTGACCGTAATGTCCGCACCGTGATCACGGTCCGGGTTGGTCGGTGACGGCTCCGGTTGGCTCGTGAGCTCGGCGGCGAAGGCGACCAACGCAGCCTCACCCCCATCCTCCTGGGCAGCCAGCGCAGCGGCGTGCATCAGGGCGACCCGGTCATACAGCGTGACGATCGCCAGGACCGCGAGAGCCTCGTGGTCGCCGAGGTCATGCACCCGGGCGATCGCCGCGCACCGCTTCTCCACCCGCCACCGCCGGAAGTCGAATCCCCGCATGGCAAGCCACTCGCCGTCATGAGCCAGCCCGCAGGCATCCAGCGCCGTCCCCAGCGGCGACAACGGTTCGGTGAACAGCGTCGGATCATCCGCACACGCCGTCCAGACCGCGACGTCCAGCAGCATGGGCTCGTCGGACTCGGCCTCAAGAAGAACTGCACTCAGCCGCTGCCCCAACCCGGCCACCGTCTCAGACGTCACCACCGGCTCCGGGATGGGTTCCAGCAACAATCCGTCCACGGTGAGACCGAGCGCGATGACATCACCCTCGCTGAGCCCCTTGCCCTGCAGATAGCCGGGCGGGAGCAGCAGGGCACCGTGAGCGCCAACCACATCCAGCGGGATGCCCCGCCCGGTCAGGGTGTCGGCGTCGAACGGCATGAGCACCGCGACCACCGGCGAGCCGTCGGCTAGCCGCTGATGCTCCTCACGTTCGGTTAGCATGTCGAGCGGTTCCAGGTCCGGGTTCACCTCGAGGATGTCGTGCTCGACCTCCGTCCCGGTCACTCGGTGCGTGAACACTCGGCCGGCCAGCAGCGCTGGCAACGACGCCCACCGTTCGTCGGCCAGCACCGTCACAAGACCATCGCCATCACCCAACGCCTCATCCAGCGCCTCATCGGGGGCGTCACCGAGATCCACACCGCGACCCGCCAGCACGGCGGCAAGCTGGTCGTCAGTCATCGGCCCGTTCTCGGCCAGCACCCCGGAGATCACGTCGACTAGCCCCGGACTCATCGCGGGCAGTAAGTCAGTCACGACGCGACACCGTACCCAGGTCAACCTCTCGGCAGCGGTCGGGCCACCACGGTGACTCTCAGGCGAAGAATTCGTCTAGCGTCGATCGGGTGAGCCCGGGGCACGACGTTGTGGTGATTGGCGGCGGGATCGCCGGTGTCTCGGTTGCCTACGAGCTCGCGGCGTTTCGCCGAGTCACCCTGCTAGAGACCGAGACCAGCTTGGCCACCCACGCCACCGGACGCTCGGCCACGATGTACATGCCGGGCCACGGTGGCCCGCAGGTGCGTGCCCTGATCAAGGCGAGCGGTCCCCGGTTCGCCCGCCTGGCCGAGGAGCTGGGCGCGCCCGCGTTGTTGCGCCCACGCCCGGTGCTCTGGGCAGCTTTCGACGAAGCCGGTGAAGGGTCGCTGCGGGCGGAGCTGGTAGATCGTGCGGACGAGCCGGACGTCCCAGTCGAGCTGTCACCGGAGGAAGCAATCGCTTTATGCCCGGTGCTACGCCGGGATGTGCTGCGCGCTGCGGCAGTCACCGAGACCGCGTGCGACCTTGATGCGATGGCTCTGCACCAGGCTTACGTCCGGGGGCTACGTCGGCGTGGCGGCTGCGTGCGTATGGCGGCGCCGGTTACGGGGCTGGTACCAGTATCCGGCGGCTGGCGAGTGCGCTGCGGTACGGGGGATGTGCTCTATGCCGCCGACGTTGTGGACGCCGCGGGGGCCTGGGCCGACCTCATCGCCGGCCTGGCTGGGGTGCGCCGGCTGGGACTGCGCCCGCTGCGCCGCACGATCGTGGTCGCGCGGGTGCCGGACCCGGCCCGCCTAGGTACCCCGGACGCTGGCGCGCTGCCGATGGTGGTCGAGGCGCGGGAGCGTTTCTACTTCAAGGCGGAGGGGGACAACCTGTTGCTCTCGCCCGGCGACGAGTCGCCTGTAGAGCCGGGAGACGTCCGGCCCGATCCGCTCGACGTGGCGGCCGCCCTGGAGCGGGTCGAGGCCGTCACCGGGCTTGGACTGCGCTCGGTGCACTCGAGCTGGGCGGGGCTGCGCTCGTTCGTCGCCGATCGGGCTCCGGTGGTCGGCGCCTGGCCGCAGCATCCCGGCTTCCACTTCTTCGCCGGCCAAGGTGGCTCCGGTATCGAGTCCGCCCCAGCGTTAGCGGCGCTGGGTGCGGCGGTCATCCTCGGCGCCGCGCCACCGCCAGACATTCCACTCGATCTGGCCGCACTCGCGCCCACCCGCTTGGCCTGAGCCGGCAGCTCCGGCGCGGTCGGCGGCGGACCGGTTCATCAACACTGATCATCCATCACTAGGACGGCGCCGATCTGACAACAGCGAAGAGCCCCAGCACAGGGTCGGGGGTCCTGCACTGGGGCTCTCGACACGTTGTGTCGCCATTCGGCCTCGAAACGTTACACGGCTGTGGCGATCCGACTGATCGGCTGCTCACGCGCGCAGGGTTCGGTTCTCACAGTGACCATGGTGATCACCCGCGCCCGGCAGATCCGCTATGCGCGGGACAAGTCTCTCGCGGTGATCGCCGGACTTGCGGGGATCTCAGAGGGCCACCTGTCCCGCATCGAACGCGGCGAGCGGGCGCTAGCTAGACAGCCGGTCTCTCATCGTGGCCCTGGCTAATGCGCTTGATGTCGCGCCGCGCGAGCTGATCAGGCTGCCAGTACCCACGCCAGCCAAACGGGCACACGGACAGCACCGTCGAAGCGGTCCGGCTCGCGCTCATGGCGGTCAGCAACGACCTATCCGGCGGTCAAGTTCTCCCTGCAGAGGTACTACGTGCGAGGTTCACAGCGACAGTCGATGCTCTGTGCCGGTGCGACCGAGAGACAGGGGTAGGCGCGTCACTGCCCGGTCTGATACGTGACCTACGCACCAGCATCGCCGCTGGCCGTGACGACGCTGCCGAGGTGGCGCGGCGCACCGGGGAGGGCAACGCCTACGGACTCGGGTTCGGGCCGATCAATGTAGGTCTCTAGCAGATGGCCGGTCTTGTGACGGTCGGGGACCACGAAAGGGCCGTGAACGTCGCGGAGTGCCTGAATCCGGAAGCACCCACCAACCAATCACAGCGGGCGGCCTACTGGGGGGACTACGGCCGCGCACGAGTTCACCGAGGCGCGGTGCACCGCGCTGGACGGGCTGCTGGTGACCGATCCGGAGATCCGCATGACCCGGTTGCGGTGGCTGGCCACCGGCCCAGTGGAGGCGTCCCCGGCCGCGGTAAAGGCCGAGGTCGCCATGTTGGAGTTCCTGCGCTCGATGGGCGCGGACACCCTGGACCTGTCGGCATTGCCCGCCGAGCGGCGCCGGTTCCTAGCCACGGTCGGGCGCCGGTTGACCGCGCAGGCGCTGGAACGCCGCGATCCGCAGCGGCGCTACCCGATCCTGCTCACGCTGCTGGCGCAGTCAGCGACCGACGTGCTCGACGAGGTCGTGCAGCTGTTCGACCAGGCGATCTCGGCGCGGGAGAGCAAGGCCGAACGCAAGATGCGCGAGATGCTGGCCGAGCGGGGCAAGGCCGGGGAGGACCGGCAAGCGCTGCTGGACGACTTGCTGGCCATCATCGCCGACCCGCAGATCAGCGACGAGCAGATCGGTGGGCTGATCCGGGGCGAACGGATCGGCTGGCCCCGGCTGCGTTCGGCGGTGGCGCAGGCCGCCCCTCGGCTGCCACGCGATCACGGGCACCTCGCGGCCCTGGACGGCTCGTACGGGTACCTGCGCCAGTTCACACCGCAGGTGCTCGCCGCGGTGCGGTTCGCTGGCGGCACCGCGGCGATCGGGCTGCTGGAAGCGGTGGAGATTCTGCGCGAGCTCAATGCTACCGGCGCCCGCCGGGTGCCGGACGATGCCCCGGACGGGTTCGTGCCCACGCGGTGGCGCGGCTACCTGGAGACGGCGGCGAAGTCCGGCAACACCAGCGCCTACCGGCACTACTGGGAGCTGTGCACCCTGCTGGCGCTGCGGGACGGGCTGCGATCCGGGGACGTGTTCGTGCCGGGCTCGCGCCGCTACTCCGACCCGGCCGCCTACCTGCTCACCCCGGACAAGTGGGCCGACCAGCGCGCCGAGTTCTGCCAGCTGGTCGGCAAACCCGCCGACCCGGACCGCGCGCTCGCCGCGGCCGAGGACGAGCTGGGCGAGGCGCTCGGCGAGCTGGAGGAGGTCCTGGCCGCCGGAGACGGGCCGGTGCGCCTCGATGA
This sequence comes from Pseudonocardiaceae bacterium, assembly GCA_050700255.1. Classification (GTDB taxonomy): domain Bacteria; phylum Actinomycetota; class Actinomycetes; order Mycobacteriales; family Pseudonocardiaceae. The sequence goes on from JBOHGX010000380.1 coordinate 4,256, forward strand.
GGCCGGCGATCTGGTGATCTCGCCGCTGACCGCTGAGGACGTCCCTGCCGAGGCCACAGCGCTGAAGGCGGAGCTGACCGAGATGCTCCCGTTCGCGCTGATTGTGTCGCTGCTGATCGAACTGGACAAACGCACCGGCTACCTGGACTGCTTCACCCACGCCGGCGGCAAGCAGGCCCGCAGCCCGGAGCTCCAGCGGAACCTGATCGCGGTGCTGATGGCCCACTCCACCAACCTCGGGCTCACCAGGATGGCCGAGGCGTGCGGGATCTCCTACGACGTGCTCGCGTGGACCTCCGAGTGGTATGTGCGGGAGGAGACGCTGCGCGCGGCGAATCTGGCGATCATCGACTACCACCAGAAGCTGCCGCTCACCCCGATTTTCGGCACCGGCACTCTGTCCTCTTCGGATGGTCAGCGGTTCCCGACACGCGGAAAGTCTGTCACGGCAAGAGCTTTGAGCCGGTACTTCGCGAACGAAGGGCTCTCGACGTACACGCACGTGACTGACCAGCACACCACCTACGGCACGAAGATCATCGTCGCGACCAAACGCGAGGCCCACTACGTCCTCGACGAAATCTTTGGCAACGCCACCGACATTCCCGTCACCGAGCACGCGACGGACACGCACGGGGTCACGGTGGTCAACTTCGGCCTGTTCGACCTGCTCGGGCTTCAGCTCTCGCCGCGCATCCGGGATCTGGGCAAGATCACACTCTACCGCGCCGGATCACGAGCGCAGGTGGAGACCGACTTCCCCAACACCGGGCCGCTGCTGACCCGCAAGCTCAACACGACTTGATCGCCGAGCACTACCACGACCTGCTCCGGCTGGCCGGGTCGCTGAAGTTCGGGCACGCCACCGCCTCGTTGCTGGTCGGCAAGTTGTCCGCCTCGGGTAGGCAGAACGCGCTGGCCGCGGCGCTCAAGGAGTACGGGGCGCTGCGGAGAACGATCTACGCCGCCCGGTACTTGGCTGATCCGGCGTACCGGCGGAAGATCTCGCGACAGCTGAACAAGGGTGAGTCGCTGCGCGCCTTGAAGCGGGATTTGCTCTACGCCCACGAGGGTGCCGTCCGGGCGCGGTACCTTGAACAGCAGGCCGAGCAGGCGTGGTGCTTGACGTTGGCCACCAACGCCGTGGTGGCGTGGACGACGGAGTATTACGGCCTGGCTGTGGAGTCGATGCGGGCGGCCGGGCGGCACATCGACGACGAGGTCCTGGCC
>JBOHGX010000381.1:0-40976 GCA_050700255.1 Pseudonocardiaceae bacterium
CGCAGGGAGAGCTCCCGGCGTTGCACCCCGGCACCGTCGAGCCCGGGATAAGCCGGGACGGTGACGGTACGCTGGGCGAAACCTCGTCGGGTGCCGAAAGCTCCCTGCACCTGATACTCAAAGCCGGTCCCAGGATCCTCGCCGACCCGGCGCAGGTGGTAATCGAACCAGGTGCCGATCTGCTCCCGCAGCTGCCCGCCGAGTTCACCGCCGTCATGCCCGCCCGCGTACCAGACCACCTTCAGCGGGGCGCCTGCCGCAGCGAGCTGGCGGGCGGTCGCGTCGGCCTGGTCGAGCCCGAACAGGGTGTCTCGCTCGCCCTGGATGAGTAGGGTCGGCGCGGTGATGTTGCCGGTCACCGCGGAAGGCGACGAGCGGCGCAGCAGCGCCCTGATCTGTGGGGTAGGCGCACCGGTAATGGCGGCCTGGCTATAGGCCGCACACACCTCCGAGCGGAAGCGCCCGCACACCGCTGAACCGTCTGCGCCAGAGCCGAAGAACTGCCCAGCCCACTCTCGCTTGAACACCCCGTCTGGGGCGAAGGCGCCTGGTGCCGGGGTGGCAGCAGGGACGGGTTGGCGGCTCGCCGCGTTCGGGAACAGCGCTTGGGCCAAGTCGTTCCACGTGATCTGCGGTACGAGGGCGTCCACCCGGGGGTCAGTCCCGGCCAGTAGCAGAGCCAGCGCGCCACCGTAGGACGCTCCGGTCACCCCGACGCGCGGATCGCCGGGGCCGTCGCGCACCACGTCGGGCCGCTCAGCCAGCCAGTCCACCAGCCTCCGGGCGTCGGCCACCTCGTAGTCGGGGGAGTTGAGCCCGATCTGGCCGCCGCTTGCGCCGAATCCACGGGCGGTCCAAGCGAGCACGACGAACCCGCGGCGGGCCAGCTCGGCGGCCTCAGCGCTGACCGAGTCCTTGCTTCCACCGAAACCGTGGGCTACCAGCACGGCCGGAGCGGGGATGGCTGCTGGCCGGTACACCGTGGCGTCCAGGCGCACCTGGCCGGTGCCGTCCGGTCCAGCCGGCATGTCGATCATGACGGTCTCGGTGGCCGGTTGAGGCGGATCAGGGATCATCGTGACGGTTACTGCCACGCCGGCACCCGCGACCAGGACGGCGACAAGCAGCAGCACGACGGGTCGCTGGCGCAGCCGGGCCAGCCGGGCCATTCGGGGCACGCCGCCGACGGTAGGTGAGGCCCATCGACGGCGGAGCAGCCGTCTCAGCGGATTCTCAGCGCGCCACCGGCAAGTCGTCGCCGGATCCGATGTCCACCGAGTGCTCCACCGGGGGGCGCATCGCCGCGGGAGCCCGGTGCTGTCGACCGGTTCTCCGGTGGAAGAGACCTCCGGTGTACGACGGATGTCGTCTCACCGGAGGTTTAACTGATGGACGTGCCCGCCTGGGTATGGCTCGCCACGGTGGGCGGCTTGGTCGTCCTGCTCGCACTTGATCTGGTCATTGTCGACCGCAAACCCCACGAGGTGGGCATCGCGGAGGCGAGCCGGTGGGTGGTTTTCCACATCGCCTGCGCGGTGGCGTTCGGGCTGGGCGTGTGGTTGTTCACCAATGGTGATTTCGCCGTCCAGTACTTCGCTGGATACGTCACCGAGTATTCGCTGTCGGTGGACAACCTGTTCATCTTCGTGATCATCATGGCGGCCTTCGGTGTGCCTGCCGTGCCCCGGAAATCTTCGTTGTGGTCGGTGACGGACTCCCACTTGACCAGCAGCGCGAACCGGGACGGTGACTCGATTCCTCTGGTCAGGCGCATCGACAGGTAGCCGGGGGTGTCGCACAGCAGGTGCGCCGCTCGTTCGTATGCGACGGCGAACTCATCCTCTTGACCGGATCGGATAGCAGGCCCCGCTGGTGCCGGACAGGGATGATGCGGGAGACTTGCCTGGTACGTGGAGGGGAGTATTCCTTCGCGGCGGCATCGTCATCACGGCTCCAGCATTGCTGCGGGCGCCCGGTGCCGTCGACCGGTTCTCCGGTGGAAGAGACCTCGGTGTACGGCGGATCTCGTCTCGCCGGAGGAAGCTTCCTATGGTGGATCTCTCTTTGGATCTCGATCGCCTGAATTCGGTTCCTATGACGATCGCGGCTGTGATGATCACCGCGCTTCTGGTGCTCCTTTGCATCGCTATGACGGCCCTCTTTAGGTCGAAGCCCGAGAGTATCCCCGAGACCTTGCACGGCATCGCAGCGATCTGCCGGGCGATACGGAAACCCCGGCGCCATGAGCCGACGATGGTCAACGGCAAGTCGTCGCCAGATCCGATGTCCACTGCGTGCTTCACCCGGGGTTTCGGCGAAGAAGGGGCCCAGCCGCTCGCGCCAGGCGCGGAACGATGCCTCCCCCCGGAAACCCTCGGTGTGGTCGGTGACGTTCTCCCACTCGACCAGCAGCGCGAACCGGGACGGTGACGCGATCCCTCTGGTCATGCCGATCGACAGGCAGCCGGAGCGTCCTGAAGCAGGTGCGCCGCTATCTGTATGCGACGGCGAACTCGTCCTCCTGACCGGATCGGATGGTGAATTCGGCGTTCTCCAGCACCATATGCACACCCTTGCACACGCTACGTCCACGTACGTGGTGTCTTAGCGGGCCCGCCTGGTGCCGGCCAGGGGCGATGCGGGAGACTTGTCCGGTACGTGGAGGGGAGTATTCCTTCGCGGCGGCATCGTCATCACGGTTCCCGCATCGCTGCGGGAGCCCGGTACCGTCGACCGGTTCTCCGGTGGAAGAGACCTCCGGTGTACGACGGATGTCGTCTCCCCGGAGGTCTAACTGATGGACGTGCCCGCCTGGGTATGGCTCGCCACGGTGGGCGGCTTGGTCATCCTGCTCGCGCTCGATCTGGTCATCGTCGACCGCAAACCCCACGAGGTGGGCATCGCGGAGGCGAGCCGGTGGGTGGCTTTCTACATCGCCTGCGCGGTGGCGTTCGGGCTGGGCGTGTGGTTGTTCACCGATGGTGATTTCGCCGTCCAGTACTTCGCTGGATACGTCACCGAGTATTCGCTGTCGGTGGACAACCTGTTCATCTTCGTGATCATCATGGCGGCCTTCGGTGTGCCTGCCGTCCATCAGCACAAGGTACTGCTGATCGGCATCGTGCTTGCGCTGGTCATGCGGGGGCTGTTCATTGCGGCGGGTGCAGCCTTGATCTCGCGCTTCAGCTGGGTGTTCTACCTCTTCGGTGTACTGCTGATCTATCTAGGTTGGCAGCAAGTCCGCCATCGGCATCAGAGCGTGGAGTTCGAGGAGAACATCGCGTTACGCGCGCTACGCAAGGTCGTTCCGGTTACCAAGGATTTCCACGGCGCCAAGCTTATGGTGAAGCGGGACGGCAAGCGGTGGATGACCCCGATGATCGTGGTGATGATCGCGATCGGCTCCGCAGACTTGATTTTCGCTTTGGATTCCATCCCCGCGATCTTCGGGCTTACCAAGGAACCCTTCCTCGTCTTCACCGCGAACGCCTTCGCTCTCATGGGTCTAAGGCAGCTGTACTTCCTTATCGGCGGGCTACTCAACAAGCTTGTGTATCTGTCCATTGGGCTGGGCGTGATCCTCGCGTTCATCGGGGTCAAGCTGGTGCTCGAAGCGCTACATGAGAACTCGTTGCCCTTCCTCAACGGCGGGCGGCCGCTGGAGTTGGTGCCCACGGTGGGCATCGAGCTCTCGTTGAGCGTGATCGTCGGCATCCTGGTGGTGACGACGGTGGCCAGCTTGCTCAAGGTGCGCAGGGATCCCGCCGCCGTGAGACAAACGATCGAAGACGAGCAGGCCGGCCTCCGGCCGTGACCCGTCCTCGTTCATGATCATCCGTTGGGCCGGCAACCATGGACGAGTATCAACGGCGCGTGCGTCCGTTCGGCGTCGTAGTCCCATGCGTTCAGGTCGGCAGGGTCGGCCAAGCCGGGGGCATCTGCGAGCAGGGGCGCCGCCACCTGCAGGTCGGTGAAGCCGGCCTCAGCGAGAATGTCCTGATAGGTGCGGCTCGACCAGAAGTAGTCCGATAACTCCAGCCAGTCGCCGGTGGTGAGCAGTATCCGTGCGGGGCGCGGATCCCCATCCTGGTAGGTCACTTCTGGCTCTCCGGAGCGGACCGTGGAGAACTGCACTCCGACGTGGTCGGGATGAGGATCAAGAACGACGAATCTTCCGCCGGGGCGAAGTACCCGCCATATCTCAGCGGCAATGGCGTGCAGCTGTTCGTGGAGGGGCTGCACGACGAAGACGAAGCATGACATCGCCGCGTCGACGCTATGGTCCGCCAGGAACTCAAGCTTGTTGCGCTGAACCTGATGGTAGGTCACCAGGGGATGGCAGTACTGCCGCGTAGCGATCGCGAGCATTTCAGCGGAGGGATCCACGGCGGTGACGCGTATGCCATAGCTGCGAGCGATCCGCTCGGCGACTTTTCCCGGTCCGCATCCGTAGTCGAGCAATGTCCGCGGTGCAAAAGGACCGCCGACCCCGAGCGCGCGGAGCGCGAACGGGTAGCCAAGGGTCCATCCGAGCCTGTCGTCAACCTCGACAAAGCTCGCGGAGGTAATCGCGTCGTAGGCCGTGTCCCAGTGGGGATCCATCCGCTGCTTCCATCCCTCGTGTCTGCATGGTGGCGGCGCGTTCACGGAATGAGGCCGACGCGTGATGCGAATGCGGCTGGTGTCTCTGCCAGGTCCGCGGCGAGTAGCTGGCGGTCCATGCTGACCAGCGGCGCGTCCAGCGCCCGTGCGGCTGCGGAGAACAGAGCGTCATAGAAGGTCAACTGGTAATGGTGAGCGAGTGTTGCCGCGTCGCGTCGCCACTGCGGCGCGGGCGCCAGCGGTGGGCCACAGATCACCAGTAGGTCGTCGATCTGGTCGACCGTATCGTCGGCTGGCCAGCGCAGCGCACGGAGCAGCACGTTGCCGAACTCGTAGATGCCGAGGTCCAGGACATGGGCGGTCAGGATCTCGTCGCGGTGTGCCGCAAGAATAGCTCGGGATTCACCGACTTCGGCCTCATCCTCGGCGTGGAACCATTTCACGATGACCGATGTGTCAACGACGACGATCACGGCCGGACGTCGCGATCGGCGCGCACCAGGTCCGCCGACTCGAACGCTCCTGCGGTGCGAAACCGCTCCCGGGATCGGGCGATTGCTGCCTGCACCGCAGCGGGATCGCGCCGCTCGAGCTCTCGACGCACGGCAAGCGTCAGCAATGCGCTCCGGCTTGTTGAGCGTCGCCGCGCTTCCGCATCCACCCGCTCCAGCACGTCATCGGGCAACGACACCATTACTTTGGCCATACTTCTAGTATAGCTGTGCAGTACTGCCGCTTAAGTCTCGGCACCTGGTGGGCGGAGTCCGGGTGTGGCGGCTGGGCATCCGGCCAGCCGGTGTAGTTCGGTAGCGAGCTGGACTGGGGTAGTGGCCGGCCGCTGAAAGGCCAGCCGGACGTCGTGCGTGTCCTCGCCGTCCTCGATCCGCAGCCGTAAGCCCAGGCGGTCCACACCGAGCGGGCGGACGTGGGCTTGCCCACCGTGCGGCACCGCGAAGACGTGCCGGGCCAGTGCGTGGAGCACGTTGGGGTGGGCTTGATCGAGGTGGCGAAGCCAGTCCTGCTCGAGATGGCGCAACGGGTCCGGTTCGGCAGCGGCGAGGTCGGCAGGGGTGAGCCACGCGGTGCCTTCGGCGTCGGAGAGCACCGCGAAGACGGGATGCAGGCAGAGCAGCCTGGATCCGTAGCCCAGGTCGAGTAGCCGTTCGTCGCAGCGGTGTGCGACCACCTCCACAGCGGCCTGCCGGGCCTGCTGCGGGTCCAGCACGCGCAGCCAGCCGGTGATCCAGAGCAGTCCGCGGACCGGACGGCGTAACGCCACCGGCGCGGTGTCGGTGAGTTCGATCATGGCTGATACCTCGCCCCGGGGATTGAATTCCAGCATGGCGAGCAGTGGGTGGTCCTCGGGTAGCAGCAGAACGGTCGAGCCGTCCTGGTACACGTGGTGCAGCGCCGGCTCGCTGCGATTGGGCGCGCCGGCTGCCAGTACCGCGGCCGTGCCGCCGCGGGCGGTGAGCGTTCGGGCCCGCTCGGCCGATGGGGGCACTGATACTCGCCGCTGCTGTCTGTGTCCCACGAGCCCTCCTCGTTAGTGAGGTTAGCCTACCCTACTTAACCGGTCAGCGGCGCGTGAGGATCCGGGTCACCCCAGCCGCGCCGGTGGACAGCAGCAACCAACCAACCGCAGTCAGCACGCCCGCTACCCAGGCCGATACGCCAGAGGTCCGCCACAGCCCGTCCTGTCCCAGGTTCACCACCGGGACTAGCAGGTCCGCCGCATAGATCACCGGTTGCCATGACGGGTCCTGGCCGCTGTCGAGCCGGGGTAGCCGGTGGTAGGCAAACCACAGTGACCCGAGCAGCCAGCACACGCCGAGCCACAGCGCCGCCCGCCAGGGCCGGTAGCCGTAGCCGACGGTCCACTCCTGAAGCCATCCCCAGAACCGCCCAGCCGCTCCGTGCACGGTGTGCCGGTGCTGCTGCTTGGCCAGCAGCACCGCGTCCGCGCGGTCGTCGTGACCGCAGTCGCGGTAGCTTGCGGCGAGGCTGTCATAAGGATCAGGGTCGTAGTCGGGCAGCACGGCCCGCAACCAGCGCAGCCGGGTGGCCACATCCACGTCGGGCGAGGCGGTGAGCGACTGGTACCGGAAGTCCTCCACGTCCACCTTGCCGTCGGTGGCCCACAGCTGCTCACTGTCGAAGACAGAGCCGGCCACCACACCGGCGAGGCTGACGTCGCCGCGCGGTGGCTCGGTGAATCCCAGCCTCAGTTCCTGGCAGGTCATCCCGCGGGCGTGTAGCGCTGCTACCCCCTCGCCGGCCCCGCCGAGCCGCGCGTTGTTGAAATTCACCGACTTCGACACCTCGGCGAGGCTGAGCCGCACACCGCCGGTGGCGGTGAACCCGCGGCTGGCGTAGATGTCCTTACCGATGGTGGCGGCCCGGGCATCGAGCGACGGCTTGATCGAGCCGTCCGGCCGGCGCCGCGGCGCGTCGAGCCGGGCAGCGGTGCAGTCCAACGTCGAGCCGATGTTGGCATGATGTAACCGGATGGATCCTGTGGCCACCAGGCCCCGCATGAACAGCGATCCGCCGATTCGTAGCCGGTCGGCGAACAGCACGTCCAGGCCCGGACCGTGCAACCGGACGCCGGACAGACTCGCGCTGCCGTTCACCTGCGCGCCGACCAACCGCACCTGTCCATACGCCTGTAGCGCACCGAAGTCACCTGCTCCGGTGGGTGCTTGGCGCGCTTCCAGGTCCCCGTGCACCTCGATACCGTCGGCTGCCAATGCCACTGGCACGGGCTGCAAGTGATCACCGTTGCTGGTATCGGGTTCGACCGGCTGGCCCAACGTCGCACCGGAAAGTTGCAGGTAACCCCCGATCCGAGCGTTCGTCACCCGGACGCTGCCGGCGGCGGTGAACCCCGCGTCGAGCACCAGGTTGCCGTGCACCGCGATGCGATCGGCTACCAGCGCTGCGGTGGAATCGGCACTACCGCGCGGCAGCACGAGCACAGCACGCTCCGCTGGATCCGTGGTGCCCCGCAGCATCGCACCGGAGAAGACCGCATCTCCCGCGACCGAGGCACCGGCCAGCACCACCCGGCCCTGCGCGCTGAACGCTCGATCACAGCGCAGATTGCCGCCGACCTGCACCCCCGCGGCTTCCAGCGCGTCACCGCCGGGATGGGACAGCCGCGCGCCTCGAAGGTCGATGTTGCCGTCTATCCGTGCACCGGATACCCGCACCTCGCCTTCAGCCTGCAGCTGCCGGGCGTCGAGCACGCCGCGGATCATCAGCCGCACCCCGGCCAGGGCATGATCGCCTGCAAGGTCCAGGCGCGTGCCGATCAGCCGCAACGGCCCCTCGATCCTGGCGTCAGACAGCACGACCGGTCCGGTCACCGCGCACTGTTCCAGCGCCAGCTCGCTGCGTACCCGCAGGTTGGCCGCCCGCAGGCCGGGCAGTGTGCAGCGAGTGAGGCGCAAACCGGCGAGGTCCGCGGCGTACAGATCGATCGGTTCGTCGAAGGTGCAGCCGGTGAGCTCGACCAGCGCGGGGACCGTCGCACCGGGTAGCTCCAGCGGGCCGCGGACCATTGCGCCGACCAGCCGCATGGCGGGAATGCGGCTTTCGGGCTGCGGTGAAGCACCGGAGAGGAGCCCGACAAGCAGGGCGGCGGGCACCTCGCCGCCGGCGAGGTCAAGTCTGGTGCCGGTGGCGAATGCCTGGCACACCTTGTCACCTGTGGTACGGCTGTCGGTCACCCGTGCCCTCTCACGGCGCGAAGCGTACCGGGAGCCCCTAGCGGGGTCGGTGGACAAGGATGAGGGTGGTGAACACTCGGTCCGGGACCGATCAGCCCGCTTATCCACACCGGTGGCGAGCTCTCGCTGTCACCCAGATGGCAGGTTCCATGAGCCTGCTGGACGTCAGCATCGTCAACGTAGCGCTGCCCTCCATCGCACAGAGCCTGAACGCCTCAGTGGCGCAGGTGCAGTGGGTGGTGTCCGGATATGCACTTGCCTTCGGGCTGGTGCTGGTGGCCGGGGGGCGGTTGGGTGACGCCCTGGGCCGGCGGCGCATGTTCCTCGTCGCGTTGACCGGGTTCGTGCTCACCAGCGCGCTGTGCGGGGCGGCCCCCAGCGCGGAGCTGCTGGTCGCCGCCCGGCTGCTCCAGGGCTTCACCGCCGGCATGCTCACACCCCAGAACTCAGGCTTGATCCAGGTGCTGTTCCACGGCCCGGAGCGGGGGAAAGCGTTTGGCATCTTCGGAGCCACGGTGGGACTGTCCACTGCGATCGGACCGGTACTCGGCGGCCTCATCCTCACTGCGGCCGGCGGACCGGAGGGCTGGCGGTGGATCTTTTATGTCAACGTCCCGATCGGGCTAATCGCGATTGTGGCAGCGGCGCGCCTGGTGCCGTCCCGGCAGCCCATCGAGCAGCGGGTGGTTTCCCAGCTTGACATCGTCGGCGCGGTGCTGCTCGGTGCCGGCGTGCTGTGCCTGCTGCTGCCGCTCGTACAGGTCGAAAGTGGTGGGCTGGGCCGGCTGTGGTGGCTGTTCGGTCTGGCGCCGGTGCTGGTCGCGCTGTTCCTGCGCTGGGAGCGGCGGGTGGTGCGACGTGGCCGGGCGCCGTTGCTGGATACCCGGCTGTTGTCCGCCACCCCTGGCTACCCGACGGGCGCCGCGCTGGGGCTGATGTACTTCGTCGGCTTCAGCGGGATCTGGCTGGTGTTCGCGCTGTACTTCCAGCACGGCCTGGGGTACACGCCATTGCAGTCTGGGCTCGCGGTGACGCCCTTCGCGCTCGGATCGGCCATCTCTGCTGCGGTAGCCGGTCGGCTGGTCAACAGGTACAGCCGCTGGTTGACGGTGATCGGGCTGGGCGCTGTCGCCATCGGGTTGGCTACCACCGCTGTGGTGCTGCAGGCGGTACCCGCCGAATCGGCAGCGTGGTTGGCGGCGTTCCCACTGCTGGTGGCGGGTATCGGCGGTGGGGCGGTGATCTCGCCGAACGTCACGTTGACCCTGGAGTGCGTGCCGCCCGTGATGGGTGGGGCGGCGGCCGGAGCGCTGCAGACCGGCCAGCGGATCGGATCGGCAATCGGGACGGCCGCCCTGGCAGCGGTGTTCTACAGCGTCCTGTCTCATAGCGGCCGCTTCCAGAGCGCGATCGCTGCGGCCCTTCTCACCGGGGCCGGATTCGTGTGCTTGGCTCTCATCGTTGCCGTGCTGGAACTCCGGGCTCGCCACCGCCGGGCTGCGCTGGCAGAACTGGATGCGGCCACAGTGGCCGAGGCCGACATGCACCGGGCTTGAGCGGGGTGTTGTTACCGTACGATCTGCCACGATGGCGGACAACCGGGTGCAGGTCGGCGGGCCGTACTTCGAGGACCTGGCACGGGGACAGGTCTTCGCCGACGCTCCGGGCCTAACACTGACCACGGGCCACGCGATCCTGCACCAGGCGCTGTCCGGCGACCGGCTCCAGCTGCCGCTGGACCACGAGCTGTCCGCGGCGGTCACCGGCCGCCGCGAGCCGTTGGTTCATCCCACGCTGGTCTGCCATGTCGCGATCGGGCAGACCACGTCCCCGTCGCAACGGGTCCGCGGCAACCTGTTCTACCGCGGCCTGCGACTGCTGCGCCCGGTGCATCTGGGCGACACGCTTCGTACCCGCACCGAGGTCGTTGGGCTGCGACAGAACCGCCCGAAACCGGGGCGCCCGGCGACCGGGCTGGCCGTGCTGCGGGTACAGGTCCACAACCAGCGCGAGGAGCCCGTGCTGGACTTCTGGCGCTGCCCGATGCTTCCGCTGCGCGACCCCGACGCCAACACGGGGCACGCGGACAGCTTCGACCAATTTTCTGCTGACGCCGACCCCGTCGATGATCTGCCGTGGGGATGGCGACTCGATGCGTTTCGGCCCACCGTGACCGAACCCGGCACGGTGTATGACATCGAGGTACGCGACACCGTGACCGGTGCGCCTGAGCTGGCCAGGGCCACCCTCAACCTCGCCGCTACGCATACCGATCCGGGCGCGTCGGCGTACGGGCGGCGCCTGGTCTACGGCGGGCACACCATCTCGATCGCCGGGGCACACGCCACCCGGGCATTGCCCGATCTGGTCACGATCGTGGCCTGGCGCAGCTGCGATCACACCGGTCCGGTGTTCGAGGGTGATGTGTTGCGCACCGAGCTGCATGTCGAGGCCGTCCAGCAGCGGGACGGTTATCAGCTGCTCGACCTGCGGGCTGTGGTGCACGGCTGCCCGGCGGAGGACGCTGGGGACCAGACCGCGGCGGAGAAGCCAGTGCTCGACTGGCGGTTTGTCGTGCTCGCGCGTTGATCGGAAGGTCACGAGCAAGCGAGGTGAGGGATGACCGGGATCCTGGCGGGAATGCGGGTGGTGGAGGGCTCGGCCTTCGTGGCGGCACCGCTGGGCGGGATGACGCTGGCTCAGCTCGGCGCGGACGTGATCCGGTTCGATCCGATCGGTGGTGGCCTGGACGCCACCCGCTGGCCGGTCACCGCCGACGGCAAGAGCCTGTTCTGGGCGGGCCTCAACAAGGGCAAACGCTCGATCGCGGTCGACCTGCGATCGCCGCTGGGCAAAGAGCTGCTCACCGACCTGATCACTGCGCCCGGTGATGAGGCGGGGCTGTTCCTGACGAACTTCCCGGCCGCGGGCTGGCTAGACTACAACAAGCTCACGTCCCTGCGCTCCGACCTGATCATGGTCAACATCGTCGGCAACCCCGACGGGTCGTCCGCGGTCGACTACACGGTCAACCCCGCCACCGGCTTCCCCTGGGCCACCGGTCCCAGCAACCTGTCCGACCCGTTCAACCACCTACTGCCGGCCTGGGACGCGATCACCGGCACGCTGGCAGCGACCGGGTTGCTGGCTGCCGAGCGCAAGCGACGGATTGACGGGATCGGCCAGTTCATCCGGCTCGCGCTTGCGGATGTGGCGTTCGCCATGGTCGGGCACCTCGGGAAGATCGCCGAAGTGCAGATCAACAAGCATGAGCGGCCGAAGTACGGCAATTACCTGTACGGAGCGTTCGGGCGTGACTTCGTGACCAAGGACGGCAAACGGGTGATGGTGGTCGGCCTGACCGCGCGGCAGTGGCAGAGCTTGATGGCCGCGGTCGGCATCGCTGATGCTTGTGTCCAGGTTGAGAAGCTGCTCGAGGTCGATCTGAGCAAGGAGGGTGACCGGTTCGCTGCGCGGCATGTGATCGGCGCTCTGATCGAGCCGTGGGTCAGCAGCCGCACGCTGCGTCAGGTCCGGAAGGTCTTCGACGCCCACGAGGTGTGCTGGGGCCCGTATCAAACCTTCGCGGAGCTGGTCACGACGGATCCGCGTTGCTCGCCGAGCAACCCGATGTTCGCCGCGGTCGATCAGCCCGGCATCGGCACTTATCTGATGCCCGGATCGCCGCTCGCCTTCTCCGCCACCGACCGGGTACGGCCCGCGGCAGCGCCCCAGCTCGGCCAGCACACCGACGAGATCCTCGCCGGAGTCCTTGGCCTGTCCGCCTCCGAAATCGGGCGGTTGCACGACGGAGGCGTCGTCGCTGGGATCCCTGGTGAATAGTCGGTACTCGAACGGCACTTGCCGGGCGCGGCCCGCATCTCGACACATGATCACGGCTTGTGTGCGTTAGGCTACAAAGATTGTCGTCCAACGCACACAAACAGTGATCATGCCCCGCCAGGTAGTGCAAACGATGGCTCAAATCTGAACGTGTGCCGTTGCAGGGATACGGCCCCGGCAAGGAAGCCACCAGATGTTCCTGTTCTACTCGAACCGATTGGGCTGCGTACTCTCGCTGCTAATGTCGGCAGCATTGACCGCCCTGCTGGTCGTGATCCTTCTGTGAGTTTGTGGCGCGGCATACCGTCACCGCTGCACCGTCGCCTTGCCGAGCAACTCGCCCAACTGTCCGGTCTCCCCGTCGGTCATCATGACGGTGGTTTTGATCGCCCCGTCGAAGGTCAGCCACACATGCCCATCACGGCCGTGGCCCTGCCGCGTGACGATCACCGTGGCGGGCTGGCCATCCGGGGTGCGGCCCCGCATCGTCCCACGGAAAGTCTCGTCGGGGTGCTGCCACTCATCGCAGCCCACACGCATGGTAGGGCGTCCCGGCGCTGCGCCCAGGCGTACCGAGGTAGGTTTGGCGAGATCTGGCTCCCCGATCTGCACCGTTGCCCGTCTCGGCCGACAATTAATACGGTGCCGCACAGTGCCGTCAGGCACATGAGGGTTTGCCCCTACCGAGACCCTGGTTAGCACCATGACTTGGCGGCCCCAAGGCATCACCTGCCGCACCGGGAAGGTGTGTGACTTTGCCGGACGTGGCACCTCTGTACGCGGCAACATGATTCTCCCGGCGACACGGACCGTCCGGATCCGCATCCGCAACAGATATCCGGAGGGTCGGGTGACAGGTACGCGCGCTGGTGCAGTTCTTATGTGCCATCTGGAGACCCCGCCGAGGGCTCGGGCCTGGGGCCGGCAGTCCTCCCGTCCGCCCTCTGACCAGGGGCTCGGCGTTTCGCGTCTCGCCGGGCGAGGTGATGGACGAGTGGATCGGCCAGGCGCGGCGCCAGCGGTCCGAGCACAGCCATGATGAGCACGTAGGCCGCCACCGTGGGCGCGAAGGCCGGTGTCACGGAAGCGGCCACGAGGCCGGCGATGATGATGGAGAACTCTCCCCGGGCGACCAGCGTGACGCCGGCCCGCAGCCTTCCGGCCGGACCGACCCCGGCGCGTCGTCCGGCGGCCCAGCCGGTGAGCACCTTCGTCGCGACGCCGACGACGGCGAGCAGGGCGGCGGGCGCCAGCACGGATGGCAGCGCGGCCGGATCGGTGGACAGGCCGAAGAAGACGAAGAACACCGCGGCGAAGACGTCGCGCAGCGGACCGAGCAAGCCCCGGATGTGGTCGGCGACCTCGCCGGACAGCGCGATACCGAGCAGGAACGCACCGACTGCGGAGGACACGTGCAGCGCCTCGGCGGCGCCGGCGACCAGCAGCGCGAGCCCGAGCACGCGCAGCAGCAGCACCTCGTCGGATCGGGCGCCCACGAACCGGGTCACCACGTCGCCGTGGCGCAATGCGACGGTCAGCACCACCGCGAGCATGCCGAGCGCGATGAGTACCGAGCTCAGGGTTGAGGCCAGTGTGGAGGCGGCGACCAGCGCGGTGAGTACCGGAAGGTACACGGCCATTGCGAGGTCTTCGAGCACCAGAACGCTCAGTACCGAGGGGGTCTCCCGGTTGCCCAGCCGGCCGAGGTCGGTGAGGACTTTGGAGGCGATACCGGACGAGCTGACCGCCGTCACCCCGAACATCGCCAGCGTGGCGATCGGCCCCCAGCCCAGTATGAGTGCAAGCGCGGCACCCGGAAGACCGTTGAGCAACAGGTCGAGCACACCGACTGGCGCCTGCCTGCGCAGATTTGTGATCAGCTCATCGGCGGTGTACTCCAGGCCAAGCACCAGCAGCAGGAGGACGACGCCCACCTGGGAGCCGGTGGCGAAGAAACCCTCGGGTGCCTCCAGAGGCAGCAGGCCTCCGGTGCCGAAGGCCAGCCCAGCGAGCAGGTAGAGCGGGATGGGGGATAGTCCGAATCGCCCGGCCAGCCGGCCGCACGCGCCCAGCGCGAACAGGACGGCGCCGAGCTCCAGCAGTAGGCGGGCGGTGCTCACCCGGTCCCGACAGACCGGGGCCTCAGCCCAGGACCAGCCATCAGCCCGAGGCCAGCAGGGCGTGAGCCGCGTGGACGCCGTCCTTGGTACCCACCACGATGAGGCGGTCGCCGGGCCGAAAACGGAAGTCCGGGGTCGGTGACGCGAACACGTCGTCACCGCGCAGCACCGCTACCACCGAAGCGCCAGTGCGGGTACGGATGGCGGTATCTCCGAGTGTCCCGTTGGCGAACGGAGAGCCGGCAGCGATGGGCAGTCCCTCCGTGACCAGGCCCTCAACCTGCTCGCGCAGCCGGGCAAATCGCTCGGTGATCCGCGGCGCGCCGAGCAGCTCCGCCAGCACCTCGCTCTCCTCCGAGGTGAGCTCGACCGTGGCCTCGCACGCGTCGGAGTCGTCCTCATCATAAAGAGCCACGTGCCGGACGCCATTGCGCTGCGTTATCACCCCGATCCGGCGTCCCTGCGCGGTGACAAAGTCGTGCCGCAATCCGATCCCGGGTAGCCGCGTCTCCTCGACCTCGACCTCCATGACATCCCTCCGCTTGACTCCGCTTACAGGCTAGGCGGCACCTGTAGCAGAGCTGGGAGAGCGTCAGCGGGAGCCTGCCTCTTCGCCGTCACTCTGGTGGGGCTGATGATTCTGACGGCCGGCGACGGGGTGTGGTTCGCCAGCAGTGTTGCTGGAGGTGATCTGCCGGATGCCATCGGCCTCCGATGCGTCGGCGACTGCCTCCGCGGCGGCTTCGGCGGCCCGAGTGGCATCTTCCGCGGCGGCCCGCGCGGACGATTCATCGGAGGGATCGGCTTCGCGGGTCGCCGCAGACTTGGGCAGGACCTCGGTGAAGGCGCGGGAGACGCCCTGGAGCGCGGAGGTGACTTCGCTGGGAATCACCCAGAAGGTGTTGCCCTCGCCCTGGGCGAGTTGTGGCAGCACCTGCAGGTACTGGTAGGCGAGCAGCTTGGGATCCGGGTCGTTGCGGTGGACGGCCTGGAACACCTCATCAATCGCTCGGGATTGGCCTTCGGCCTTGAGGATTGCGGCGGTCCGATCACCTTCTGCGCGCAGGATCGCGCCCTGCTTGTCACCCTCGGCGGTGAGGATCTGGGACTGGCGCTGACCCTCCGCACCCAGTATCGCGGCGCGCTTGTCCCGTTCGGCCCGCATCTGCTTCTCCATCGCGTCTTTGATCGTCTTCGGCGGGTCGATGGCCTTGATCTCCACCCGGTTCACCCGCAGGCCCCACCTGCCGGTGGCGTCGTCCAGCACGCCACGAAGCTGGCTGTTGATGCTGTCGCGGGAGGTGAGCGTTCCCTCCAGATCCATCGACCCGACAACGTTACGCAGCGTGGTAACGGTGAGCTGCTCGACGGCCTGCAGGTAGCTAGCGATCTCGTAGGCGGCCGATCGAGGGTCGGTCACCTGGAAGTACAGCACGGTATCGATCTCGACGACCAGGTTGTCCTCGGTGATGACCGGCTGCGGGGCGAACGACACCACCTGCTCGCGCAGGTCGATCGCCGGGTAGACCCGGTCGATGTACGGGATGACAAAGTTCAGCCCGGGCCGCAGCGTGCGTTGATAACGGCCGAGCCGTTCCACGTTGCGCGCTCGCGCCTGTGGCACGATGCGCACTGCCCGCACCACGGTTAAGACCGTGAAAAGCACAACGAGCAGTCCCGCGATCAGCAAACCTGTGACTTCCATGGTCACTCCCGTGGGTAGACGACGGCGGTGGCGCCGTCGATCTGGATGACATCAACGGCCGCTCCCGCGGGAATCACCAGGCTCTCGTCCAAGGCGCGCGCCGTCCACTCCTCACCGCCGATGCGCACGGTGCCGTCCCGACCGGTCACCTCTTGGACGACGTACGCCGTTCTACCGACGAGCGCCTCTACACCGAAGCGTTGGAGCCGCGGCTGGAACATGTGCCGCGCAGCGATGGGCCGCAGGACCACGATGCCGGCCGCGGAGGCGAGGGCGAATACCAGGAGTTGGAGAGGCACGGGCAGCCCGATTGCCGCGAACACCGATACGATCACGGCGGCGCCGCCGAGCAGGCCCAGCGCAGCGGTCAGTGTGAAGGTCTCAGCGACGCCCAGCAGCACTGCGATGATCAACCAGATGACCCATGCATCCACGACGTCGACCCTCCTGTACCGAGGTGACGAGGCCCCCAAGCGTGGTCACCGGAGGGCTCGATCGATGGTACTCCGCGCTAGGTGTCACGCTGTGTAATCAGCTCGCCTGTCAGTCGGCAGGACAGCGTGCTCCGTCACGTCAAGAGCTCCCGAGCAACGACTCTGTCCAGCGAGACACGGTCCGTACCCGCGGACGGAGGGTCGAGAGATGCGCCGACACGCCTGCCTCGGCGGGCTGCTGATCATCTTCGTGCTCGACCTGCTCGCGGGTGCGGTAAGCCTTGCCGGTCCGGCAACGGCGCCGCGGTGAGCGTGGCGAACGTCGCGCCACATCCCACGTCGATGGTGCGAGCGCCGCTTTCGACGCGCAGAACGTGCGTGGCTGGCTGGTGAACGTCGCGTTCGCCAAGGGCGAGGCCTGGAGGCAGCTCATGCAGGCGGCGTGTGCCCCTGTAGGTGATCCGTCTCGGCGGATCGCGATCGTGTTGGACGACCGGATCATTTTTTCCCCGCAGGTCGATCCGTCGGTCGGCTGCGGGGGCGGTGTACCGGCTGATCGGCGCGGTGGCGGTGCTCGCGCTCGGTGCCTACGCGGTGATCTCCTACGCCGCGCTCACCGCCCTCGGGGCCACCCTCACCCTGCCAGGCCTCGCTGAATTCGTGCTGGCCATCGGCATGGCGGTGGACGCCAACGTGCTCATCGCCGAACGGGCCCGTGAGGAGTACGCCCGCAAGCCGCGGCTGTCCCGCGCAGTGACCCTCGGGCACGGCGGCGTGCTTGTCTCTTGATTGGTCTGGCTGTGCTGGAGTGATCGTTTCGTGTCGGAAGGCTGATCTCTAGTCAGTGAGGATATGGCTTGTTGAAGGCAAACTGGCGCTGCGCGTTTCCTAAAGTTAGCAGCGAGTTTAACGAGATTAGCACGCCAAGTTACGACCAGCGACCCAAAGGTCAAAGGCTTCAGTTTTGAAGTGGGGTTGCGGCTGCTATCCTACTGACTAGGTAAGTCGACACCGTGAGCTGCCCATATGGGTCCACGCTCCGGGCTGAAAACAAGGAGGTTCTCATGCGCAGTCCGAAACCAGAACTGATTTGGCAGGGGCGCATACATCTCGGTGACGAGCCCGGTGTATTCGGCGACGCCTTTTATTCTGGATTGGCCATGGAGCTTCCCGTCACATTGCAGAAGACGGACCCATCCGGTCCAGACGTGACGACGTTAATCGTACAGACACAAAACGTCCAGACATTTCCTGGCTATCCTGGACACCTGATTAGAGTCTTTCTATATGAGGAAGATCCCAGCCACCCGTTCCACTTCCTTAGGACTACGTTGGCGACGGAACGTCTGACAAGCGGAGACAACAATCGTCAGGAGATCACTATCAATCTCGCTAACAAGACTTCGCCTATCTTCGTCAGCGTCCGCATTCGGATCGATACCGAAGTGCCGCCAGGACTCTATGACGATTTTGTCGTCACAAAGCTGCTCAACAAGTCACAGAATTTCACATTCGTCGGCTCGCTCGGATTCCACGCCTAACCCTGCTGTAAGGTGCTTGACAGACGGCCTAGTTGGTCGTATTACTGAGGAAGGACGCTGCTGTGGCGGCGACTACGACGCTTCAGTCAGATCCAGCGCGGGTCATGGACACAGCGGGCTGTGCGGGGGCTCGACCTGAGTCGCTGTCACCCAACACAGTGACGATCAAGCTTCGGTCGGCTCGTCTATCTAGTCGTTCTCCTCGATGCGCCGAAGCACATCTAGCAGACGCTTACGTGGGTCTGCCGGTTTGCAAGGTCATCGCATGACCCTTTCAAAGCGTACCTGCGCCGGATTGATCACGGTTGTGCCGTGTGACTAGACCGCGTCGCTCGCCTTGCCGGTCGTGGGAGGTACCACCACGTCGTCTCCTCATCCATATGGGTGATCCTGGCGATCTAGTAACTTAAGGTTATCCCCAGCGTGGGTATGGCCACGGAATGGGCTGATTACCACTCCCTTTAGGTGCTCCGGGGGTCTTGCATCCAGGATCAGACGTGCCCGACACGCCCCAATCCACACGGAGCAGTCTGGTGTCCACAGTTTGTCCACACAGCTGTCCCCAGCGCGAACCCGCTACTGTGCCGCGGTCCGCGGACCCAGGGCGAGAAGAGTCCTCAATAAAGGTCGTTTCGGCGCATGCGTTTAGGGGTAGCCGAGACTCAGGAGGGAAGTTAAGTCTTGCGTAAGCTTGACGTATGTTCGGATTGTCTGGTCGGCGTCATTGGAGGGAGCACGAATGCCCGAGGAGGCTAGGAGCACAGCGAGCCAAACCGTGTATGGACTGAGCTTGAGCGAAGCGAGGTCGCAAAGGGCAGACGGCCATTTCATTTTCGCGTAGTTTTTGTTACTATTGGTGAGGCGTCGTTATGAGTGGAGCGCAGAGGTTCAGAGAAAATTTCCAAGATCAGGGCTTCGCTCTTGTGCGAAACTTGCTTCCGCTTTAGATCTGTCTCAGTATTCAGGCTAAGGCAAACGCTGCGCTACACGAGCTAGCAGAGCGCGACCGTCTTGCTTTTCCTAATCAAGGCAGCATGCGGCCCTTAACCATCGAAGACGATGGCTGGCTGCAGCTTATTGGGAGTAGGAAGATTCTGAACGTCATCAGTGAAATCGGTGGATCAGATGTGCGCTGGCTGAGCGGTTACTTGATCTCGAAGCCGCCACATTCTCCGCGGCTCTGGTGGCATCAGGATTGGTGGGGCGTGGCATCACCCGATCTCGTGTCAGTCCATGCCGGTTCAATTATCGGCTATGATATACCCGTTTGGTGCCACTGTCGTCAATGGCTGCCTTCGTGTGATTCCTAAGAGCCATCGACGGCGGCACAAGCTGCATGACGTCCTACCTGAAGCGCACAGTGTGGAGGCGAACAGCTTGGAGTCGAGCCATGTAGCTTTCGCCGATCAACCGGATGAAACCAGCGTCGAAGTCGGGCCGAGTGACGTCGTCTTCTGTGACGTCAGACTGCTACATGCCACGCATGCAAATGCTAGTAACTTTGAGAGGCCCTGCTTAACGCTCTGGTACCTGCCTAATTTCGATAGCCTGCCGGACGGGTTTAAGGCACACTACACCCAGCACCCCTGCCAACCATCAGCGGCGAAACGTGCGAACTTGCCACCACCTGTGTACCATCTTGTTATTCCTGCTGTCAACATCACGTCGGCACCGGTGATTCAACTCGAACGATCGCCTGTCTCTCTTTAGACCTGGAGTTTTTTGGTGATGATCGAACGATATGTTAGCTTTCGCGCCTGGTGGAGTTCGAGAGTAACGCCGACCGCGGCAGCGAAGTCGAGAGCCATTTGGCGACCGCTGATAGGACTGGTCAAAGATGCGACCATACACCTCCTGGTGATCCGGAACCTGGTACATCATATTGAGGCTCCAGACTGTGTCGTAGACACGATCAGGCCAGTTTGCGGCACCAGCAACCCAGACGACGTTTATTCGGTCGCTATAAACCGAGCTTAGGGCATTAATTGCACGACTCGTTTCAGCGTGTGCTTGAGACGTCGTGACAGCGTCGACGGTCACATCGAAGGTATCAACAAGCGTTCTTGCTGGACCGCACACTCCGCACCCAAGATCGAGGACGCGATCTCCTGGTCGCAGCCCAGCCGCACGGCCAAGCTCGATGACGTAGCGCCGTGCACCATCCTGCCATTGGCGACCGTCGCTCCACATCGTCTCGTCGGCTAGCATGGGTGGATGTAGTTGATCGCCTGTGAGCCAGGCCAAGATGCCGGCTCCCGGCATTCCCCGTGCAGCACCGACGACATCGGCCGGGTAGTGTTCGTCGCCGCTCGGCATGAATCGCTCCATTCTCGACAGCTTCCAGCAGGCCCTTGCCTATCTCGGGGTGGTCGCCGACACGTAGAGTCGCTCTGCGTGTCGTGCCTGCACCCGCCGTGCCGCTCGATGGTGGTATACACCGCTGCAACTCCTGTCCAGGACCCACCGCTCGCAAGGGCTTTGGCTCTACATAGGTACTGTCACATAGCGGATCAAGGGCGTGCATCGCTTCGAGGTACATTGACGAACGCTCGGGCACGGCGGTGTGAGTGTCCCTTGATTGATCCCCGTACGGCTGTGGTTGCACGCGCTTCATGCGCGCCAGCGGCGGTGCGCCGAGATAGCCGGCAGATGAACACAGGGCCGCTGGCTAGACCCAAGCCCTGGACTCGTTTGGGTGAACGCGCCGGCCGACCTCAAACACCGAGGTGATGGGTCGAGACCTGCTTCAGACCTCTCGCCCGGCCCACGGAGATGCCCGTGCCCCATACCTTGATGACTTCGCTTGCCGCCGCAGCGGCGTCTCTGTTGCTGACTCTCACGGCCGCCCCAACCCACGCTGACCCGGTTGCCGTGCCGTGTGCGGCCGGGGGTGGTCAGGAGCTGCCTGAGCCGCCGAACGCCGAGGCGGCCCGTAGTGGGCTGGACACCCTGACCGTGGAGCCGCCGCATTCGATGGCTGGCTACTCTCGGGAGAAATTTCCGCATTGGGTGACGATCACTGGCCGCTGCGACACCCGGGAAGTGGTCCTGCGCCGGGACGGTCAAGACGTGGTCAATTACTCGGAATGCCGGGCGACCACCGGGAACTGGTATAGCCCCTATGGCGGCAAGACCTTACCTTAGTGGCCATGGTCGATGTCGACCACATGGTGCCGCTGGCGAACGCCTGGCGTTCCGGTGCCGACACCTGGGATACTGCCAAACGCCGAGCGTTCGCCAACGATCTGACCAACTCCCAGCTGATCGCGGTGTCCGCCGCGTCCAACCGGGCCAAAGCGACCAGTCACCTGATCAATGGAAACCACCACGAGCCACCTACTGGTGCACCTACGCCCGGGCCTGGACCCACGTCAAGCGGGTCCACGCACTGTCGGTGACCCCAGCCGAGCACGACACACTGATCCAGATGCTCGACACCTGCACCGCCGAACAATCACGCAGCCCGGATACGCCGCAGGGGGTGATAGCCCGGGGGCACACCACGATTTGATCGCAGCGGAGCGGCGTCAGCCCTCAGGCCGATGCAGCACACCAAGCAAGGCCTCGTGCACAGGCCGATGGTCCGCTGGATCGCGCAGCACCACATCGGCAGCACTGATCCGGTACCACTCCTCGGCCTCGGCGTACCGGACCTCGACGTTGATCTGACCGTTCGGTGCAGAGCGGGTACGCAGCTCCAGCTCCCCGGTGGTTACGCCGACCTCGTCGGTCATCACTCCGCCCCGTGGTGCAGTAAAGACCGAGGACAGCTCGCTGTCCGACACCTCAACGCTCGACAGATCCCTCAATGATCAATTCCTCCCCTCAGCCTACGGTGACGACCCACAGCTCCCCACGACCGCCCGTGTACACACCGGCATCGATCACAGCGATCGCGTCGACATCGATCTGATCATCCTGCGGGCGGCACTGTACTCGCCTCGTGGAGGTGCATCCCATGATGTTGAAGAGATCAACCGTGGCGCTAACACGCAAGCTCGACCTATCTAGTGGCGCTCTTCAAGGTACATAGCCGAACTCTGGGCCCACGGCGGTGTGGTTGTCCTTGAGTGACGGACATAGAACGTTGATTTGACGAGACGACGGCCTGACGGCATAGCGGTTTGACGGCACGACGGCTTGACGGCATACTGGAGACATGATGACCCAGACCGCGCACGAACCGATCACCAGCGCACCGCTGCGCGTGCGCCCGCCCTACGACCAGCGCGACATGGCTGCCCAACAGGGGCAGAACGAGACTGTGCACCAGTGGTGGGACCGTCGGCACGTCGACGGGATGGACGCGTTGCTCACGCCACTTGAGGGCATTGAGGTCAGCGACTACGAACGGGACACCTTGCAGTGGCTGACCGGCCGGGAAGATTCCACCATTGCCGTGGTTGCCGCCCTGCTGCACCGCACCCGCGCCGCTCAACCGCTGCCCACCCCACCGCGATGAAGATCACCTCTGGAATCCTCAGAGGCGCCAACGCGGCCTTCCCACCGGTATCTCCGGCTAGCCCCTCGATTCACCGCGCCATGTCCTGATTCATGGCACCCACCCTCGCCGACCGCCAGAACTACGACCAGGTGCTCACCCCCACTGAGGAAGGACAGCCCATGACCCACCGGGCCGCAGACCTGCGCGACCAACTGGAGGGCACCACCCCACCCAGTCCTACCGCGTCCCCGAGCCCCACCGCAGCCTCGAACAGCGCCTCGATGCCAGCACCCGCCGAAGCGCCCCCACCCAGCAAGTTCACCGTCCTGCTCGAGCCCGACGCCGCCGCTGACTTCGACGAGCTCGCTCTGGACATTCGCCGGTTGCTCGGCCGCCGGGTCTCCAAGGGAGACCTGGTACGAGCCCTGATCGCCCTGGCCGCCACCGACCACACGCTCCGCGACCAACTGATCCACCAGCTCCGCCCCCGCCCCACGGCATGACAAACATTCCCGAGCGGCTGTCCCGAAGGAAATCCGATCGGTCACACGGGAAGCCCGCGACTTGGGTAGGACTGTCCGATCGTGGGCACCTAGCAGTCAGGCCATCCGCTCGGAGAACCGGCGCTGCCGGTGCGGTGGCCAAACTGGCATCCCGGGGCTTACGTACCGGCACGCCATCAGGACGGCGTCGCGTTCGCTGTAGGACCCGATCGGGGTTGGCGCCGTCGCCTGTGTCTGCTGGTGAACCGGGGCGGTGTGACTGCGGTGGTCGGTTCAAATACCTAAGCGTGCCCATTGGCGTTGTGGCACGCTGATCACGTGCCGGGTGAGGAGCTGGGCCGGTGGAGCCAGCAATCGATGGAGGACACCCTGACCCGCCGGCGCCGGGTGCAGGGCTATGACCATCCCGATACCCTGCGCCTGGCGCACAACCTCGCCGCCGGCCTGAGCGCGCTGGGTGAACACCAGCAGGCCCGCCACCTCGACCAGGACACTCTGACTCGCTACCGCCGGGTGCTCGGTGAGGATCATCCCGACACGCTGCTCTCGGCCCACAACCTCGCAGCTAACCTGCGGGCATTGGGTGAGCACGAGCAAGCCCGCCAACTAGAAGACTGGATCACATCCCGTCACGACTCATGACCTACTCCTCCCCATCTCGGCTGATCGGCCAATCTCCCCCGCGGCAGTGCGGAGCAGCGGGACCGAAGCTCACCCCGCTAAAAGTGTGTCTATGAGTTAGCTCTTGCCAGGCTTGGTGCAGGCTTGGTGCCGGATCCAGGCGCCTGCCAAGACGTTGTCAGACCGCTCTACATAGATACTGACCAGTGGATCACCGGTGTCGACCATGGCTTCTAGGTGCATTGAGGGACGCCTGGGCACGGCGGTGTGGTTGTCCCTTGATTCAGCCTGTCCTGTTTGGTTACACGCGCTTCATGCGTGCCACCGGCGCGGTCTCGGCAGACCGCCTGGATACCCGGATGCTTACGGTGTCCGTCCATGTTGCGGGCTCTCGGCTTGTCCGGTCCGGCGTATGATTTGCATCAGTGCGCGCGTGATTCCCTCTGGCGGGGAAGCGGAAACCGGCAAATCCGAACCGGGGCCGCGACGAGTGGACACGGCGGTAAACGCGTTGGTGCACTCCGTTCATGCCGCCGTACCGTGCTGGTTTGCGATGTGATCAGTGGGTGCGTTAAGGTGCGCAACACCCCTAAATGAGATCGAGGAAGTGGATTCACCCATGGCGCAGAAAACCATAGTCACGCTGGTCGACGATCTGACTGGCGAGGAGGCCGAGAACATCAGCACAGTCGAGTTCGCGCTCGATGGCGTGACCTACGAGCTTGATCTGACTGATGAAAACAGTACGAAGCTGCACGAGGCGCTGTCCCCGTATGCTAACGCAGGTCGAAAGATCGGTGGACGGCGTCGCAGCGGTCCGCGCCCAGGCCGAGCCATCAAAGGCACCGGTCGCACCGCCGGCTACAACCGCGAGACGCTGAAGTCGATCCGTGAGTGGGCCAAGAAAAACGGCCACAACGTCAGCGACCGCGGCCGATTGCCTGCTGAGGTGTTGCAGGCCTGGCAGACCGCCCAGGCAGCAATGTCCAGGGCATAGGCGAACAACCAGCTTGCGGGCGGTTTTCTCGGCCTTCCCTGAGGTGAACGGCACCCGACCCGGCGACGCGGACCTCCGCGGGTACGTCGACCGGGTCGGGCTTCCTCAATCACGCCGGAAAGCAGCTGAGGAAGATCGAGATGCTACAGGTCGATAGCTGCGCAGGTGTCCAGTGCACCCGGTGGTGCATCTGTGACACCACACGGGCTGCCCAGCTCGACGTGCTGCTTATCGGTAACTACCACCGCCCACCCCGTGAACGCTATGACCGCGCGTTCCCGCGCACATCTAGGGGCATGGCGCGTCGCGCCAGAAACGACCGTGCCTCCGGAGACCGCCCTCGGCCTGCCCTGGCACCCACAGAGCTACCGCGGCCCGGAGTCGGTCTAGGAATCCTCGTGGCGAACCTCTGTTCACCCTTCTCATCTGATGCTGGACTGCTCAACAGGACTCTGACAGCGCTGCCAGCGAGGCAAGATCAAGGTATATTAACGCACCCCGCGACACCATGGAGTGCTGTTCCTCGACGAGGTCGCAGAGTTCGGGCCGCGGTCGCTGGAGGCGTTGCGCACACCACTGGAGGATGGCGAGGCCTGGTTGGCTCGCCGGGACGGGGTGGTGGATACCCAGCGCGGTGCCTGCTTGTGCTTGTGGCCATCCGTGCCCCTGCGCTTCGCCCGACAAGCGGGACTGCACCTGTGCCCCGTCGGCCCGCAGGCGGTACCTGGGCCGGCTGTCCGGACCGCTGCTGGACCGCGGGTGGATCTGCGAGTGGCGATGCGCCCGGTGAAGGACATGGGCGCGGCCAATGCAGCGCCGGAGAGCACCGCCACGGTGCGGGACGGGTGCTCGGTGCCGGTCCGGTGTTGCGGCGGCGGTTCCGGCTGCCGCGGGCGGTGACCGCGCCGATCGAGATGGCGCTGCAGCGGGGCATGGTGACCCGCAGAGGGGCGGATCGCACGTTGCGGCTGGCGTGGACGGTGGGCTGACCTGGTAGGGCGGGACGGCCCGCTGGTCGAGGACATGAGCGTGCGATGGGCCTACGGGACCGGAGGGCGACGTGACGCCGGGACAGCGCGAGCTGCGCCAGGCCTAGTTGACATTCCGGCGCTGTCATCGTCACAGTGGCGGCGCGCCTGCCGACCCGGCCGTCGCCGTCAATGTGGATGATGTTGGCGATTGACACCGCCCCTATTGACAGTGCGTCGCCCTCCGCCGCGACACCTCACACACCTGCTGCCGCGCCGCTTCCGCTCCTCGGCGTTTATCCAGGCTAAGCGCTGAGGAGTACCGTTTGAGGTGGTGTGCTGGCCTGGCTGTGTCGGGAAGGCCGCGGGAAAGGTTTTCAACTATGGTCTCCGTGCTAGCCGCGCTGCTTATGGTTGGGGTTGCGTTGCTGCCTTGTCAACTCACGCTGCAGCCGTTACATCGGGTGGTGTCGGCCTCCGAGTTGGTGTCAAGGCTAGCCTCTGGTCAGGGCGTTAACGAAGTTGATATTGTCGTGGAGGGGGAACTCGACTTGCGCCCTCTTGGCACGGTGGCCCGTCCCTTTCGATGTCGAGGGTGCACATTCTCAGGCGCTATAGACGCGACTGATGTAGTGTTTCAGGGGATCGTTGATCTGTCCGGCGCCACCTTGAAGGACGCTCTGCTTCTGACGGGTGCGCGGCTGGATGCCCCGTTTCTCCTCGATTCGACACATGAGCGCAGGAGTGAGATCCACGGGCGGACGGATCTGAGACTGGTTAAATTCTCTGACTTCGCTAGTCTAGACGGTGCACGCTTGCTTGGACCCATCGACCTTACCTCTGCCCAGTTCTCGAGAGGTGTGTCGTTCGCGGAAACGGAGTTCTTGACCGAGGCCTTCTTTGATCGTGTGCAGTTTGGGTCCATGACCTCGTTCGCTGGTGCGTCAACTGAGGGACTGAGGATGGGACGGGCTACATTCGCCGGTCCAGCGATCTTTCGGCAGCATACATTCCACGCTGATGCTGATTTCACCGGCGCGACATTCCAAGAGCAGGCCAACTTCACATTAGCCGAGTTCGAGGGGAAGGCATTGTTCGACTCTGTTAGCTTCGAACATGGCGCGTCCTTTCGTCTTGCGTCTGCCTCATACGCCAGCTTCCGCAGTGCCCAGGCGCGAGGACCCCTGATTCTCGATGGCGCCGTATTCGTACACGGCGCCAGCTTAGCCGGTTTGTCTGCCCTTGATTTGCTTTCGCTCCGATCATTTCGCATCCTCGAGGAAAACGGGCTGGAACTGGACCAGCTATCTGCCCCAACGCTCCTCCTAGACGTATCAGCAGTTGATCAAGTGCGCGGCGTTGCAGTTCAGCAGGAGATACTCAGCTTGTTGGAAAAAAGCGCTGAGGCGACCGGGAATCTACCTCTGGCCAACGACGCCCGCTTCCATCGGCTGACGCTACAAGCGTCCAGTAGTGGACCCGCTTATCAGGTGTTCGACCGTATTGTCCTAAGGGAGATCGGAGGTTATCTCGTGCGCCCCATCTACCCTCTGCGCGCCCTGGCGTTCATCCTAGTCCTCGGAGTGATCGTTCGGACGATACCGACGTGGTGGAGAAACACCAGACTTCCTCTACTCTCCGTGGCGCGGCGATCGACAACCTACGCTCCGCGACCCGCGTCTACGGGCGAGTCCAACCTCCGTGCATTTGCAAGGGGCCTGTGGTCCTCAGTTCATCAGGTTGTTGCGAAACGGCCGGGCATCGAGTGGCAGCCTGAAGAGGTTCCGTCAGGCCGGACAGTGGCCGTGTGGAGCGAGTTCCTCGCACATAAGATGCTCATTTTCTCATTCCTCCTCAGCTTGGGAAATTCGAACACTACAGTGAGACAGATCATTGATGCCGTCGTGGACGTGAAGGGGTGACTGCAGATGCGACGCCAGTGGCAGTGGTTCGTCTTGGCGGCACTTATCGTCTCGGGCTGCGGTAGTCCTGGACAAGCACCAGTCGGCTCGGTGAAAGCCGTACTAAGTCCGGTCGCCCTCGTAAATGACAGCATGGCGGGCGCCGGCGACAATATTCCGAGAAGCGCAACTTTATCAACAAACAATAGTGGAGTGCTGGAATTTCGCCTCCAGGACTTCTCGACCACCTGCCAACTCCGACCTGAATCGAGAATCGTCATCGATCCATCTCAAAGTTCGACATTTCGATACGAACAAGGAGCGGTATGGTGCCAAGCCTCGACAGCGCCTCAACGAGAACTTGTCATCGACGTAGGTGTCCGGCAGCTTCGTGTAACGCAGGCCAGGTTTGGTTTACGGCGTGGCCAAGTCGTCGTGGACTCAGGTGAAGGCATCATCTCTGATGCAGACGGCGCTCCTGATAAAGAGAAGCCTGTGCCTGTCCGCCCAGGTCAAGCCTGCGATATGGAAAACCCCCGAGTAGCCTGTATTCGCTACGAGCCAGCTGGGCCGGAGGTAGACATTCTGGAAAGGGTTGAGAGAAGCCATAAAGAGGACCTTAAGAGCTCTACCGACTCGCCGCCGAGCAAAACGCCAGAGACCACAGGCAAAACGCCAGAGACCACAGGCGAAACGCCAGAGACCACAGGCGAAACGCCAGAAAGCTGAGGTCGAAACCACGGTCCAGTAGGTGCGAGGTGTGGCCGGGCTGTACTGGTCACAGGGATTCTACGCAGCGGCTGGCGCAGCGGGCCTTGTTCGACGTGGAGCAGCGCCGGGCACAGGCGTCATCGAGACTGCAACGGACGGGGTGCTGCAGCACCCGGGGCCGACGGATCGGCTCAGCCGCCGCGGACGGCCCCGGGGTATTTCACGAAACGGTCCTGGCCTTGTGTGCAGGACACGCGGTGCCGGTGAGGCTTGCCGGACGACCGCAGCTGTTTGGGGCTGGTAGCCCGGGGGCGGGTCCCGTCGTGGATACCCAGTCGAATCTGCCCGTTCTGCGCCGGCTGGACCGCGCAGTGAATCTAGTATCCCCACGAGAATCATCGGCACGCGGTGGACCTCCGGCGTCCCGCCGAGTATGGGGCCGGGTTGTTGCACGCCGCTCGTCCGCCGGTTCTCAGGGGGTTGAACTGCTATTCCACTCTGGAGACCGGCTGTTGAGGTGGCGGTGCGGGCGTCCGAGCGGCGGACACGGTTGTTGGGCCGTGTCCGATGACGATGCTCGGGTCGTTCACTGACGGGGTGCCCAGCCCTCACTTGGGCGGCACGCCGGACAGATCGCGCCAGAGCAGCACGCCGTCCACTGACTCGGGCTCCTTGCCGATCAGCTCGGTGGTCTGCCTGCGCAGCACGTCGAAGTTCCGTGCCGGACCGAGCACGACTGTGCAGGTCTTCCACCGGTTCAGGTCGGCGACGAAGTCACTGCGCATCTCAGAGGTCACCGGACGCGGCTGGCCGTCGGCCATGATGTCGTGAAACAGCGAACCCGTCTTGCTCGGTTCGCCGCCCACATAGGCGTGCCTGTCCGAGCCGGGACCGATGAAGTAGCCGCCGGGCATCGCGAACGACATCCCGGCCGCCTGCTGCCAGAGCATCGCGTCGGTGGATTCCGCCCGCGGGAACGGCAGGATCAGCGCGCTGCCGCCGGGACAGGCCAGGTCCTCGGTCGCTCGGTTGGCGAAGAACGCCGGGACCCGCGGCGCGTCCCTACCCGGCAGCGGGGCGGGGATCAGCGGGATGAAGGCGATCGTCACCGCGGCCAGCCCAGCCACTCGGACCACGGCCGGATGATCGAACGCGTCGTCCAGTGCGAAGGCCAGCGCTGCACCGATCAACCCGGCGGTGAACAGGGCGAACCGGGTCGTGATGACGTGCTCGAACCCGGGCAGCTCGGTGATCAGTTTCCACGGCAGGGAGACGCCCGGCTTCTCGCCGAGGATGGTGAGTTCCTCGCCCAACGCCAGCACGGCCACCACCAGTGCCACCTGCAGTGGGATGCGCACCCTGGCGTTGCGCCAGCGCAGCACCAGTACCAGCAGGCACAGCACGATCAGCGGCCAGCCCAGGTAGGCGGTGTGCTCCTCCAGCCCACCGGCGAAGCTTTTCGTCTGCTCGATGGCCGAGTCCCAGGCGAAAACCTGCAGCTGCGTCGGCACCACGTAGCCGGCCAGGTCGGCCGAGTAGTACGCGGTGATAAACGGGCTGCCCTCCTGTTGTAGCGGGCCCAGCAGCTGGTAACCGAGCGGTGCCCCGGCGATCAGCAGGAAGGCGCCGAGCGCGACCAACGCCCTACCGGCGAACAAGCGGGCCCTGCGCAACGCCAACCTTGGGTAACTGATCGCGAGCACGAGCAGGAACAGCACGACTACCACCCCGGTGTCGAATAGCACCTCCTCGCCGATTAACACCTGCGCGCCCGCGGTCACGCCGAGGAGCACGGCCAGCTTCAGCGGCGGATTCTCGCTGATCATGATGCGCATGGCGAGTAGAATTAGCACCGGCGCGAGCACGTTGAAGACCAGGTTGGGATGACCAAGTGCCTGGGCCATCATCGCGGGGGAGAAGCCGAAGAGCACGCCGCCCAGCGCGGCCGGCAGCACCTGCACCGACACGGACCGCAGGCACCAGTACGCGCTCGCGGCCGAGCCGGCTAGCCCAAGCGTGGTAAGCACGGTGACCGTGGCTAGCCCGCCGAACAGCCCAGTGACCGGCGCGAACAGCAGGCCGGGTAGGGCCATGCCGTTGTTCCACATGAGGTTGATACCGGTCGGCGCGTTCAACTTGTCGCTGAACAGCGGGAAGTGGCCGTTGAACAGCGAGTGCGGCGTCCAGTTGAGCAGCCAGGAGAACAGCGTCATGTCGTGACTGTTGATTGCGGTGATCCGCATCCCTAGCGGTGTCCACCACGACCAGGTGAGGAATAACGCCAGCGCCGCGTAGCAGATCAGCACGATCGCCGTCGGCCAACGCGGGCCCCTCAGCCTCTCGCGGTCGGGGGTGAGGACGTAATCATTTTCCATGGTCACGTCACCGGTTTGGCACCGGTTCCGGACGGCTCCTTCGAGGAAACCTGGCCGGTACAGCCACGAATGACCCGGTCCCTTCACTCCGTCCCTATTACAGGGACTTCCTCGCTACTACGAGCCGGTCCGTCAGCGCACCCCGCAACGGTACTCAATCCCTTACGGTTTCCACCGCTTGAGACACTCCCTCTCGCTACCCTGACCAGGGCAACAGTGTCTGGCCACGCCTTCCCACGTTCCACGCGAGAGCAGCAGATCAGGCTCACGTCGCCTCCATGCCGGGCACTGCCTGGCCAATAAGCGGGCACCGCCAGGCTCATCCCGAGACCAGGACAATGCCGCGGTTTGATGCCACCTGAAAATCGATCCCTACCCAACCAAATAAAGCGACCACAACCAAACAGATCCGCCGGCTGAAGTCCCGCGCGAAGCGGATGGTCCGCAACCTGACCTGCCGCACCAGGTTAGTACCGTCCTGCGCCCACTGCACGATAGAACTGATCGGCTGCGAAGTATTCGCGGTCGGTGGCCATCGCGGCGTTGATGCCGCGGCCGATGGGACACTCGTGGCTCTCGCGAATCATCGGGGGCCGTCGTTGGTGTCGCTTTGGCTTGTGCGTTGCTGGCCGCCGGATCCGGCTGAGCGGCTGCGCGGGCTGGTGTTGCTCGGGGAGCTGGCCCTGGACGGCCGGCTGCGTCCGGTACGCGGAGTGCCGCCTGCCGTGCTCGCGGCACGCCAGGTTGGCATCGGACAGGTGGTGGTGCCTACCGCCTCGCTGGCCGAGGCGGCGCTGGTCGACGGGAGGGGGTGCACGGCGCGGTCAGCCGGGCACACCAGGCGGCGCTGCCGGCGATAGCCGATACCGCTGTCACGACCCTGTTTGCCGGTGGGCTGCCGTTCATGTGGGATGGCGCTAGCCGCGCAGCTGGCCTACCTCGTCGCGCGGTTTCGCTGGACGTTCGGCGCCGGTGCCGTCGCAGCGCTGTTCGCGGACGTCGCGCTGGTCACGGGGGTGCTGGCCTGGCTCGGCAAGCCGATCGACGGGGTGTTCCTCGCCGCGGTTCTCACCATCATCGACTATACGGTGTGGTCGGTACCTGCTCGACGGTGAGCGTCGCGGCCCCACTCGCGGTGGAGCTGGAATCCCACCGCAGCGCACCGCCACCCGCGCCCAAGCGCAAGCCTGCTTCGATCCGGCGCAGCGACGGCGCCGTGGTCTGAGCCCGGCTCCACGGGGGTATGCCACCGCAGAACCAGGAGGTGCCGCTTGCTCGCGCTCGTCGCTGCTCACCTCGTCATCGCATGCCTGCTTCCGTTGCTGTCGGCGCGCAGCCATCGGACGGCGTTCCTCACGGCGGCAGTGCTGCCGGCCGTCACGCTGGTCTGGGCGTTCGGGCACGCTCCCGAGGCGCTGGGCGGCGAGGTCTCCCGGACCACCGAGTCGGCACCGGAGCTGGGCTTGGCGCTGAGCTTCCGGCTGGACGCGCTGGCGCTGGTGATGGTCGTGCTGGTCTCCGGCCTCGGCGCGTTGATCCTGGCCTACAGCGCCTGGTATTTCGGGTCGGGAGAAGCCCATTCCGGTAGCGAGGCGACCCGCTCGGCGGCGCTGCTGCTGGCGTTCGCCGGGGCGATGCGCTGGTGCTCGCCGACAACCTGCTCATCCTGTACGTGTTCTGGGAGATCACCTCGATCGCGTCGTTCCTGCTGATCGGGCAGAGTGGGGAGAGCCGGGAGAGCCGGCGCGCTGTGGTGCAGGCGCTGCTGGTGACCGTGTTCGGCGGGCTGGCGATGCTGCTCGGCTTCGTGCTGCTCGGTGAGGCGGCGGGCACCTACCAGATCTCGGAGATCGTGGCGGACCCACCGGCTGGGCCGATGGTGACGGCCGCGCTGGTGCTGATCCTGCTCGGTGCGTTCACCAAGTCCGCGCAGCTACCGTTTCACCCGTGGTTACCGGCCGCGATGGTGGCGCCGACGCCGGTCAGCGCCTACCTGCACGCGGCGTCGATGGTGAAGCCGGGGTTTATCTCGTGGCGCGGCTGGCGCCGGCTTTCGCCGCGCAACCGGTGTGGTGGGTGCCGGTGATCGTCGCCGGGCTCGGCACGATGCTGGTCGGCGGCTGGCGCGCGCTGCACGAGACCGACCTCAAGCGGCTGCTCGCGTTCGGCACCGTCAGCCAGCTCGGGTTCCTGATAGTGCTGCTCGGCGCCGGCGGGCAGACCGCCGCGTTGGCCGGAATCACCATGCTGCTCGCGCACGGCCTGTTCAAGGCGCCGCTGTTCCTGGTGGTGGGGATCCTGGACAAGCGCGCCGGCAGCCGGGACCTCCGGGACCTCTCCGGGGTGGGGCGGGCGTTGCCTGGGCTGGCGCTGATCTCCACGCTGGCCGCGGCGTCGATGGCCGGGTTGCCGCCGCTGCTGGGCTTCCTCGGCAAGGAAGCGGCGTTCGAGGCCTTTCTGCATGACGGGGACTTGCGTGGCTGGTCGATCGCGCTGGGTCTACTGACCGGGTCGGTGCTGACCGCGGCGTACAGCGCGCGGTTCCTGTGGGGTGCGTTCGCCCGCAAGCCAGGCGTCGAGCCGGCGGCGCCGCAGCGGCCAGAGATCGGGTTGACGGCGCCGGCCTGGATCCCTGCGCTGGCCGGTCTGGCGCTGGGTCTGACCTACCCGGTCATGGACGCGCTGGGTGCGTCCTACGCCGCCGCATACCCGCCGGGCGATGGCTACCATCTCGCGCTATGGCACGGGTTCGGCCTGACGATCGCGGTGCTCACCGCGCTGGGCCCGGCACTGTTCGGTGTGCCGGTGCTCTCGACGGCGATCTTCGAGGTGGACATCCCCATGCTCGGGGTCGCTGGCCGCGGTCAGCGTGCTCATCGCGGTGGTGATGCTGTGCATGGCGGGTGCGTTGACGTTGGCTAGGCTGCTGCTCGGGCCCACCACCCTAATGGACCGCATCGCGGCGGTGGATGTCTTTGTGATCCTCGTTGTCGCCTCGACGGCGGTGTACATGGCGATCTACCGGGACGGCTCGAACATCCCGCTGCTGGCCGCGGTGGCACTACTCGGCTTTGTCGGGTCGGCCACCGCCGCCCGGCTCGTGCAGCGTTGGGAACGGCACCGGTGAACCTGCTCTGCGCTGTCCTCCTGATCGCCGGTGCGTCGTCCTGCCTGCTCGGCGCGCTCGGGCTGCTGCGCTTTCCCGACCTGCCCTCGCGGCTGCAGGCAGCCACCAAGCCGCAGACTCTGGGCCTGCTGCTGATCCTGCTCGGCACCACCTTGCGGCTGGACGTCGAGGACGCCGCCACCCTGGGGCTGGTCGCCCTGTTCCAGGTGCTCACCGCGCCGGTCATCTCGCAGCTGATCGGCCGGTCGGCGTATCGCGGCGGTTCGATTCGCCGCGACCTGGTGGTGGTCGACGAGCTCGGATCCCGGCTGTCCCGGGAGCGACCGGACCGCACTGACTGACCGGACCCGACGCCCCGCTGTCCGCTCATGAGCGGGATTCGATGACCAGCCGGGGCTCGCCGCGGTTGCAGTAAACCTCGAGGCGGATGACCGTCCCGTCGGTATCGAGGTCGAGGTGGATGTCCTCGTCCGGGCCCAGGTCGGTGCTGACGACGGTCACACCAGGCGTCGGCTGCCAATCGAGCACCCTTGCGGTACGCCCGATGCACCGCACGGTGAGCGTGGCCAACTGGTGGCGGTAGGTGCTTTGCCGGGGCGGCACCGGCTCAGGCGATACGTCGGGGCGGTGCTGGGCGATGCTGAAGTCCTCACCGAGCGGGCCCGAGCCGCGCAGCACGTCTCCGACGGTACTGATCGCGACGAAGCCGACGCCGGTGGCCAGGATGGTTACCGCGATCCAGGTGACTACCGAGATGATGCGTTGGCGCACCGGTCCAGTGTGGGTCGTGTTCGGTGCGCGCATTGCTAAAGCAGCGTTAACGGGAATCTAAATGCGTGGTCAGACGGTCCACAATGGGGTCAGGAATCGCCGCGGCGGGGGTACCGTTTCGGCCATGCCACTGGCGCTGATCGTCGAGGACGATCCCGCGATTCGGTCGGCGCTGTGTCGCGCCCTGGCCGAGCGTGACTACGCGGTGTGCTCGGCGGGGACCGGGATGGGCGGGGTGCAGCTGGCGGTCGGGTCCGGCGGCCCGGACATCGTGCTGCTTGATCTCGGGCTGCCCGACATCGACGGCGTTGATGCGCTGCGGATGATCCGCGCAGTCAGCCGGGTCCCTGTGATCGTGGTGACCGCCCGGGACGAGGATTCGGCCGTGGTGCTCGCGCTCGACGCCGGCGCCGACGACTACATGGTCAAGCCGTTCAGCGGCGCACAGCTGGAGGCCCGGATCCGCGCCGTGCTGCGACGTAGCGGGGTTCTTGAACCGCCGGCGCCGCTGCGGGTGGGGGACCTGGTGGTCGATACCGGGGCAAGGGAAGCGCGGCTGGCCGACGAGCTGCTGGATCTTCGGCCACGCGAGTTCGATCTGTTGGCCTACCTGGCTGCCCGGGCCGGTCAGGTGGTGACCCGCCGGGAACTGCTCGCGGAAGTGTGGAGCCAGCCCTACGGTGTAGCGGACAAGACCGTCGACGTGCACCTGTCCTGGCTGCGTCGCAAGCTCGGTGAACCCGCCGAGGCACCGCGGTACCTGCACACCGTTCGCGGTGTCGGGATCAAGCTGTTAGCGCCCTGACATGCGCCGCCAGCTCGTCGTCATGGTCGTCATGGTCGCTTCGATGATCCTGATCGCGCTCTTGGTGCCGATGGCGGTGCTGATCCAGCGTTTCGCGTTCGAAGACGCGCTCGCGGCGGCCGGCCTGGAGGTGCACGCTACCGAGACGGTTGTGTCATTCCGCGAGCGGGCCGACCTGGTCACTTTCGTGGGCATCCTCAACGAGAGCGGGGATGGTCGCCGGACCACCGTGCTGTTCGCCGATGGTGACGCGATCGGACCGGACCGGACCGTGACCGAGGACGTAGAGCGGGCCCGTTCGACCGGTCAGGCGATCAGCAACGACACCGAACAGGGCGCGGAAATCCTCGTCCCGGTAGCCCGCGGAGCCAAACCGGGAGACCCGGAGAACGCACTGCCAGACCCGAGCCACATCGCGGTGATCCGAGTGATCATCGATAGTGGTGTGGTGAACCGGGAGGTGTTGATCTCATGGGCGGTCATCGCTGCCCTCGGGATCGGGCTGCTCGTGCTGGCCATCCTGGTGGCCAACCGGCTTGCCCACCGGCTGCTCCGGCCGGTGAACTCCCTGGCGCACACCGCCGAGGAGCTCGAAGCCGGCCGATTGGATGCCCGCGCCGACATCGCCGGACCACCCGAGCTGCGTGACGTCGGGCAGGCGCTGAACCGGTTGGCCGGGCGCATCCGCGAACTGCTCGCCGCCGAGCGTGAGTCGGTCGCTGACGTCTCCCACCGGCTCCGGACCCCGATCGCCGCAGTCCGGCTCGAGGCTGAGCAGCTGACCGACCCCGACGAGCGCAATACGATGACGACCGGCATCGACTCGGTGAGTCGAGAACTGGGGCACGTCATCCAGGAGGCTCGCCGGCCGATGCGCGAGGGTCTCGGGGCATCTTGCGACGCGGCGGCGGTGGTCCGCGAACGAACCGAGTTCTGGTCGGTGCTCGCGGAAGATCAACATCGAAGGATGAGGGTCAATGTGCCGCGCGAACCGGTACCGGTCAAGGTCGCGGCGAGTGACCTGGCCGCCGCGGTCGACGCCCTGCTGGAGAACGTGTTCGCCCATACCGCCGAAGGGGTGCCCTTCGACGTGCTGATCGTGAAGTCCGACAACGGGCACGGCGGCGCCTCGCTCATCGTCGCCGACCACGGCGAGGGCTTCCCCAACGCATCGACCGTGCTGCATCGGGGAACCAGCGGCGCCGGCTCCACCGGACTCGGGATGGACATCGTCCGCCGGACCGCGGAAGCCTCCGGCGGCCGGGTGGTCGTCGAGAATTCTCCGGTCGGTGGCGCCCGTGTGATCGCCGACCTCGGAGCCCCCGAGGCGCGATAGCCGCGTCGGCTGCACTGCACTTCGTTAAGGGAGTCTTAAATGCATGATAGACGTCAGTGCAGACGTTAACGGAGTCTTAAGGCCACGATATGCGCCAGTACATGCGCTATATCTGAGATGAATGATGAGTAACGTCATGGTTGATGATTGGCCAATAGCGTATTTCACGAAGGAAATATGTCATGCCGAGGCGCGGATCAACCACCGTGAGCCGCTGCGAATCGCCCACTGTGGAGCGGTCGGCGGGGCTGCGCCTGGGACGGCTCGTCATCGGGCTGGCGGTCGTGTCGGTGGCCGGGTTCGGTGCATGGGCGGCCGGCCTGCCGGCGCCGGCGCAGATCACGGTGGTCGTGTTCGTGTCCGCGCTGCTGTTGTGGGTCGGCACTCGGCTGGACGAGACGCTGGTGGCATTGGGCGCCGCCGTGGTGCTGGTGATCGCCGGAGTCCTGAATGACACCGTCTTCTTCGGGACGCTCGCCGGCTCCACGATCTGGCTGCTGATCGCGGCGTTCGTGCTCGCCGCGGGCGTGAGCGGTACCGGGCTGACCACTCGGGTGGCAACCCGGCTGGTCGCCAGGGCCAGGTCGATGCGGCAGCTGGCGCACCTGGTTACCGCGGCATTGGTGGCAACGGCGTTCGCGATGCCGGCGACATCTGGACGCGCGGCACTGGCTGTGCCGGTGTTCGTGGCGCTGGCCCGGGTACTGAGTGACCGCCCCCGGGTCGTGCGTGCGTTGGCGGTGCTGTTCCCGACGGTCATCCTGCTGTCGGCGGTGGCGACGCTGATCGGCGCCGGCGCTCACCTGGTGACGAATCAGATCCTGGCCGCGTCGACCGGGATGAGCGTGACTTTCGGCCAGTGGCTGCTCCTCGGGGTGCCGCTGGCCGTGGTGTCCGCGCACATCGCAGCCGAGCTGGTGCTGGCGCTGTTCACGCGCCCCGAGGATCGGCGGGTTGCGCTGCGGGTACCAGTGGCGGCCATCGCCGAGCAGGTGGATACACCGGTCACCGGTCGGCTGTCCGCCGCGCAGCGCAGCGCCGCGCTGGTGCTCGCCGCAGTGATGCTCGCCTGGTGCACAGCGTCGCTGCACGGCCTGGACCCTGCGCTGGTGGCGCTGGCCGGTGCGCTGATCCTGTCCGCGCCACGCGTAGGCGTGGTCACTCTCGGGGACGCCCTCAAGGGTGTGCCGTGGTCACTGCTGCTGTTCATGGCCGCGACCGCGGCGCTTGCCGCGGCGCTGATCACCTCGGGCGCGGCCGGCTGGCTGGCCGGTGCGGTGTTCGGCCCACTGGGCAGCGGCCCGCCGTGGCTGTTCCTCGCCGTAGTCGTCGTGGCCAGCGTGGCGGCGCACCTGGTCATCCAATCCCGCACCGCACGGTCCTCGGTGCTGGTCCCGCTGGTCATACCGGCGGCGATCGCACTCGGATTGAACCCGGTTGCCGTAGCCTTCGCCTCGACCGCTGCCGCAGGCTTCTGCCACACCCTGACCTCCTCGGCCAAACCGGTGGCCATGTTCGCCCGCATCGACGATGTGACGACCTATGACGCCGGTGACCTGCTGCGGCTCTCGGCGTGGTTGGCGCCGCTGACTGCCGCCCTCGTCCTGGGCTGCTCGCTGTTCGTCTGGCCGCATCTGGGGCTGCCGCTGCAGTGAGCCCGCACGCCTGATCCGCATTCACCCGAACGACCTGGAGGTACGTCATGGCCATCTCACTGCGCCGCTTCGTCGTCGCGCCCAGCGGGTTCAAGGAGAGCCTGTCCGCCGAGCTGGTCGCCGACGCCATCGCCGCCGGTGTCCGCCGCGTCGTGCCCGCCGCGGACGTCCGAAGCCTGCCGCTGGTCGATGGTGGCGAGGGCTCCGCCGCCACCCTGGCCGCCGCCACCCATGGGCAGCTCATCCCGGTCACCGTCACGGGCCCGGTCGGAGATCCCGTGCCGGCGCACATCGCCGTCCTGGGTGGCACTGGTCCGCGCACCGTAGTGGTGGAGATGGCGGCCGCGGCCGGCCTGCGGCTGGTCCCCCGATCACTGCGCAACCCCGGCGCCACCACCAGCTACGGGGTCGGTGAACTGATCATGGCCGCGGTCGAGGCCGGCGCCGAGCGGATCCTCGTCGGCTGCGGTGACTCCGGCACCTGCGACGGTGGTGCCGGGGCACTGCAGGCGCTGGGTGCCCGGGTTCGCACCGCACTCGGCGACGACGTCGGATACGGCGGAACCGCGCTCGCCGAGGTCGACTCCCTTGACCTGACCGGCCTCGATCCGCGCCTGCCCGATGTCGAGCTGCTCGTGGCGGTGAACCCGCACAACGTGCTCTGCGGTCCGCGGGGCGTCGCCCGGGTTTTCGGCCCCCAGAAAGGCGCCACACCCGAGCAGGTCGACACCTTGTCCGAAGCGATGGATCAGTGGGCCAAGATCCTCGAACGCGACACCGGTCTGGACCTTCGCACCGTTGCGGGCTCCGGCGCCTCCGGCGGGCTCGGTGCCGGCCTGGCTGCCGGGCTGGGCGCCCGCCTACTGCCCCGGTTCGAGGTTATGTTCGACCACGTCGACCTCGACGCCGCCCTCGCCACCGCCGACCTGGTCATCACCGCCGAAGGCGCGATCGACGACCGAACCCCCCGCGGCAAGATCCCGGCCGAGGTCGCCCGCCGAGCCAAGCGCTACGGCAAGCCCGTCATCGCTTTGGCCGGCACCATCGGAGCCGCCGCCAGAGTCAACTACGACGCCGGCATCGACGCCTACGCCGGCATCCTGCCGGCCCCTGTCGACCTCGAACACGCCCTCCAGCACGGCGCCGAGTACCTCACTGACGCCACCGAACGCACCCTGCGCCTCATCCTGGTCGGCGCCGCACTCACCGTCGCTTGATGAGGTAGTCGTCGGGCCGGGCACTCGCACATCTCGGGGCCAATCAGGGATCTCCCCGATGCCCTACCCCGCCCGCGACATCAACCATCCTGAGCATGACGAGGATCCTGGCGCCGGGGCAGCGGCCCGAGACGGGTACGCCGCCGCTACGCAAGGCACGCTTGGCGCTCTACGTCCAGAGCGCCGTGGCACTGCTGTGCGTAGTCCTGCTGTTCGGCGGCGGGTCGGTGCACACGGTTTTTGCGGTGGTTGCGTGCGTGGCTGCACTCGGCAATGTGTTGCTGGCCGTCCGATTGCCAGCACAGCCGGCGGGAGTGCGGCGGGTGGCGCTGTGGGTGTCCTGGTGGATGATCCCGGTGTTCATCGTGTTCAGCGTGCCTGCACCGCCCGCGTTACTCGGTCTGGCCAGCTCGGCAGCGGTGCTGGCATTCCTGCGCCCTCGATTCGGCCGGCTGCGTCCCCGCAGCCGAAAGCTGTGGCTGACCCTGCACGTCGGGTTCTCTGTCGGTTGGTTGGGCGCGGCGATGGCAATGCTGGTGCTGGCGATCGTCGGCGCGAGTACCTCAGATCTGTTGCTGCGACACCACGCCTACGAAATCATGCACATCTTCGATCTGGCGATCGTGATCCCGCTGGTGCTGCTCGCGCTGATCACCGGGCTCGTGATGTCGCTGGGTACCAAATGGGGGCTGGTGCGGTATTGGTGGGTGTTGGCTAAGTTCGTAATTGCGCTGAGTATCCCGCTGTTCGCCGCCGTGCAGGAAAGCTTCTGGGTGCGCGAGGCAGTCGCTGGCACCCGCGCCAATCCCGCGGTCGACCTCGCTGGTACCGACGTTCGGCTTTGGGTGTGTTTCATTGCATTCTCGCTGCTGCTGTGGACCGCGACGGCGCTGTCCAGCTACAAACCGTGGGGTCACACCTGGTGGTATCAGCGGCCGCTACGTGCTCGTGAGCCACAGTCCCCTGCGTGACTCTTCCCACTTAATGGCCTGCGCACTTACCTGCCGTAGCGATTGTGCGTGTCATGAACTCGACACCACCGACATTTACCGTCGCGGATATGTCGGCCACGTCGAGTTCACGGCGCTAAGGCCAGATCCCAAGCGCACCGTCGCCTCCGCGTTCCTGATCGGCGTCAGGGTGTGAGGCACCAGAGTGCGTCCATGGGTACCGCTCTGAGCTTCTCGCCGAATGGCAGGGTCTGTTGACCGGTGTAGAGCACGTAACCGGCGACGAAGCGGTCACCGAGGAGACTCGCCAAGTTCCGTAGCCCGGCGAGGTTTCCTGTGTGTACCGTCGCGCCGGATTTCACCTCGACCCCTATTACTCTTCCGTCGGGTGTCTCGATCACCGCGTCGACCTTGAGCTTGTCCTTGGTGCGGTAGTGATAAAGCCGGCCCCGTTCTTCCGACCAGGTCAGCTGCCGGGCGAGCTCCATGACTACCAGTGAGGCGAGCCTCGGACCGCCGAGACGCGGATCACTTTGATCGGTAGCGCGGCGAATCTGACGTGGTCGGGCCACGGTCTGATGCCGGCGTCGGAGATCACGCCCGTTGGCTGACCGGCTGC
>JBOHGX010000382.1:0-2041 GCA_050700255.1 Pseudonocardiaceae bacterium
GCCGCCGCAGCCGGGTGTGCTCGGGCGGGTCCATCATCAGCAGGGTCCTGCCCAGCGCTTGGGTTCCGGGCTCGCCCCGATCGAGCCGTGCGGCCAGTGCGGGGTTGCGGTTCGGGTCGCTGCTCCACCCCGGGCCGCGCAGCACGACGCTCGCCTCGGCGTAGGAGCTGACCAGGAACGCATCCCACTCGCCGTCCCAACACACCGGGTGCTGTTCGCGCAGTGCCCGATAGGCCGGGTACGGATCAACCGTGGGTATCAGCACGGTCTGAGCCCCCGCCGCGCCCAATGTTCGACGTCGAGCTCGCCGATCTCGGTGGCGGGAGGCCCGTTTTCGTCCCATTCGCTGCGGATCGCCGCCCACGGGCCGGTGGCTTCCAGTTCGGCCAGCAAGGCGGTGAGTCCGAGGTCGATACGGGTGAGGAACACGTACTCGCGGGGAAGCTCGATGCGGCGAATCACCGACCCGGCTGCGCCTCGCCGGGCGAAGTAGCCCTGCACCACGGACGCGGCGTACTCCGGCGTGTAGGTGAATGGTTGCTCGCCCACCAGTGGCTGCAGCTTGTCGCGGTACCATTCGAGCAGTTCCGTCGGCGTGGGTGCGTCGGAGGCGGTCAGGAAGCCGATCTCGACGAAGGTGTCCCACAAGGCTGCAGCGTCGTCGGCGACCGCGGCGGCGACGACCCGTCGCATCAGCGCGACCTGTTCTGCGGAGAACCGGTTGACGCAACCGAAATCCAAGAACGTTACCGCACCGTCATCGTGGAACAGGTAGTTGCCCGGATGGGGATCGGCGTGGAACATGCGCACCATTCGCAGGCTGCCCAGGGCGAACCGGTAGATCACCTCGCCCCACCGGTCCCGCAACTGTTGATCCGCCGCCACCGCCTGCGACCAGCGCATGCCATCCACGAGATCCATGGTGAGCACCCGGCGGGTCGACAGCTGCGGCACCACCTCGGGGATGCGGATGGCCGGATGATCTCGGTACGCGTCAGCGAAGTCGGTCTGGTGGGTAGCCTCGATGCGGTAGTCGATCTCTTCGCCGATCCGGGCCGCTACTTCCCGGGCCACCGCGCGCACATCGAGCCGATTGGAGCCGGGCACTATCGCCCCGACCAGCTGCAGGAAGGTGGCCAGCAGCTCGGTGTTGTCCAGATCCGCTCGGATGGCCTGATCGACTCCGGGATACTGCACCTTGACCGCCACCCGCCGCCCGTCGGCCAGACGTGCCGCGTGGACCTGCCCGATCGACGCCGCCGCGAAGGCATACGGGTCGAACTCCGCGAAGATCTCCTCCGGGGGCGCGCCCAGCTCAGCCTCCACCACCGCCGTGGCCAGTTCGGGGGCCATCGGCGGGGCGTCGGCCTGGAGGCGGGCCATCGCCGCCTGGTAGACGCGCTGGCGCTCCGGGGGGACCAGTGTCCCGAGCGCGACGAAGGACAGCACTTGGCCGGCCTTCATCAGCACCCCCTTCGAGTGGCCGAGCATGGCCGCGTAGCGCTGACTCGTCCGCTCGTGGAACGCGGCGCTGTCCTCGCCGGTCAACCGCTTGCGCAGGGCGGCGACCACTGCCTCACCGGCGGTC
Organism: Pseudonocardiaceae bacterium; assembly: GCA_050700255.1. Taxonomy (GTDB): domain Bacteria; phylum Actinomycetota; class Actinomycetes; order Mycobacteriales; family Pseudonocardiaceae. Next base: position 1,589 of record JBOHGX010000382.1, read on the forward strand.
CGGCCAGCCAGGCCGACCAGGGGGACCGTGCGGCTCAGCCGAGTTCGACCATACGCGGTCATCGCCGCTCCTGGAGTTGACGCTTAATATGCCTAAGTACATACTTTGGTGCCATGGGCGATCTGTCAACTGTGACGGTGGCGACTCGGGATCGCATCATCGATGCGGCGATGGAGCTGTTCAGCGAGCACGGCTACCGCGGTACCAGCATCACCCGGATCGAACAAGCTGCCGGGCTCAGCCCCGGCGCCGGCGGCATCTACCACCATTTTCCGTCCAAGGAAGCACTCCTGACCGCCGGAGTCGAACGTCAGCTGAGCCGGCTCGCCGCCCTCCGCGACATTCGCCGGCTGTTCGCCGACCTCGGAGATCTGCACACCGAACTGACCATCGCCGCTCGATATGTGCTTGCCGAGCTCGACCAGGAAGCCCAACTACTGCGGCTGCTCGCCA
>JBOHGX010000383.1:0-4706 GCA_050700255.1 Pseudonocardiaceae bacterium
TCGCCGAACGACAGCGATGGAAAGCCGAATACGCCGCCGCCCAACTCGCAGTCGACGAGCCGCCCGGCAATTATTCGGCAACTCTCGATCACGCCGCCTGAGAGGAGAAGAAGGACCGTGGCGAAGCACCTCAGCGTCCCTGAGACGGTGTACCTGACCGTGCCGGAGGCGGCGCAGTACTTGAACACCACGGACCGGTTCGTGCGCCGATTGATCGAAGAGCGGCGTATCGCGTTCCACCGACTCGGACGGCACGTGCGGCTGGCTAAGGCGGATCTTGACTCGTTCATCGCCGCAGGCCGGGTCGAGCGGAGGCGCTCGTCGGGCGCTCGGAGGGCGGCCTGATGCCTGGCAAACGAGACTGGGGAAGGATTCGTCAATTGCCCTCGGGTCGGTGGCAGGCACGGTATCCAGGTCCGGACGGCACACTCCGGCCAGCACCGCACACGTTCGAGCGCAAGGGGAACGGGTCGAATTGGTTAGCCGACAAGCGAACGGAGATCAACCGGGACGAGTGGATCGACCCGGACGCGGGCAAGGTTACCTTCGGCGCTTTCGCCGCGATCTGGATGAAGGAACGCGACCTGGCCGAGACAACCGCTGAGCGGTACGAGGGGATTCTGCGTAACTACATCGAGCCGTACCTGGGTGGGCGGGCGCTGTCCGAGATCAAGGAGCCGGTTATCCGGCAGTGGCGGAAGACGCTGCAAGATGCCGGCGTAGGCGCAGCCACCATCGGGAAGGCGTACCGGATGGTGCACTCCATGTTCAACACGGCGGTTGACGACTTGTTCATCCGCCGGAACCCGTGTCGGATCAAAGGCGCTGGGCAGGACAAGGCGGATGAACGGCCGACGCTGACGATCGAGCAAGTGTTCGCGGTGGCGGACGCGATTCAGCCTCGTTATCGGCTACTGGTGTTGCTCGGTGCGCTCACCAGCCTGCGGTTCGGGGAGTTTGCCGCATTGCGGCGGCGGGACGTAGACGTTGAGGTCGGTGAGCTGAGGGTCCGCCGGTCGCAAGCCGAGCTGAAGCACGGCCGAACGATTATCAAGGATCCGAAGAGCGAGGCCGGCAAGCGCTCAGTCGCGATCCCCGATGTGGTCCTCGCCGACCTACGAGACCATCTTGACCGGTTCTCTGAGGTTGGACCGGACGGTCTGGTGTTCATCGGGCCGAATGGCGGCCGGTTGCGGCGCCGCAACTTCCACCGGCTGTGGACCAAGGCGTTGACGGACGCCAAGGTAGAGGACGAAGACGTGCATTTTCACGACCTCCGCCACACCGGCAACGCGCTTGCGGCGGCCACGGGTGCGAGCACCAAGGAACTGATGGCCCGCATGGGGCACTCATCCATTCGAGCTGCGCTGATATACCAGCACGCCAGCCGGAGTCGTGACAAGCAGATCGCCGATGCGATCAGCCAGAACGTCCAACAAGCTCGACGGAAGGGGCACACAAGGGGCACGACAAAGGAAGGGACGCGCTGATGCTGACGACCCAACCTGCGTCACTACCCCATTTGACCTGGGTCTATGTGTGTGGCCGACTTCGTGGAGACGAAGGGACTCGAACCCTCAACCCCCGCCTTGCAAAGGCGGTGCTCTACCAGTTGAGCTACGTCCCCCGGCTCCGGACGCGGCGGGTACCCGGTGCGCCTCAGGTGGTCGGGGTGGTGGCCTCACGCCAGAGGTCGGCCTCCGCCTTCGCGGAACGCTGGCGGCGCACCACCAGCAAAGCGACCAGAGCGACGAGTACGAGCGGGATAAGCTTCCTCACGATGGATCTCCTCCTGCCACATGGTGCTTCTTGGGTGGGCCTAGCTGGACTTGAACCAGCGACCTCATCCTTATCAGGGATGCGCTCTAACCGACTGAGCTATAGGCCCCCGGCGCCACGCGAGGCTACCGCACGGTCTCATCGGGGCCCAAACTGCCTCGCCGTGCATCAGTCCGGTTCTGACAGCGTGACCTCAATGCCGCCGACAAGATCTGTCGCGATGTTGTAGATGAGCGACCCGACGGTGGCCAGCGCCGTCATCAGCACGATGTTGACCAGCCCGATCACCAGGGCCACCCCGAACACCCGCCCACCGCTGATCAGCGCGGTGCCCGCCTCGGGGTTGTTCACCGAGGTGAGGTCGGAGTAGGTGCCGTTGAGCTGATCCCACACGCCCATACCACCGAGCGCGCCGTACAGCACTCCCACGGCCACCATCCATGCCAGGAACCCGGCGACCGACAGCACGAGCGAAATCTTGAGCACCGACCACGGATCCAACTGCTGTAGTTGCAGGCTCGTCCGGCGCGGGACTCGGGCCGGGCGCACCCGGGCGTCCGCCGGCTGGGCCGGAGCCACCCGTTCAGGCGGGGTGTAGCCCCCGATCCGCACAGTGGACGGCGACGCTGGCGCCGCGCTGCTGGCGGCGCCACGGGACTGCTCGGGTTTCCCCGTCGGCAGCCGCACCGTCTTCTGATCCATGTCCTCGGGTGCGTTGCGCTGGCGCTGCAGCGGAGGCGCGTTCACCGGGGTAGCGCCGTTGCCTGACGGCCTTCTCTGAGCTGAGTTGTTCTCAGCAGACTCGGCCGGCTCGGCCGCAGCATCGGGTTGCTCCGACCGTAGCTGCACGTCGGTTGGTTTGGCGTTCTCAGGCCTCGTCACGAGTCACCCTTCGTCGGTGCACCGTCGGCGTCTGCGTCGCTGGCATCTGGGTCGTCGGCTTCTTCGGCGTTGCGTGCGACAGCCACCAGAGTGGCCCCCTCACCCAGGTTCATCAAACGCACCCCCGTGGTCTGCCGGCCGGCCTTTCGCACCTCCTTGGCGGTGGTCCGGATGACCCCGCCCGTGGAGGTGATGGCGTACAGCTCGTCGTCGATGTCCACGATCAAAGCTCCGACCAGCCTGCCACGCCGGCGGTCGTACTGGAGAGTAAGCACGCCTTTGCCGCCGCGTCCCTGCGCCGGGTAGTCGTCGATCGGAGTCCGCTTGGCATACCCACCCGCGGTCGCCACCAGCAGGAACCTCCCGGCGTGGATCACCGCAAGGGACAGTAGTTCGTCGCCGTCGTTGAACCGCATTCCGAACACCCCGGACGTGGCCCGGCCCATCGGGCGTAGGACGTCGTCGGTCGCGTGGAACCGGATCGACTGACCGTGTGCCGACACCAGCAGCAGGTCGTCGGCGTCGGAGCACAGCACTGCTCCGACCAGCTCGTCGTCGTCGCGCAGGTTGATCCCGATCAACCCGCCGGCGCGGTTGGAGTCGAAATCAGTCAGCTTGCTCTTCTTGACCAGACCGTCGCGCGTGGCCAGCACAAGATACGGCGTCGCGGTGTAGTCCTTGATCTGCATGACCTGGGCGATCTGCTCATCCGGCTGGAACGCGAGCAGGTTCGCCACGTGCTGGCCGCGGGCGTTGCGGTTGGCTTCAGGCAGCTCGTAGGCCTTTGCCCGGTACACCCGGCCCTTGTTGGTGAAGAACAGGATCCAGTCGTGCGTGGAGCAGACGAAGAAGTGCGCCACGATGTCGTCGGTCTTCAGACCCGCGCCCATGACACCCTTGCCGCCGCGCTTCTGCGCTCGGTACAGATCGGTACGGGTGCGCTTGGCGTAACTGGTGCGGGTGATGGTGACCACGACGTCCTCGACGGCGATCAGGTCTTCGGCCGACACGTCCCCGTCATAGCCGGTGATCGTGGTGCGGCGCTCGTCACCGTGCTTCTCGACGATCTCGGCCAGCTCGTCGCGGACGATTCGGCGCTGCCGCTCGGGCTTGTCGAGAATGTCCAGGTAGTCGGCGATCTCCCGCTCGAGCTCGGCGAGGTCTTCGATGACCTTCTGCCGTTCCATGGCCGCCAGCCGGCGCAGCTGGGTCTCCAGGATGTAGTTCGCCTGGATCTCCTCGACGTCCAGCAGCTCCATCAGCCCGGTGCGCGCGTCGTCCACCGTGGGGGACCGGCGGATCAGCGCGATCACCTCGTCGAGCATGTCCAGCGCCTTGACCAGACCCCGCAGCAGGTGGGCGCGTTCCTCGGCTTTGCGCAGCAGGTACCGGGTCCGCCGGACGATGACGTCGAGCTGGTGGCGCACGTAGTGCCGGATCATCTGATCCAGCCGCAGCGTGCGCGGCACACCCTCAACGATCGCCAGCATGTTGACGCCGAAGGTGTGCTGCAGCTGGGTGTGCTTGTAGAGGTTGTTGAGCACCACCTTGGCGACCGCGTCGCGCTTGAGCGTGATCACGATCCGCATACCGATGCGGTCGCTGGACTCGTCGTTGATCTCGGCGATCCCGCTGAGCTTGGCGTCCCGGGACAGGGCGGCGATCGACTCGACGAGGTTGTCCGGGTTGACCTGGTAGGGCAGCTCGGTGATCACCAGGGTGGCGCGGCCCTTGGTGTCCTCCTCGACCTCCACCACGCCGCGCATCCGGACCGAGCCACGACCGGTCCGGTAGGCGTCGGCAATGCCGTCAGTGCCGACGATCTGGCCCCTGGTCGGGAAGTCCGGGCCCTTGATCCGCTCAACGAGCGCGTCGAGCAGGGTCTCGTCGTCGACGTCGGGGTTCTCCAGCAGGTAGACCACGCCCGCACCGACTTCGCGCAGGTTGTGCGGCGGGATGTTCGTCGCCATCCCGACCGCGATCCCCGAGCTCCCGTTGACCAGCAGGTTCGGGATCCGGGCCGGCAGCACGACGGGCTGCTCGGT
>JBOHGX010000384.1:0-2200 GCA_050700255.1 Pseudonocardiaceae bacterium
CGACGGCGTGATGTTCTCCCCCACCGAGTCCTACCTGACGTTGGGCCGGCGTACCGACCACGAAGGCGCGGCCAGCGACTACACCGGTCAGCAGATCTACTACCGCTCGATCCAGCAGCGCGATCGCGACGTCCTGCGCACCCACGACTACCTGTGGCGCTGGGACACCGACTGGTTCTGGTGCTCTGGGGCCTTCGGTGTCCAGCACCCGGTGATCCGGCGGCTCTGGCCAGCCCGGTGGCGCCGTAGCGACGTGTACTGGCAGCTGGTCGCCCTGGACCAGCGGTTCGACCTGTCCAACCGCATCGTGGTGTGGCGTGGTCAGCCGCGCCGGGAACGCGTGATCCAAGACGTCGAGATTCCCATCGAGCGCACCGCGGAGTTCCTTCGCTGGTTTGCCGAGCACGTCGACATCAAGCCGGTGTGGCTGTGCCCGTTGCGGCTGCGCGGCGACCGCGACTGGCCGCTATACCCCCTGCAACGCGGCCGCAACTACGTCAATGTGGGGTTCTGGTCAACGGTGCCGATCGCCTGTGGCGCAACCGGTAGCGACACCAACCGGGCCGTCGAGCGCCAGGTTGACGCCGTGGGCGGGCACAAATCGCTGTACTCGGACTCCTTCTACTCGCGGGAAGAGTTCGACGCTCGCTACGGCGGTGAGCATTACGCGGCGCTCAAGGAGCGCTACGACCCGGACCGGCGGCTGGCGGACCTCTACGCGAAGGCGGTGCGACATCGATGACGACCTTGCGGCGCTCTAGTCCGATGGCCGCACCAACGTCGGATCGGCTGTCACTGGCGGGGATCGTGGACCTGCTCACCGATGGCCGCTTCCCAGTCCGGTTCACCGCCTATGACGGTAGCGTCACCGGTCCGTCCGACTCCGAGATCAGCGTGCATCTGGCCACTCCGCGCGGCGCCACCTACCTGTTCACCGCGCCGGGCGATCTCGGCATGGCGCGGGCGTACGTCGCCGGCGACCTGCGCGCTTCCGGAGTGCACCCGGGCGACCCGTACCAGGCGATGCAGCTGATGGCAGACGAGGTGCACTTCCGGCGTCCGACCATGGCAGAGCTGGCGTTGATCGTCCGCTCGCTGGGCTGGGAGGTGCTGCATCCGGTGCCGCCACCGCCTCAGGAGTCGCGGCCCCGGTGGCGGCGAGTCGTTGAAGGATTGGCCCATTCCCGGTACCGCGATTCCGAGGCGGTGCACCACCACTACGACGTCTCCAACGGCTTCTACCAACTGGTGCTCGGCTCGTCGATGGCCTACACCTGCGCTGTCTTCGATCACCCAGACGCGAGTCTGGAGCAAGCGCAGGAGCGTAAGCACGAGCTGATTGCCGACAAACTGGGGCTGCAGGCCGGTATGCGGCTGCTCGATGTCGGCTGCGGCTGGGGCGGCATGGTGCGCTACGCCGCCCGCCGCGGGGTCCGGGCACTGGGCGTCACGCTGTCTGCGCAACAGGCCCGTTGGGGCCAACAGGCGATCGTCCGGGAGGGCCTGACCAAGATCGCCGAAGTGCGTCACCTGGATTACCGGGACGCCCCTGGCCGCGACTACGACGCGGTGAGCTCGATCGGCCTCACCGAGCACGTCGGGGTGCAGTTCTACCCGTCTTATTTCGGGCTGCTGCTGGCCAAGCTGCGCCCCGGGGGACGGCTGCTCAACCACTGCATCACCCACCCGCACAACCGGACCCCAGCTCAGACCGAGCTGTTTATCGACCGCTACGTGTTCCCCGACGGGGAGCTTGCCGGTGCAGGCAAGATCATCACTGAGGTGGAGGACGCCGGTTTGGAGGTGCGCCACGTGGAGAACCTGCGCGAGCACTACGCGCTGACGCTGAAAGCGTGGTGTGCCAATCTCGTCGCGCACTGGGACGAGTGCGTGGCGGAGGTCGGCGAGGCGACCGCGCGAGTGTGGGGGCTGTACATGGCCGGTTCTCGACTGTCCTTCGAGCGCAACGATATCCAGCTGCACCAGGTACTGGCGGTGCGCCCGGACAGCACCGGCAACTCACACGTGCCGCTACGCCCGTGGTGGTACTCGTGAGTGCGTAACAGTGTTCTCACACTGATCCGAAAATACAGTCGGGACGGGCGAGCGGGACCGCCGGCTTGGCGTGACTGTGTCGCGGAGCCGGGATGGGGGAAGCCGTGGTCAGGCGGCGGGCTCGAGGGTGACCTTGTAGCCCAGT
>JBOHGX010000385.1:0-4799 GCA_050700255.1 Pseudonocardiaceae bacterium
CGGTCTCTTCGGCCGTACCTCCGTCGAGGTCATCGACCAAGGTCACGGTGACCTTCTGCGCCATGCGCGTCGTCCTCCTTGGGACACGTGGTGGACGGAGCCATCGCACGACGACTCCACAACGACAACGAGCAGGTTAGCGCATTTGTGGTCGGATTGCGAAATACTCACCGTCGGAGTCAGCTCATTGTGGCCGTACCAGCGGAAACAGGATGGTCTCACGGATACCTGAACCGGTGAGCGCCATGAGCAGCCGATCGATCCCCATTCCCATGCCACCACTCGGCGGCATTCCATACTCCATCGCATCCAGGAAGTCCTCGTCGAGCGGCATCGCCTCGTCATCACCGGCCGCGGCGAGCGCGGCCTGGGCCTCGAAACGCTTCCGTTGCACAACCGGGTCGACCAGCTCAGAGTAGGCCGTTGCGGACTCGACGGATCGGATGTAGAGATCCCATTTCTCTACCAGACCCGCACCACTGCGATGCTCCCGGGTCAGTGGCGAGGTGTCCACCGGAAAGTCCTTGACGAAGGTAGGAGCGTGCAGGTCTGGCACTACGAGATGCTCGAACAACTCCTCGACCAGTTTCCCGGGTAACCAGCCGGGATGCACCGCGAGTTCCACTCGCTCGGCGTGGCGAAGCAACTCGGCGCTGCGCATCGCCGGATTGATCTCCTCGCCGAGCGCCTCGGATACCGCACCGAACAGGCTGATCTGCGCCCATTCCCCGCCGATGTCGTAGTCGCTACCGTCGGCGAGTCGAAGTGTTGTGGAGCCGAACACATCGCGGGCCACCGTCTGGTACAGCATGCGGGTCAGCTGCGCCATACCGTCGTAGTCGGTGTAGGCCTGGTACACCTCAAGCATGGTGAACTCGGGTGAGTGAGTGGAGTCTATGCCCTCGTTGCGGAACACCCGGTTGAGCTCGAAGACGCGTTCGATGCCACCCACCACGCAGCGCTTCAGGTACAGCTCCGGAGCGATCCGCAGGTACAAGTCGGTGTCGAGTGCGTTGGAGTGCGTCACGAACGGTCGCGCCGCGGCACCACCGTGCACGACCTGCAGCATCGGTGTCTCGACCTCGATGAATCCGCGGGAATGCAGCACGTCGCGGATCGATCGGATCGCATCGGCGCGCACTCGTACAGTCCGCCGGGCCGCATCACGGACGATGAGATCGAGGTAGCGCTGACGGACCCGGGTCTCCTCGGCCAGCTCCTTGTGCACGACCGGAAGAGGTCGTAGTCCCTTGGCCGCCATCCGCCATTCCCTGGCTTGTACAGACAGCTCCCCACGCCGCGAGCTGACCACCTCCCCGGTCACGGATACGTGATCCCCGAGGTCGACGTCGGCCTTCCACGCGGTGAGCCCATCGGCTCCCAGGTCGGCAAGGCTGAGCATCGCCTGCAGTTCGGTTCCATCTCCTTCGCGCAGCGTTGCAAAGCAAAGCTTGCCGGTGTTCCGCAGGAAAATGACTCGTCCGGTGACCGCAACCTGCTCGCCCGTTCGGACGTCAGGCGCCAAACCGTCGTAGGCGTCGCGGATCTCGCGCAGGGTTCGGGTGCGCGGCACCTGGACGGGATAAGGGTGCGGCCCAGTGACCAGCATCCGTTCCCGCTTGTGCCGACGCACCCGCATCTGCTCGGGCAGTTCATCGGACGCGAGAGAGGGCTGGGTCGTCACGCCCAACAACCTAGTGCTGGACCACATTCGCGTTTGGGGCTGGGCGTGGGCTTACCGCCGGTACGTTGGATGTCGTGGACGACCTGCACGCTCGACAGGCCGCTTCTTTCGGCCATGCGGCCACTGAGTATGCACTGCACCGGCCGGATTATCCCGATCAGGCGGTGGCATGGGCGCTGGCATCGATGCTCAATAGGGTGCCTAATGGTGCCCCCAACGTTGGCCCAGTACTCGACGGCCCAGTACTCGACGGCCCAGTGCTCGACGGCCCAGTGCTCGACTTGGGCGCGGGCACTGGCAAGCTCACCACTGCGATCCTGCGGTGCGGGGTAGCCACGACTCGGGTGCTCGCCGTCGAGCCGGACGACGGGATGCGCGCGGAGCTGCGCCGCCGGCTACCCGAGATAACGATTCTTAACGGGTCTGCGGAGCAGATCCCGACCGAAGAGGGTGCCGTGGACGCGGTGCTCGTCGGGCAGGCTTTCCATTGGTTCGACCTCGACCGGGCGTTATCGGAGACCGCCCGAGTGCTGCGACCGGGGGGCGTGCTGGCGGCGATGGGTAATATCGAGGATGACTCGGTCGGCTGGGTGGCCGAGCTGATCGAGGCCGCCCAAGCTGCACGGCCGATCGGTAGCGCCAGACGGGGATTCGCCGACGTGCCCGAACACCCGGCGTTCGGCGAGCCGGAGCAGCGTCAATTTAGCTGGCGCTGGCCGCGCACCATCGACTCCTTCCTCGCCACCGTGTCAACTCATTCATGGGCGCTGGTCAGTAAACCCCAGGAGCGAGTCGCCGCGCTGGCCGCAATCCGCCGTTTCCTCGAACAGCACCCCGTCACCCGCCACGGTGCCTTCGAGCTACCGATGCGGACGCTGGTGCACCGCACCGTCCGTCTCGCCTGACACTGCGCCTGACAGACACGGGAGCATCAGGACGCGACACACCGGGCACGGGGACGCGACACGCCGGGTAGACGGGATCAGCTGATGTTGCGTGCGTAGACCATCCGCAGGCCCTGGAGAGTGAGGTCGGGCGCGTGGCGCGTGATGGCCTTCGACTCGGTGATCAGGAGCGGCGCCAGCCCCCCGGTGGCGACCACGACGACCTCGCTGCTGGCTGCCGGTGCCAGCTCAGCGGTGATCCGGCCGACCAGCCCGTCGACCTGCCCGGCAAATCCGAACAGCAGCCCGGACTGCAGGGCTTCCACGGTGCTCTTGCCGATCACCGACCGAGGCCGGACGAGCTGTACCTTCACCAACTGAGCGGCCCGCGCGGCGAGTGCATCGACGGAGATCTCGATACCAGGAGCCAGCGCGCCCCCGAGGAACTCCCCGCGTGCGCTGATCACGTCGAAGTTGGTGGAGGTACCGAAGTCCACCACGATCGCCGGGCCACCGTAGAGGGTGTAGGCGGCCAACGTGTTGACGATCCGATCGGCGCCCACCTCGCGCGGGTTGTCGTAGAGCAACGGCACCCCGGTGCGCACCCCGGGCTCCACGATCACCCGGGGCAGTGGCGACCAGTACCGGTCCAGCATCACCCGCAGCTCGCGCAACAGAGCAGGCACAGTGGACAGTGCCGCGATACCGGTGACCTTGCCGGAGTCCTCGCCGAGCAGCCCGCGGACGGTCAGCGCCAGCTCATCGGCAGTCATCCTGGCGTCGGTATGCACTCGCCAGTCGCGCACCAACATGGCGCCCGCCTGGTGTTGCCGATGTCTCGTGCCACCCTGATCGCCATCGAACAGCCCGAGGACGATGTTGGTGTTGCCGATGTCTAGGGCGAGCAGCACTCGCTACCCCTGATGAGATTCGCACCTGCCGGGGCATGCGCCGGGTCGGTACCCGTTTCCACGATCCGGTTGCCGGCGTCGACGAATACCACCCGTGGCTGGTAGCGCCGCGACTCGGCCTCGTCCATCGTGCCGTAGGAAATAAGGATCACCAGGTCTCCGGGCGCCACCAGATGCGCAGCGGCACCGTTGATCCCGACCACGCCGCTGGCCCGGGCACCGGGGATGACATAGGTCTCCAGCCGGGCTCCGTTGGTGATGTCCACGATCGCTACCCGCTCCCCCGCGAGCAGGTCGGCGGCGTCCATGAGGTCCTCATCGAGGGTCACCGACCCGACGTAGTGCAGATCCGACCGGGTGACGGTGGCCCGGTGGATTTTGGACTTCAGCATGGTCCGGAACATCACGGGCCTCCTCGTCTGTTCGAGTTGTGCGTCGCACCCAGCTGCAGGCCGACGTTGTCGATCAACCGGGTTGTCCCGACGGTGGCAGCCACCAGCAGCCGGGCCTGTCCCTGCTGCGGCGCGGGCCCCAACCCCGGATCGCGCAGCGCCAGGTAGTCCAGCTCTACCGCAGGTCGTGCGGCCAGCACCTGCCTGGCGGCGGTGAGCACCGCATCGGCACCATGCACGCCGACGTGGGCTCCAGCTGTCAGGGCCGCGGGCAGTGTGACCGCGGCGGCCCGCGCCTGCGCGTCCAGGTGGACGTTGCGCGACGACAGAGCCAAGCCGTCCGCGTCCCGCACCGTGGGTATTCCCACCACGTGCACGCCCAGCCGCAGGTCGGCCACCATCCGCTTGATCAGCACGAGCTGTTGATAGTCCTTCTCACCAAACAACGCCCGGCCCGGACCGACGATTCCGAAGAGCTTGGCCACCACTGTAAGCACTGCGGCGAAGTGACCCGGCCTGCTGGCGCCCTCCAGCTCGGCACCTAGTGCTCCGGGCACCACGGTGGTGTCAGACCCGGGTGGAGACATCGCCTCCGCGCTGGGCGCGAACACCAGTTCCACACCCTCCTCCCGGCACATCGCAAGATCGGCGTCGAACTGGCGGGGGTAGCAGTCCAGGTCTTGCTGCGACCCGAACTGCAGGGGGTTGACGAAGATCGATACCACGGTACTGGCGGCGGGGGTGGCCCGGGCGGCGCGAATCAGCTCCCGGTGGCCTGCGTGCAGCGCTCCCATCGTCGGGACCAGTACCACCGGTCGCCCCGTCCGGCGCAACGCACGAGTCATCGCAGTGGGGTCGTCGTGCACGGCCAGCCCAGCAGGGGCGGATCCGGTCACCGCCCCTCCCGAAGTAGGTCACGGATCTGGAC
>JBOHGX010000386.1:0-4389 GCA_050700255.1 Pseudonocardiaceae bacterium
GTGGAGTCGATGCGGGCGGCCGGGCGGCGCATCGACGACGAGGTCCTGGCCCACATCTCCCCAGCGCACAGCGAGAACATCAACTTCTTCGGCTCCATCGACGTCGACGTCGAAGGCGAGCTCGCCCAGCTCGGCCCCACCGGCTACCGGCCGCTGCGCGTCCGCGACACCCTCTTCTGACCCGCCGAGCCGGGAGGTCAGTCGCCAGGGGCGTACCGCTCGCGCAGTTCGACGAGCGCGGCTTGAACTGGTGACGGAACAGTATCCCAACTATGCAGTATTCCCCCGTTCGCCTCAACGTGACTGTCCTGTCCGCTCGAATCTTGCGGAGTCCGGACTTATCTTGCGGGCGCGTCGTGGACGCTGTTCGAGACGCATCCACGATGTCCGGCCCCCGTGAAGTTGGCTGGTTCTCAGGGATCCGTGTGGAGGTCCCGGCTGATTCTCGCGCGGTGTGGCGGTCATAGCCGCTGTTTCATCCGTTTGGGGCGATGCTGGTCTCTTCAGGGTTGGCGAATCTCAAATGGATCAACGGCGCTCGGTGTCCCCGTCTCAAGCAATCTGGCGTCCGTTCTCGCTGTAGCTGGTGCGGATCCCCTGAGCGGGTCGACGACCTGCGCACCCGCGGGTCATGACCGCGCTGTTGAACGGGCGACGAGCTCGGCATCATCGGCAGGTGCCACGTGCCCGAGGACGCACGCCGCCGGCGGGTCGAGGTCGAGCATTTCGGTTCGGAGGTGCTCGAACCCAGCTTCGGTAAGCAGGCCTGCCAGCTCGTTGGCGGCCGCCGCCGAAGTGGCCGCGGTGGCACCGGGACAGCGGGGCTGGGATACCAGAGCGATGCGCCCGCCGGGCCGCAACAGCCGGGCGAGTTCGCGTAGCCGGGTGGTTGGGTCGGGCCACATGCCGACTGTGTTGACTGCAAGCGCGGCGTCGAATGGCCCGTCGCTGATGGACAGGCTCTGGACCGGCGTGTGAATCAGGCGTACCCGTCCGGCCCGTATGGCGGCCCTATTGCGGCGGCGGGCCTGGCGGATCATTACCTGCGAATGGTCGACGCCGACCACCAGTCCCCGGATCGCTCGGGTGGCGAGGGCGGCGATGGCCACGCCCGGACCGCAGCCGAGTTCGATGACGCGGTCGGTCGGCTGGACGTCGAGAAGCTGCACCGCCCAGCGGTTGCGCGCCACGTTCGACGAGCGCCGGCCCATGATCCAGCCGGCGACGTGCCCTACGGCTCCGGTCGGCTGGTGGAACTGTGCCAGCCCCCCGTGATGAGCCCACCATTGCATGATGCGGCCCAGCACCCTCTGCTTGATGTCCATGCAGGTGAGCAAAGCACTTCGAGTAGGCTTGAAGTCAATGCCTCCTACCGAGCGCACCCTGGCTTCGTCGGTCACGCCAACGTTGTTGTCCATTGGCGAGCTGTCCGAACGTACCGGCGTGCCGACAACCACGCTGCGTTACTACGACGAACTTGGATTGGTGCGGCCGGCGGCTCGGGCGGCGGGACGACGGCGTTATGCCGCGTCGGCAGTCAGGGACGTCGGTCTGATCCTCTTCTTCCGCGAGATCGGATTCTCGCTGGCTGAGATCGGGCGTTTCATTGCAGGCGAGCGGCAATGCCGACGGGAGATGATCGATCACAAGTTGGCCGAGCTGGCCGAGCAGCAGCACCGTACCGAGGTGGCCCGGACCGCACTCGAGCACGGTCGGCAATGCCCAGCTAGCGAGCCCATGAAATGCTCCCGATTCTGGTCGATCATCGAAGGGCGACTGCGCGGCCTCTCACTGGAAGAAAGCCACGCGCGAGCGCACTGACAGACCCCTCACCGATGCGAACGCGAACCTACGGCGAGCTTCGCTTCGAAGGCCCTATCGATGACGCGCGAGAGTCCGCCCGCAAGCCAACCCCCAGCCAACGGGACATCGACACCCGGCAGCAGCCCGACCGGCTGCGCCCGGTTCTCCGAAAGTGTGACCTTCAGAGGTCTACGGCGCTGAATCTTCGCCGGTAGTTGGCGGTCGGCACGGGGATCGCGCTCGGTACATCGCGGCGCGGGAGACACCGAGCAGGTCGGCGATCTCGGTGACCGAGCGGCCGGTGGCCTGGAGTGGGTGGGCCAGTTCTTCCTGCTCGTGGGTGAGCAGGGGTGGGCCTGGCCTACACGTCGGTCAGCAACGCGGTCGCGGCGTCGATCACGGGCACGGTGTAGAGCAGAGTGCCCGCGGTGTGCCGCGTCGCCTTCACCACCGCCTGCCGCGGATCAACGACCGCTGTGTCGCTCTCACTCATCAAGACTCCCTTCCACGCAATGTCAGGTCAGGACACACCTGACGGGCGACAGTTTCCGCGTCGCATCGTCAGGTTCACCCTGACGAACCCGCGTTCGGAAAACGATCATCTGCCGAACGCGAACACCGGCCGGCGTTGAGGCGGCGTTTCCCCAGGGCATGGCGTTCGGAAACCCGTTCGTTTACCTGTAGAGTCCAGACCGGTTGTCGAACACGTTTACCGAACGCTTGGAGGCTGGGATGGCGCTGGTCGGACTCGTGCGTGTCAGTACGAGCAAGAAGGAAACCCAACGCCAGCACGACGACCTCGGCCCGATCTGTGTGAAGGTGTTCGAGGAGAAGATGAGCGGCAAGCTCAAGGTTGCCGACCGCCCCGGCCTGAAAGCTGCGCTCGACTACATGCGCCCCGGCGACATGCTCACCGTCCAGGAAGCCGACCGGCTCGGCCGCAACCTCCTCGAAGGGCTCATCGTCCTCAACGACCTGTTCGAGCAAGGCGTCGCGGTCAAGATCCTCGAAGGCATTGCCGCCGGCGAGCACACCGAGCGCAGCCTGATACTCGACCTCGCACTCGCTCTGGCCGAGGACCGTCGCCGCGACATCGTCCGCAAAACCCGCAATGGCCTCGAATCCGCCGCCCGACACGGACGCAAAGGCGGCCGCCCCCGCGTGGTCGACGCGGACAAGCGCCGCGCGATCCTCGCCCGCCGCGCCGAAGGCGAGTCTCTACGTGAGATCGCCCGCGGCGTCGGAGTCAGCCTCGCCGTCGTGCACGGCGAGGTGGCCGCCGCCGAGGCCAGCGCCCAGCACCAGTCCTGACGGGCAAAACTCCCTGGTCAGCCATATCCGCCCGATTTTCGGCGAGTACTACGGGGACCCCCATTACTGACAGTGCCCAAGGGAGCTCGAACCCGTATCCTCACCGGTTTGCGGCTGGAGAGCGAGGTAGTGCTCGCAACGTGTCGAAGAACCTGGAGGGCATCGGTGTCAGGCAGTGGGCAAGGCGGGATGTCCTTGCGGATGAGGGGACGCTTGGTTCCGGGGCCACAGGCGAATGTTGCCGTTCTTGGCTTGGGCGCCCAGCAGACGTGCGGCAAGTGCGGGGTCGGCGAGGTGGTGCTTGGGTGCCTGGCGAGCCGGGTGAAGGGATTGCGGGCGGGTAACCAGCCGGGTAGCGGCTCCAGTAGCCAGATCTGGCTGAGTACATCGCGGTAGGCGGCGGTGGTCGTCTTCGCGGGTTTGTCCGTCTCACCAGGGGTTGCCGCGTCGAGAATGGCGTTGTAGGAGGCGGTGGTCGCGGTCGCTGCGGCGTAGGCGGTGAGCCAGGCCCGCAGGGTCGCTGGTCGGCGGACGAGGTGGCCTTGCTCGGGGAAGTCGTGCTCGACGATACGAGCAAGGTAACCGTCGA
This sequence comes from Pseudonocardiaceae bacterium, assembly GCA_050700255.1. Classification (GTDB taxonomy): domain Bacteria; phylum Actinomycetota; class Actinomycetes; order Mycobacteriales; family Pseudonocardiaceae. The sequence goes on from JBOHGX010000386.1 coordinate 3,704, forward strand.
GCTGGGCTCGCCGAGGCCGGGGCGGCAGAGCGCGGATTGCTGGAAAGCCCGAGCGAAGGATTTCCTCGGCATAGATGGGTAGGTCGACGGTCGTGTCGCCGTCCACCGGTGCTTGCTCGCCGGAGAGCAGTTCACTCAGGCTGATCGTTGGCATCGGCAATCCTCGCTCGGCCAACGTCATGGGGCGCATTCGGACTCGCACTATCCGGCCAGCGCCCGAATGGGTCGGCGCTGAGATCGGGGTGGCGCTGCCGGTAAGCAAGAATCGGCCGGCACCAGAGTCGCGATCGACACTGCGACGCACCCAGTCCCAGACAGCCGGGTGACGTTGCCACTCATCGACCAGTACGGGCCGCGGAGCGCGATCAAGCCTTCCCGGGTCGGCTGCAAGCAACTCCCGCACCGCGGGTTCGTCAAGCGCGAAGGTGGTGCGTGCGCGGCGCTGGGCGGTTGCGGTCTTGCCGACGCCCTTGGGTCCCTCCAAGCTGATTGCCGGCAGACCTTGTGCCAGCTCGTCAAGCTCGTTGTCCACGATGCGCAGCAGGTACTCGGGCACCTAGAGGCTTATGCGAAACCCTCCTTGAAAAAGTACAGGCCGATAGCGGCCCGGAACGAGGACAAGAAGGTCTTCAGTGGCCTTCTGTAATCCGTGAAGAGAATCCGCCATGTCTTCAGGTTGGCGACGG
>JBOHGX010000387.1:0-1648 GCA_050700255.1 Pseudonocardiaceae bacterium
GCTCTTGAGCGACTCAAGAAATGCCCAGGAATCGTCCGGGGATTCTTCGGCGATCCGAAGCTCCGGTACATCAGCGCATCGCACTCGTGAAGGAATATCAGTCTCGAAACTTACGTTCCCCTTAGTACCTACAATTTGTCCATGGTCGGGCCTCGTCCTCGGGCCCAGGTCCGAGGACGTTCATGGTCGTCCGTAGCCGTTGATGTACCAACTGATGTAAACGAGGGGGTTCGTGGGGTCGCGGGCTCTGCTCGGCTGTGTGTCCACTCGCCGAGCACCTGATTCTTTGTCAGGAGCTTTGTCGGTCGGACTCCTCGAAGGGACGGGCCGGATCGTCAATGATCTTGCACGCTGGGGCTGTGTGGCATCTCGTCGACTGGCGCTTGCGCCAAGGCTCACTGACTGTCGCCCGAGTGTGGCTAGAGGTCAGCCGACGCAGGACGTTGGACCTGGTTGTGCCACTCGCAGCGAGGTGATGACGTAAACGCGATTCTTGCGTCGATGCGGTTGCGCACGATCTCGAACGTTGCATGCAGCGTTGTCGGCGCGGTGTGATTCCGCGGGTCTTTATTGAGACGGCAGTAGCTGTGGAGGAATCCTGTTGCCGGGAGTGCTGGGATGTCATGATTGCGGGTTATGGGCAGGCGGAGGGACCTGTTGCTCGTCGTCGTGGGCGTGGTGATGGTCCTGGGCGTCGGCGTGGGACTGGTGTGGGTTTTTTTCCTCCCTGAAGGTAAGCGCGGTCAGGTCCTTGCGGTCGGGACATTGGCCGTGGCCGTGGTCAGTGGACTCGTCCGCGCGGTGGTGTGGCTTTGGCGCACGCGTCGCCCGACCGATCCCCGCCCCGTGGACACGCTGGCGGATCTGCTGGCTAAGGCGGTTCACGAGCAGTGGCGTAAGGAGGCTGCTGGGCGGATGTTGTTGACGCCTGAGCCGATCCCGGTTGGCTGGTCGCTGAGCAAGCTACCGGTAGCGGGGGAGGTGGAGGCCGCGGTCGGCTCCGCCGATGTAGCACCGAGGTTCCCGCCACTGCCCGGCCAGTCCCGGGTCACCAAGGAACAATTGGAGGCCGGTGGGGGGCGCCGTGAGCTATTCGCCGTGTACGCCGGGATCGCTTCGGGTCGAGTGGTTGTGGTCGGCGCACCGGGGGCAGGCAAGACTGGGTCTGCGGTGTTGCTGGTGCTCGACGCTCTGGAGCACCGGGAGGGTGTCGATGACACCAAGCGGGTCCGAGTGCCGGTACCCGTACTGTTGACTGTCTACGGCTGGGACCCGGCCACGTGTCCGGTGCAGGACTGGCTGGTTGACCGGCTGGTCGCGTCCTACCCATTGCTGTTTCAGCACCGCGGTGGCCAGGTCGAGGCGGGTGCGCTGGTCGCCGCCGGGGCCGTCGCGCTGGTCCTGGACGGGCTCGACGAGATGGACGTGACGCGGCGACCGGCGGCGTTGCGGGCGCTGAGCTATGCGCCCTTCCGGGTGGTGGTGCTCACCCGCACCAGGGAGATGGTCGAGGCCGCCGCGTACCTGGTTGGTGCCGTCGCTGTAGAGCTGCACGACGTCACCGGGTCCCAGGCCGCCGACTACCTGAACCGAGCCCGCACCGGGCCGCCGCCGTCCGGGTGGACCCAACTGCTCACCCATCTACGGG
>JBOHGX010000388.1:0-26318 GCA_050700255.1 Pseudonocardiaceae bacterium
CTGGTCAAGACCCTGACCTGGGACCAGGGCAGCGAGATGGCCGCCCACGCCGCGTTCTCCCTGGCCACCGACGTCGCAGTGTACTTCGCCCACCCCCACTCACCTTGGGAACGCGGCACCAACGAAAACACCAACGGGCTACTCCGCGAATACTTCCCCAAAGGCACCGAGATCACCGACGACCAAACCTACCTCGACCGCGTGGCCGCCGAAATCAACCACCGACCACGCCGTATCCTGGGCTACCGAACCCCAGCAGAAGTCTTCGCCGACCTCCTGGCCAGCTCAATTGCTTCCACCGGCTGACATCAAGCCCGACTGCCAGACTTCACAACGGCCAATACCCCCTCCTGATCGGGATCACGCTGCGCATCTGAAGAGTTACCGACTACACCGTACTCCGGGTTGGGTAACTCATGCGGCCTCCGCTTCCCGCTCAACCGTGCCTTTAGAACCTGCGCCCCCTCGGAGAGGGAAAACCCTCATCCGCTCTTCAGCGAACGACTACGCTCAGTCAGTGACTGAGACCCCAAATGAGATCCTACGTAAGCGGCAACCGCCTCGGAGCACCCGTGACGCACGTAAGTCCGCACCGGTGATCGCGGCACGATCACCTTCTGATCACTGGGCGCACCGGCTGGAGTACTAACGTCCACAGATCAAGCTCGCCGTCTCAGGAGATCATTTAACCATCGTCGGCGGTATCGCCACCGTGGAGTGAGCTTCTTGACAACAAGCCAACTGGTCGGTATGTTCGGTAGATACTGCCCATGAGTGTGGTTGTTCTTTGACATGGCGGGTTTCTTTTCTGCGGCTATGGTTTGCCCTAGTAGGTGGTGGGCGACGGCGGTGTGTTACCGGTGGAGCTGGCACGGAGATTCTTCGACAGCGGGTGGCGAGTAGCATCGAAAGCATTTGGTACCGTGCGTAGGCCGACCGAGGCGGCTATCGACGTCATGTGCTGGAGCCTGCCGCACCGAGGACTTTCGGGTGCCGATCGACCGCCCGATCGCGAACACCACGACGCATGTGGTCCACAAATACGGTAACCAGGCTCTGATCTGTGCGCCACTGGATTGCACCTCGACGGGATGCACCTGGCCTGCGGGTATTTGAACCGGCCGGACCTGACCGAGCAGTGGCTCTTTCCCGATGCTTTCTCCCGAATCCCGGGAGACCCGTTTGTCCACCACCGGGGATCCTTCTTGGTGGTGGCCGGACGATGCGCTGGAATACCTGGGCCAGCGGCACTACGAAAGATCACGCGGCGTGGCTTACGCATCGAACTGGGCGAGAGAGCAGCTGCCCTGCTCGACCACGAAACCGCACCGAGGCCGTTGTGCAACCGCGCGAGGATGCCGTCGGCACGTTGCTACTTTTCCATTTTGGGCCCGTAGTCCACCCCTGCGAAGAAGTGGAGTGATTTGTCATGACTGACCCATCTAGCGCAATGGATGATTTTGTCGAAGTATCGGTTATCTTGACCGGCTTCAACAAGTTCGATCTATGGGCGACAGGGCTGTTGGAAGAATACCGCCAGGCTGTGCTGTCTCAGGTCGGAAGCAAGACCATCTCGCAGCTCAAACCGTGGGCAACCAAAGCGAAAGACGGTGCGCCTGACTTGGCGGAAAAAAATCCGAATTTCCAGAACAGTTCAAACCTGTCTGGTGTGACGCTGGCCTCGGTTGCTTGTGCGGTGACCGAGATGTGGTATCTGGGGATCTGGCCGGGGATTTCACCGGCCGCGTACATAGAGATCGGGAAGCTTCTAGGAAAGGACCCGCCACCGAACACTGCGTTTTCTGTGTCCCCGCAGGCATACGTCGAAGGCTTGGTGTGGAAGACGTTCAAGGGTCATCCGATGGGGGCCAAGCCGCCGGGGTTCGGCTCTTGGGCCGACGCACCGTCCCCAACCGAATCAGCATCCTGACCTGAAAGGCATGTGACATGAACGGGAGCCACTACGAGAGCAACGTCCACTACGACGCAGTGATCGTCGGGTCCGGGGTCGCCGGCAGCCTTATCGCCAAGCAGTTGGGCGACCGGGGCTGGCGTGTCCTGGTCCTGGAAGCGGGCACTGGGGGGGGCAACACCTGGGCGGGGTACCAGGCCGCGCTGGACACCTATCGTTCGGCGCTCAGCAAGGGTGAGAACTCCCCCTATCTGCCGAACCCGGCGGCGCCGTCCCCGGACGAGGCGCATCTGGGCATCGACGACCCCGCCAGCTACTTCGTGCAGACGCTGAAAGACGACGCGCACTACTACAACACCACGTATCTGCGCGCCCGCGGCGGCAGCATGCTGCACTGGCAGGGCGTGTCCCTCCGCATGTTCGCCGAGGATTTCACCACCGAGACCTTCGGGCACGGGCGTAACTGGCCCATATCCATGGAAAAATTGGTGCCCTACTACGAGCGCGCCGAGTTCGAGATAGGCGTCTCCGGTGACGCCGACTCTCAGCGGGAAGTGGGCCTGCCGTTCGGCCAGTCCCACAGAAGGCCGCCTTACCAGTACCCGATGAAACCGCTACCGCAGAGCTATCTCGATAGAAAGATCGCCTACCAGGTCAACGGTACGAAAGAAATTACCGTCAAGTTGTCGGACTTTACCCGCAAAATTGAGCCCAACGATCCGACGAAGGAACCAAAAGAACATCACTACCGTCCCAAGGTGCGTCCTGTACCGCAGGGTCGCAACAGCACTCCCAACCTTGACTACACCGCTGACTACAACGACGGACAGGGATACCGACCGGTCGGCGCGGTCGGTCTGCCCAACTACGGTGAGCGCTGCCACGGCAATTCCAGCTGTATCCCGATCTGTCCGGTGCAGGCCAAGTACAACCCGTTGAAGACCCAGGCCAAGTTCAACCCGGACAAGATCACCCTCGCCACCCATTCGGTGGTCACTAGCGTCCTCTTCGCCGACGGCCTTGAGTCGGAGAAGCGGGCGATCGGTGTCGAATACAAGGTCTACGACGACCCGCGCTCGCCCGCCGCAACCGAGCATCGGGCCGACGGTGATGTCATCATTCTCGCGGCCCACGCGATCGAGAACGCTAAGATCCTGCTCGCCTCGGGCGCGCGAAACAGAAACGACCATGGCAACGGGCCGATCGGCAGGAACCTGATGGATCATCCGATCTTCGTCACCTGGGGCCTGATGCCTGGTAACGTCGGACCGTTCCGCGGCCCTATGTCGACTAGTTCGATCGACGACTTCCGTACCGGCGGCGGACGTTACTACCACGCGCCCTTCCGGATCGAGTCCGAGAACTGGGGGTGGAGCTGGCCGGTGGAATCACCGATCACGGACGTACGTAACCTCATTTACAAGGGCAACGAAGGAGGGAAGGGTGGGGCAGGACCGGTATTCGGCAGTGATCTCCGCGCCAGACTCGCCAAACACCTGTCCCGGCAGATCCAGTTGTCATTTTTGATCGAACAGCCGGCCGACCCCAACAACCGGGTGACGCTCGACCCGGATTATCGTGACAACTTCGGCAACTACCGGCCAGTGATCCACTGGAGTATGGACGACTACGTGCTCAACGGATTCGCCGCAGCCACCCAGGTTTATCAACAGATTTTCACGACGCTCGATGTCGAGGACTGGACCATGCGCCGAGAAAACTCGAACGTCCTCACAGTGGCCCACAAGGGGAAGACGTACGGGTACCGCGGAGGTGGCCACGGCGCCGGTACCCACATCATGGGCTCCGACCAGCGAAAATCGGTGGTGAACGAGTGGCAACGCTGCTACGGACACCCGAACCTGTACGCCGTCGGCAGTGGCAGCATGCCCTCGATGGGAACGTCGAACCCTTCCCTCACCCTGGCTGCCCTTGCCTTGCGGACCGCCGACGACATCGATAAATATCTGATCACACGTAATCGGCCCATCGCCACCTTGACGAGTATATCCACATAAACGTTGCCACAAGAAGGGAACAATCGATGTCCACCATACTCGAACAAATTGCCGGCTCACTCTTGTCATTTGAAGGAAAGCCGACTCGCTCCAATGCGTGGGTCGCGGCCCAGGAGCACGGCGAGATCAATGAACTCAAGGAACTGCACAAGTTCCTCCAGGCCGCTATCGAGGTCGAGCACATGACCATCCCGCTCTATCTCACCGCGCTGTACACCATCAAGCCCGGCACGAACCGCGAATCCTATGAAGTCATACGCAGCATCGTGATGGAGGAGATGCTGCACATGACTCTGGCGGCGAACATCCTCAATGCGGTGGGCGGCGACCCGCGGACCACCTACCCCAATTTCGTCGGGTACCCCGCGTGTGTGCCGTGTCGTCAGCCTCCATTGTGGGCTCCACTTCGTCATTTCTCGGAAAAAGCGATCGATCTATTTCTTACGATCGAGAGTACCGGCGAAAATGAGGAATTCAAGAACTATATTGAATGTCCACCAGAAGGGGAGTTCGCTGGGAAATGGCATTCGATCGGGGAGTTCTACGAAATCATACGGACAGCCCTGTGTAAGCTCGTCAAAACCCAGGGTGAGAAGAAGGTATTCACTGGCCAGCCGGGACGGCAGATCGGCCCGGAATACTTCTACAACTCCGGCGGCGAGGTCATCAAGGTGAATGATCTGGACTCCGCGATGCTGGCCATGGAAATCATTGTCGACCAGGGTGAGGGGCTGCACCACGGCATCTTCACCAGCGACGACCGGTTGTTCGGCGAGCAACGTCAGGTGGCGCACTACTTCCGCTTCAACGAGATCAGAAAGCAACGCCACTACGGTCCGTACGACACACCGGGGTCCGGGCCGAACGGTGAGCCCCTGGAGGTTGACTGGAAGGCCGTGTATCGCATCAAGGTTCCCGATAAGCCCAACGAGAAAGTACACCCCCCAAGTGACAGCGAAGTCTGTAAGCATTTGGACCGGTTCAACACCGAGTACGCCAAACTGCTCGTCCAGCTCGAATGGTCCTTCAGGGGCCATCCTGGGATGATTATCAAAGCTATTCCAACCATGTGGGATCTCCGATACCTCGCCGAGGAGATCTTCCGCAACCCACATGACCGGTACCCAGATTGCAAGGCCAACCCCACATTCGAGATCACCAAGAAGGACCTCGATACCGCCGCGGAGGAACTTAAAAGCAACTCATCAACGGTGAGCCAAGACAAGAAGTAGGCGATCGCTCTTCGGCGACATCGACCCGCCAAGCGGCTCCCTGCTGAGTTCGACGCACTCTGACCCGAACCCCCACTGGTCGCGCTGTGAGACACCGCCCACCGACCGCTGCCGGGACGAGTCACCGGTTCAGGCCGAGATCCTTGGCACCGTGGCGACTGGCTGCCGATCCGCCGGATCACCCGATCGAGGGAGATCGGAAATGCAGCTTGACGTTCGGAGTGCGTCCCGAGAGCATTTAAAGTAGGGTGACTCGGATCACGGCTAGGCTGGTTCGATATAGATGGAGGGGGTTATCCACTCGGTCATCCTTGAAGTACAGCAAGGCCGTCGCACTCAAGAGAAGGACGAAGATGTTGAGGCTCTCTGTGCGCGAAATCGAATGCACTTCTGAAATTCTCGCCATGCTGCGGCGTCGCTATCGCGACGCACAGGTTCAAGAACTCCTCATCGACGCCCCGGTGCACGCGCGCCGACTACCCTTGCGGGTCCAAGAGTATATCAACGCGTTCCGCCGCCAAGAATCGGGCTACGGCGTCATCTCCGGATACCCGGTCGACGACGCTGAAATCGGTCCAACCCCTCGGCACTGGAATCACCTGCCTCCGATGTCGCCGACACTGGACCATGATCTGTTGCTGGTCCTCTATGCCGCCCTCCTGGGCGATGCATTCGGCTGGGCGACCCAGCAGGACGGTCGGATCATTCACGACGTGCTGCCCATCAAAGAGGACGAGGGCGGCCTGTTGAGCAGCACCGCGGACGTCCCGCTGGGCTGGCACACCGAGGACGCCTTCCACCCGTGCCGCCCAGACTGGGTCTTGTTGGCCTGCATCCGTAACCCCACCGAGACGGCCACCACGATCGCTATGGTCGACGATCTGGAGCTGGACGAGCACGACGTCACGGTTCTCTTCGAGCCCCGCTTCCGGATCGTGCCGGACGACTCGCACCTACCGCAGCACAACTCGTCCGAGAGTACCGTCTCTGCTGCGATTGAGCGGCACTGCCGCACGTCCTCGGCGGTCCCGATCCTCTGCGGTGATTCAACCCATCCCTACATCGGGGCCGACCAGGACTTCTGCGATGTCTCCGATCCGGGCGATGCGGACGCGAGGGCGGCGCTGCGGCGACTGGCCGAGGAGATCGACCGGCGGTTGCACGACATCGTGCTGCGCCCTGGGGACTTCTGCTTCTTGGACAACTTCAAGGTGGTCCACGGTAGGAGGTCCTTCCCGGCGATAGATGTCCTGCACGACGGCGGTGATGCCCGCCCGAACGTATCCGTCCGCGATGAGCGCGGCGAGGCGATACCGCAGGTGAAGTTAGGCTCGGGCAGCTGCAGTCAACGGTGGGGTCAGCTCGGCTCGTCCGGAGACGATCATCCACCGGAAGGCGTCGCCTCGCACGTGCGCCGCTAAGGGCAGCCGCTGGGCGAGCGCTTGCGCAACCGTGGACTTCCCAGACGCCATCAGACCGGTGATGACGATGATCGCAGGCTGTTCGAGCACAGAGCCTGCATCAGTTACCACGTCGATCTCGATGATCTTACCGCAGGGGGGCTTCGTGATCGGCATGCGGTGCGACACGCCGTTCTTTGGTCCGGCGACAGCGTTTCCTCTTCGCCCTGCTCTTGGTACCCCGCTGGATCAGCCCGGTGCACGGCGGGGAACCAGTTCGCTTCGCGGGCGGGCGCCAAGACGGGAGTGTCTGAATTCGATCCACTAGCGCAACGGCGCTCGAATATTGTGGCGGGACGGCTGCGTGCGCAGGTCGCTGCGAAAACGGTTGGTGTGCCGTCCGCAGCTCCTGCAACAGTGCGCTCATGCCTGAGGACTACTTCCGGGACCAAGTCGCGGAGCGCTACGACGTGTCGGAATCCGGCATGTTCGCCCCTGCCGTCGTCGAGCCCGCCGTCAGGTTCCTCACCGAATTGGCCGGCGGCGGAGCCGCTCTGGAACTTGGCATCGGCACCGGGCGCATCGCCCTTCCGCTCAGCGAGCGTGTCCGCGTGCACGGTATCGATCTGTCGCCTGCGATGGTCACGAGGCTGAAGGCGAAGACCGGTGCCGAGCGGATCACTGTGACGGTGGGCGATTTCGCTCATACGCGCGTGCCCGGGTCCTTCACGCTTGCCTACCTGGTGTTCAACACGATCATGAACCTGACTACGCAGGACGAACAGGTCGCCTGCTTCCACAACGTCGCCGAACATCTCGAGCCCGGCGGTTACTTCGTGATCGAAGTCGGTATCCCGGACCTACAGCGGCTTCCGCGTGGCGAGACCATCCGGCCGTTCACAGTTGACGCAACGAGGCTCGGATTCGACGAGTACGACGTCGCGGCGCAGGGGCTCGTATCTCATCACTACTCATTCCCTGATGGGCGGTTCGATGCGTTCTCGATCCCGTTCCGGTATGTGTGGCCGTCTGAGCTTGATCTCATGGCGCGACTCGTCGGGATGTCGCTGCATGAGCGGTGGAGTGGATGGGAACGTGAGCCGTTCACGAGCGACAGCGTGCGGCATGTTTCAGTGTGGAAGAAGTCGGCCACGCCGGCATGACGGCGACTGTGTGCTCTCTGCCGCACGTCGACGTTTACACACGGCTCCGCATCAATCGACCGATGCAACTCCGATAGTTCACTCGTCTCACTCGATGGCCTCTTCGCCGATGGCGCCGACTGGACCAGCCTTTGCGGGCACAGCGCGGCTTCCTTGGCGACGCATGGAGGCGTCGGTTTCGAGGTCTTCGATGACCACCCTGTTCAATCACACCATCGTCGCCGCGCGCGACAAGCACCAGTCAGCGTCCTTCTTCACCAAGACCTTCGATCTGCCCGGCGGAGCCTGGTGGGGTTTTTTCGCGATGGCCTCTACGCCCGGATCCAGGCTGCCGACATAGAGCACTGGGCCGACCCACAAGGGAAGCTGAGTCAGCGGTACAACACCAACCACGGGGGTCGTGGGTTCTACTTCTGCGACCCATCGGGCCACTACCTCGAGGCCATCACCCAGCCGTACGGCTCCGGCGACACCACCTGACGGGTCCATGTTGGCAGCTAGGAAGGACCCGCATCTCAGAGATCATGACCAATCACGAGGATGACCTGCTGGTCGCATACTGAGCACCGTCGCGCGTCCCGCAACCGCCGCACAGCTGAGCCTGGGTCGTGCCGTGCCACGTCGCGAAGTACCGCTGCTGCGGGTTGCGCGGCCATACCTGGAGCAGGCCGTAAGATCACGACGTGGCGTTGCCGGACCAGGAACTGATCGCGCTGCTCGCCGATCTTGAGTCCGATCGGGTGGAGCGCAAAGAGAGCGCAGCCAACTCTGATCGGCTGAGCGAGGCGATCTGTGCCTTCGCCAACGACATGCCTGGATACCGCGAGCCGGGGGTGCTCTTCGTCGGCGTGTCGGACAACGGTGCTGTGCTCGGTCGGCCGGTCACTGACGAGTTGCTGCGGCATCTGGCCGATCTCAGGGACCAGGGCACCATCCTCCCACCGCCGACGATGACGGTCCGGAAATCGCGCGTCGACGGCAGCGAGGTGGCCGTCGTCGAGGTCCAGCCTTCTATGACACCGCCCGTGCGATTCAAGGGTCGCGTGTACAGCCGGGTCGGCCCTCGTCGAGCGATCGCCTCACTCGACGAGGAACGGCGCTTGAATGAACGCCGCCGCTCGCTCGATCTGCCATTCGATTCTCGCCCCATCCCTGGGAGTTCGCTGACCGATCTGGACACCTACGCATTCACCGCGGTACTTCTGCCCGCCCTGTTGCCGCGCGACGTGCTGGCAGAGAACGAGCGAAGCACCGAGCAGCGGTTGGCAGCCCTCCGGCTGACGAGCCAGGATTCCGTCCCGACCGCTGCGGGCGTCCTCGCCGTGGGCGTCGATCCGCTGGCCTTCGTGCCAGGCGCATATGTGCAATTCCTCCGCCTTGGCGGTGATGGGCTGGACGCACCGATCAAGGACGAGAAACGAATCGACGGAACCCTGCTCGACGTGCTGCGCCAGCTCGACGAGTTGCTCGAACTCAACATCACCACTGCAGTCGACTTCACCTCCGGCCGCCAGGAGGAACGGACAGCCGACTACCCCCTTGTCGCGCTGCAGCAGGTGGCCCGCAATGCCGTGATGCATCGCAGCTATGAGCACACTGCGTCCCCCGTCCGCATTACATGGTACTCAGATCGCGTTGAGATCGTCAGCCCTGGTGGCCCGTATGGGATCGTCTCGGTAGACAACTTCGGTCACCCTGGCGTCACCGATTACCGCAACCCTGCACTTGCCAACTTGCTGCGAGGCCTTGGCTACGTGCAACGCTTCGGCATGGGGTTGCCGTCCACCCGTCGGTCGCTTGAACAGAACGGCAACTCTCCGCCAGAGTTCAAAGCCACGGATGCCTACGTTTCCGTGACGATCAGGAGGCGACCATGACGCCACCGGTGATCACATTCTTCAACAACAAGGGTGGCGTCGGCAAGACGTCGTTGGTTTACCACGTGGCATGGATGCTCGCGGAGCTCGGACACCGCGTGGTAGCGGCCGATCTCGACCCGCAGGCTAACCTGACGGCTGCCTTCCTCGACGAGCAGGAGGTCGAGCAGCTGTGGAATAGCGAGGAGCCTCGCACGATCTGGTCGGCGATCCGCCCGTTCGTCGACGAGGCAGAGGGGATCAGGCTGGTCGCGCCCACACCGACCGATGATGAACGGCTCGCGTTGCTACCCGGTGACCTGGCGCTGTCCCGGTTCGAAGATGATCTGAGCAGCCAATGGTTGGAGTGCGTCGACGGTAAAAGGCCTCGTCCTTTCCTCGTCATGTCTGCCTTCTGGACGGTGCTGCGGTCCGTCGCCGGCCTGCATCGTGCGGATGTGGTACTCGTCGATGTGGGACCTAGTCTGGGCGCGATCAACCGCGCGGCCCTGGTCGCCTCCGACCATGTGGTGGTCCCAGTGGCCCCCGACCTATTCAGCCTCCAGGGGCTACGAAATCTCGGGCCCACTCTTCGCGAGTGGCGTGACGAATGGCAGCAACGGCTCGAAAGGTTGAAGGACCGCAGCCGACCGCTTCCCGCTGGCACCATGGCACCACTCGGGTACGTCGTGCTCGGCCACGGGGTGCGACTGAACAGGCCCGTGCAGGCGTACCAGCGATGGATCGAGAGAATTCCCTTGGATTTCCACGATGCCGTGCTCGGCGAGCCGGGACCTCCTCCCCAGCCCGACCCGTATTGCCTCGCCCAGCTCAAGCATTACCACAGCCTCATGCCGCTCGCGCACGAGGCGAGAAAGCCGATGTTCGCGCTGAAGCCGGCTGACGGCGCTTTCGGCGGGCACGCCCAAGCCGCCCAACGCGTATACGACGATTTCCACGATCTCGCCATTCGTATTCTCGACGCGAGTGTGGCGTCCACCGCCGCTAGGCGTCACCGAGGGGATTGAGTCCGGCGACGTCGTTATTGAAGGCGAACATCAGCAGGTCGACCATCCGGAAGGTGTCGCGATCCGGGCCGAAGCTGGGCCGCCACTGGGGTTCGCGGACGATGGAGTGGGTGCTGACTTCCATCGCGCGGTGGAACACCTCGGCCACGATCCGCCCACCGACGGCGCCGAGCTTGCCGCCATTGACCTCGGCTTCTCTCAAGATATAGAACCACAGTGGAGTGTTGGCGACCACGGCGTTCTGCTGTGCCTCGTTGAGTTGGTCCGGGGCGGTCAGATTCGCGCCAGTGCCGTCACCGATGAGGATTTCATCGGCAGTGAGTGCTTTGGCATCGAACAGGTACGCCATCTGCTGCCCGGAGGCGAGCCGGACCATGTTCGCGCGGATGAGGTTACGGAAAGCCAGGTTGCGCTGGATGTCGTCGATCGCCAGGTTCTGCTCGCGACCCGCAAAGGTGCCGGCCGGCAGCTGGTCCAAAGGGTTGACCAGCAGGGTGTCGATACGTTTGGCGACGTTACGCAGCCCATCGGGTGGGATCGGTTCGGCCAGGGTGGTCGTGGTGAAGTCATGCAGCCGGCGCCAATCCACGACCCAGTTGGTGGGTAGGCGCAGGAACGTGCCGGAGTTGGGATCATCCAACGCTGCCGGATTATTCGGCTCAGTGGGGCTGAGATTGCCACTGGTCCCGCCGAAGGTGAACAGCTGGAAAAGGCTGGCGATCCCGAGGACCCCAGCCGGTCCGTCGTTGAACACACGGTTCCACTGGTAATCACTACGGATCATGCTGTGCCCGAGCCGATAGGCGGCCACCGAGAATTCGATCGGCATGGTTGCGGTGTCCCCGGATGTCACCTCGAAGAACTGCCGGCCGTTGGTGAACACGTCGTCGACCAGCTCGGGGGCGATGATCCGGGGAAGGTGGTCAGTCCGCAGCATCCACTGGTAATGGCGCACGACCTCGCCACGGGCCCGGTCGAACAGCAACACCCCGGGCACCTCATGGGCGCCGAGGGTTTCCACGACCCGGTTGTGGAAGTGGATGAACGCCAGATGCGTCTGCGCGACCGCGAGGTTCTCGTCGTTGCGGGCGTCGGGAATCAGCGCCAGCCGCTGCGCGGCTTTCGTCGGTCCGGTCCCGACCCGCGGCAAGTCGAACCCGTCGCGGTTGGTGTTCGTGCTGCTCGATCGCGGAGGGTTGGGATTGGTGGCCGGACCCATGTTGACTGCCGCGGTGGTGCCAGTCTTGAGCTTGATCCCGTCGGCGGCGTAGAACCGCCGATCCTGGGAGTGGTCGGGGCCGCGGCCGTACACGGTATCCAGATCCAACGCCGGGGTACGGCCGCCGACCAGCTCGTCCACGGTGACGTCCTGGCCCAGTGCCACCGCGGTGGCGTCCAGGGTGAGGTCGTGATCGACGAACTGCCCAACGTAGGTGAACCCGGCCGGGATGGGATCCGCGCCATCTGCGTTGGCCTGCTGGGGTGGGGTGGTCATCGCCTTGGCCAGTACCTGACTCAGCGCGGGATCACTCAACTCGCCCTGAGGACCCAACCGGGAGAACCGGAACATCCGCACTTCGGCACGCGCTGCCGGCCACATGCACGTCGGCTGTTGAGCCTCGTCGAAGGTCCACAGGCCTTCACCGACGACGTAGTAGCTGGTCTGGACGTGTCGCTTCACCTTGGCTCCTCGGCGGGAGTCTAACTCGAGAGGGCGCCGTCGATATGCCCCCGGTTTACAGAGCCCCCAGGTACACCCCCTGATACACCTCGGAGGCTGGGCGGATGGCTGCTGGCAAGGTCGGGATCGGACAGCGCGGCCATCGCCATCCGGCGAAGCAGCGCGGCCACCTGGTCCGGATCGGAGCCGGGAGCGCTGTGTGGCGTGGAGTTGAGCAGCCCGAAGGCCCCGTGGATGGCAATCCGGGCGGCCTCCGGAGACAGTTCGGGGATGACTTCGAGCAGCGTGTCCACCCAGATCTGCAGGTAAGCCCGCTGCAGGCCGCGGACCTGATGCCGCACCTGCACAGGCAGGTTCGCCAGGTCACGGTCCTGCACGGTGATCAGCTGGGGATGCTGTAGCGCGAAGTCCACGTGGAACTCGACCAACTCGGTCAGCGCCTGGCCGGGGTCATCAGTACGAGCTCGTGCACGTCCACCGTCGAGCAGGTACTCGCTGATGCCGACGAGCATCTCGGCCAGCAGCGCCTCCTTGCCCGGGAAGTGCCGGTACAGCGCAGGCCCGCTGACGCCCACCGCGGCACCGAGCTCGGCGATGCTCACCCCGTGGAACCCGTGCCGAGCGAACAGCGTGGCCGCGACTTGCAGGATTTGCTCCCGCCGGGTCGTACCGCCCGCTGCGGGAGGGAATGCCATGGGCAAGACCCTAGCGGGCGATGTTAATGAGCGCTAACGTGGTTAACGAGCGCTAACTACCGTGCCTGGATAACTCGTGCCTGGATAACTCGTGCCTGGATAACTACCGTGCAGGGAGGAGGGAGCGACGATGGGCGTCCTGGCTGGCCACGTTGACTCCGCAGACCCAGCCGCGCGTAACGTCCAGGCGCACGCCGCAATGGTCGCCGACCTGCGTCAGCGGCTCGCGAAGGCCAGGCTCGGTGGACCGCCGAAAGCTCGAGAACGCCATGTCGAGCGCGGCAAACTGTTGCCGCGCGACCGCGTCGACGCGCTGCTGGACCCGTCCTCGCCATTCTTGGAACTGTCCCCGCTGGCGGCTACCGGCATGTACGGCGACGAGGCCCCGGGCGCGGGGATCATCACCGGGGTCGGGCGGGTAGCCGGTCGGGAATGCGTGATCGTCGCCAACGACGCCACCGTCAAGGGCGGCACCTACTACCCGATGACGGTCAAAAAGCACCTGCGTGCCCAGGAGGTGGCGCTGCACAACCAGCTGCCATGCATCTACCTCGTCGACTCCGGTGGAGCCTACCTGCCCGAGCAGGACCAGGTCTTCCCCGACCGGGAGCACTTCGGCCGGATCTTCTACAACCAGGCGACGATGTCCGCGCGGGGCATCCCGCAGATCGCCGCGGTGCTCGGCTCGTGCACTGCAGGCGGTGCGTATGTGCCCGCGATGAGCGACGAGGCGGTGATCGTCCGCAACCAGGGCACGATCTTTCTCGGCGGCCCGCCACTGGTCAGGGCTGCCACGGGTGAAGTGGTCAGCGCCGAGGAGCTCGGTGGCGCAGACCTGCACTCCCGCATCTCCGGGGTCACCGACCACCTCGCCGACGACGACGCGCACGCGCTGCGGATCGTCCGCTCCATCGTCGCGACTCTCGGCCCCCGTCCGCCCCGGCCGTGGGAAATGGTCGCCACCGAGGAACCCGCGTTGGACGGGATTCACGGCGTGCTGCCGGTGGACAACCGCACTGCCTATGACGTCCGGGAGGTGATCGCCCGGATCGTCGACGGCAGCCGCTTGTCGGAGTTCAAGGCCGAGTACGGTGCCACCCTGGTCACCGGCTTCGCCCGGCTGCACGGGCACCCGGTGGGCATCGTGGCCAACAACGGGATCTTGTTCAGCGAGTCGGCACTCAAGGGCGCGCATTTCATCGAATTGTGCGACCAGCGCGGCATCCCGCTGGTGTTCTTGCAGAACATCTCCGGATTCATGGTGGGCCGGGAGTACGAGGCCGGCGGGATTGCCAAGCACGGCGCTAAAATGGTCACCGCGGTGGCGACCACCCGGGTTCCCAAGCTGACCGTCATCATCGGCGGCTCATTCGGCGCGGGAAACTATTCGATGTGTGGCCGAGCGTACTCGCCGCGGTTTCTGTTCATGTGGCCCAATGCGCGGATCTCGGTGATGGGCGGTGAGCAGGCTGCCATAGTGCTCGCCACTGTCCGGCGCCCCGGCGAGCCTGAACCCGAGGTGGCCTTCAAGGACCGCATACGTGCCCAGTACGAGCAGCAAGGCCACCCCTACTACTCCACCGCCCGGCTGTGGGACGACGGGGTGATCGACCCGGCGGACACCCGGATGGTGCTCGGGCTCGCGCTGTCCGCTGCCGCCAACGCGCCACTGGAACCGAGCCGTTTCGGCGTCTTCCGGATGTGATCGGCATGTTCGACACAGTTCTGGTGGCCAACCGAGGCGAGATCGCGGTCCGGGTGATCCGCACGCTGCGCGCCATGGGTATCCAATCGGTCGCCGTGTACAGCGACGCCGACGCCGACGCGCGGCACGTCCGCGACGCCGACGTCGCCGTCCGGCTCGGCCCGGCGCCCGCGGCTCAGAGCTACCTGTCCATCCAGCGGATCCTGGACGCCGTCGCGCGCACCGGCGCGCAGGCCGTGCATCCCGGCTACGGGTTCCTCTCGGAGAATCCCGTCTTTGCCCGAGCCTGCGTGCAGGCCGGGGTGGTATTCATCGGCCCGCCTGCCGAGGCCATCGAGACGATGGGCGACAAGATCCGCGCCAAGCAGACCGTGGTGGCCGCTGGCATCCCGGTGGTGCCCGGCAGCGACACCGCAGGCCTCGACGATGACGGGCTGGCCGTTGCGGCCGGGGAGATCGGGTACCCCGTGCTGCTCAAGCCGTCCGCCGGTGGTGGCGGCAAGGGCATGCGGGTGGTGCACCGGGCACACGACCTACCCCAGGCCCTCGCCGGCGCCCGCCGGGAGGCCCGCGGAGCCTTCGGTGACGACACGCTGCTTGTCGAGCGGCTGATCACCAGCCCGCGCCACGTGGAGATCCAAGTGCTGGCCGACGCGCACGGCGGGGCGCTACATCTCGGCGAGCGCGAGTGCAGCCTGCAGCGGCGGCACCAGAAGATCGTCGAGGAGGCGCCTTCGGTGCTGCTGGACGCTGCAAGCCGGGCCCAGCTGGGCAGCGCCGCGGTGGCCGTCGCGCGAGCTGTGGGATACACCGGAGTGGGCACCGTGGAGTTCATCGTGCCGGCCGATGTTCCTGATCAGTTCTTCTTCTTGGAGATGAACACCCGGCTGCAGGTCGAGCATCCGGTCACCGAGCTGGTCACCGGCCTGGACCTGGTCGAGCTGCAGCTGCGGGTGGCCGCCGGGGAGCCGCTGGCGCTGTGCCAGGACGACGTCCGCATTCGCGGCCACGCCGTGCAGGCGCGGATCTACGCCGAGGACCCTTCCCGTGGTTTTCTGCCCACCGGAGGCCGGGTGTTGTCTCTGCGTGAGCCCACCGGGCCCGGGATCAGGGTCGACTCCGGGCTGGTGCCGGGCGCCACGATCGGCAGTGACTATGACCCGCTGCTGGCCAAGGTCATCGCTTATGGCCCGGACCGGGACACCGCGCTGCGCCGGCTGGACACCGCGTTAGCGGGAACCAGCATCCTGGGCCTGGGGGTTAACACGGGCTTTCTGCGCGCGCTGCTGGCCGATTCCGACGTACGCGCCGGTCGGCTGGACACCGGGTTGGTTGAGCGTCGGGTCGAAGGCTGGGTGGACGAGGCACTGCCCGACGACGTGGCCGCCGCGGCCGGGTTGCTCGCGTTGTTGGCGCTGGAACCCAGCGGACCGGTGGTGGATCCGTTCGCACTTCCCGGTGGCTGGCGGGTCGGCGAACCGGCCTGGACCCGTTGGCGGCTGCTGGCTACTACCGACCCGGTGGAGGTCCACACTCGGGGGCGGGCCGGTGCCGCCGATGTCGCCGTCGGGCAGGGCAAGCCGGTCCCAGCGTCGGCCTGGTGGGACGGTCCAGACCTGGTGGTCACCGTGGATGGGATCACCCGCCACTACAGCTGCGCGCGAGACGGCGCCGTGGTGTGGTTGGGCCGCGACGGGCACAGCTGGGCGCTGCGCGAACTCCAAGCCACGCGGCGCGTTGCCAGTGACGTCGCGGGTGCAGGCCCCGTGCTCGCTCCGATGCCCGGCACCGTCACCGCCGTCGAGGTCGACGAGGGCCAGCAGGTGATCGCGGGCGCCCGGTTACTCGTCATCGAGGCGATGAAGATGGAGCACGTGCTCACCGCACCGATTGACGGGGTGGTCCGCGAGCTGCACGCCCGTCCCGGCGGCATCGTCGAGCGCGACGCGGTGCTCGCCGTTGTCGAACCAGCGTGCACGAGATGACGACACACCGGGGGAGAGAGCGCGACACACGGTGCGTGGGGCGGCGACACACCGGGCGGGAGAGGAGGACACACCGTGGAATTGAGTGAGGAGCATGCGGCGCTGCGTGCCACTGTGGAGGAGTTCGCGCACAAGGAGGTCGCTCCGGTCATCGGGGAGCTGTACCAGCGCGGTGAGTTCCCCTACGAACTGGTGGCGAAGATGGGTGCGATGGGGCTGTTCGGGCTGCCCTTTCCCGAAGAATACGGCGGGATGGGCGGCGACCACTTCGCGCTGTGCCTGGCGGTGGAGGAGCTCGCGCGGGTGGACTCGTCGGTGGCCATGGCGCTGGACAGCGTGTCGCTAGGTGCCATGCCGATCTTCCGGTTCGGCACCGAGAAGCAGAGGCAGCGGTGGCTCCCGGAGCTGTGCGCAGGACACAAACTGGGAGCCTTCGGACTCACCGAGCCCGGGGGTGGCTCGGACGCGAGCGCTACTCGCACCACCGCGCGGTGTGACGGCGACGAGTGGGTGATCAACGGCTCGAAGGCCTTCATCACCAACGCTGGAACCGACATCACCTCTGTGGTCACGGTCACCGCGATCACTGGCGTCAGCGGGGGTAGCAAGGAGATCTCCGCAATCATGGTCCCGGCCCGGCATCCTGGCTTCACGGTGTCGGAGAACTACTCCAAGGTCGGCTGGAACTGTTCGGACACCCGTGAACTGTTCTTCGACGACTGCCGGGTGCCACAAGACAACCTGCTCGGTGAGCGGGGCCGGGGTTATGCGCAGTTCCTGTCCATCCTGGACGAGGGCCGCATCGCGATCGCTGCGCTGGGGGTCGGCCTGGCCCAGGGTTGCGTCGACGAGTGCGTGTCCTACGCCCGGCAACGGCACGCTTTCGGTCACGCCATCGGCAGCTACCAGGCGATCCAGTTCAAGATCGCCGACATGGAGGTGCGCGCACACACCGCCCGGCTGGCCTACTACCAGGCCGCGGCGCGGATGCTGCGTGGCCAACCGTTCAAGAAGGAGGCCGCGATCGCCAAGCTGGTCTCCTCGAACGCGGCGATGGACAACGCCCGGGACGCCACCCAGGTCTTCGGCGGGTACGGGTTCATGAACGAGTATCCGGTGGCCCGTTTCTACCGCGACGCGAAGGTGCTGGAGATCGGCGAGGGCACCAGCGAGGTACAGCGCATGCTCATCGCCCGTCACCTCGGCGTCGGCTGAAGATCACCGCATTCAGCGGGCTCAGCGTGCTTATTGGCCCCCGATAGCCACGCTGAGCCCGCTGAATGCGGTTCAGGCGGCGGCACAGACAGGTTATTTTACTCGCACGGCGCGCTGGTCCAGAGGCGTGCAGCCGCAGGCCAAAGTTCTGAAAGAACTCTGGTCAGAGAGGGCTTGCGCGCAGCCCGAATTCGCCAGCACGGTGAAATAGACAATATTGGTGCCCCTGTCGGACGAGTCACCCACGCCCTGGTCGATGAGTTTGTGGTAACCGTCTTCGGTGATGGGAGGATAGATGGGGTGATGGCTTCCACCGGAGTCATGTCTCGACACAATCCAGATTTTGTTGTCACCAAGTCCAGTCCTGCAACAAAGACCAACCCTGAAACATCGTCGTCAACATTAATTTCGGAGTCCGCCCGTGGAGAGACGAACTGAGCCTGGGTCCTGCCCTGTGGCGCGTGGCACCAGCAGGACCGTCATCGGGCAGCTTGGCGGCGTGGTTGCCACGGGAGGACCGCTGTCCCCGAACAGGGGAGGGTGATTTGTCGCATGATGATCACGGATAGTGGGCTCCTACAAAAACGAATAATCCGACAGGGCCCTTCACTTTCAAGTTTGTCTTGCCACACACCTTCCGCTTCACTGGCGTGACCTTTGGACAGTAGCATGAACAGTCCGAGAGTAATCGCGACTATACTCAAGACAAGGCCTGCGATAACTGCGATAATCAAGACCGTACCTGTCACGACGCAAGCCCTCCCATCCTGAGAAATCGATCCGCCTGCTTGCTCATCAAGGCTCACGCAGAGCACACGAACAGTAACCTTACGATCGCCCCACGGACCTGGACTCAGGGCGCTGTTGCCCAGAGCAACAGCTTCACTGGGGCGGCCAGAGCCGAGGCAGCCACGGTACCCTCGAAATTTGCCGGGCAGCAGGAGGTGGCCGTGAGCGTGAACTATGTGACCAGGCCGCGGGAAACCAGGCTGTTCCGGCGGTGCCGCCGAGCCTGGGATCTCGGCGCCCGGGAACGGCAGAACTATGAGCCGATCGAGCCGGCGCAGGTGTTCGACTTCGGCGAGGCCATGCACGATGCGCTGGACGTGTACTACTTCCCCGGCATGTGGGAATGGAACCGGGCGATCGTGCGGCCGCTTGCCGTGGCCGGTTTCGAGAAGTCGATGCGCAGGCAGCGGAAGGCCTACGCGCAAACCCGCGACCTGTCCACGGAACAGGTCCGAGACTTCGACCAGCACCTGGAGCTGGGCACTGGCGTGCTGGAGCGCTACTTCGAATGGGCGCTGGAGGTCGACCGCTTCACCCCCATCCAGGTCGCAGCGCAGTTCGACATCAACATTCCCGACCCGGCCAACCCCGACAGCGGTCTCATCACGCTGGACCGGCGCGCTGTCCAGTACCGCGTCAAGATCAACCTGGCGGTGATCGACGACCACGAGCTGTATTGGCTCGTCGAGCACCGGATCGTCACCAACCCAGCCTGGCCGGACCTCGACCAGCTCCGCCTTGATGAACAGGCCCTGACCCGCAGCTGGGCCTGGCAGCTCCACTTCCTCGCCAGACTCGAAGGCACGATCTACAACGAGCTGCGTGCAGCCATCCCCGACCCGGCGCTGACCTCCGAGGTCGCGATCGGGGCGGTCCCGGGGCCCGGTGGCGTCATCACGCAGCGCGGCACCGAGTCCTTCCGCCGCACCCACCTCCCCAGGACTGAGCTCGAAATCGAGCGGTGGGGCGTTGCTGTTGCGCGCGAGACGCAGGAAATGACCGATCCATCGCTGCCGGTCTACCCGACCCCGTCCTGGGAGCACTGCTCGACCTGTGCCTACCGGCCGCCGTGCCTGGCGATCAACCAGGGGCTTGACGAGCAACCGATCCTCCAGACGTCCTACCGGCAGCGGGTCGGCGAGGATTTCGAGTTGGGGCGCCTCGGCTCGGTATGGGGATTCGTCCCCGAAGTCCATCGGGTCGCCGAGCACCAGCCGCCCGGCCAACGGCAGTGACCGGCTGACCGAAGTGCGCTTACGAGTGGTGAGCTGGAACGTCGATTCCCGACCGACCGGGCTGCTGGACGCCAAGGTCGAACTACTCCGCCAGCTACGGCCTGATCTCGCGCTGCTCCAAGAGATCGGCCGGCCGGTCTATCGCGCGCTGTTGCCTCACCCGTCGGCACATCAACGGATGCACCTCAAGTCGAGGCTGTTCTCCTGGGGTGCCCTGTCCACCGACCTGTGTGACCCGCGCGCCAGCGAGTACCGCCTCGGATGCGCGGTGCTCGGAGTTCCTACCACCGCCGTGCTGGATTCCTCCGTGCTCAACCGGGCCCCGTTCGACGTCCGCGACCCCGTGCGGCTGGGATTCCTCTGGCGGACCGTGACAGCGCGGGTCGCGCTGTCCACCGGCGAGTTGGTCACCGTGTGCAGCTTCCACGGTCGTCCGGGAGCCGGCCCCCCTCCGCCCGAGTTGCAACGAGCCTTCCACGCCGGAATCGCGGGATGGCTGGCCGCCGTACCCGGTCCGGTCATCTTCGGCATGGACGCCGGCCCGCCGGTACTCGATGGCGCGGATCCATTGCTCGGCGTGAATCCGGTGCACGGACTGAGCGAGGTCGTGCGCGCAAGCCACGACCGCCTGTGGGCCACCCGCAACTTCGAGGTGCTCGATGTCCAGAGCCTGGCGGACGAGGCCACGGCGGCCGGCAGCGACCACGCTCTGCTGCTCGCCGATCTGGCACTACGTGACTCATGAGTGGGTAACAGTGTTCTAACACTGATCCCCACTCACGAGGCGCTGAGCCAGCATGTCGAGCGACGTCGAAGGAATCTCGGCCGGGCTAGACATCAGCCAGGCCGCGAGAGATAGCCGTGCACGTCACGGCATTTGCCCTGCTCCAGCAATCGGCGGTATGGGCAAGCAGCCACAGAACTGATTCAATGGACCGCTCGCCGAGCTTCAACAAACTTTATGACCAGCGCGCCTGACCATGCCATCAGGTCCGCAGGCCGACCTCGCGGACTGCATCGGCAATCCGCGCGACCGCTTCGGTGGCGTGCCTCGAGTCAAGCCGGGCGTAACCCACAACCAGTCCGGATAGCTCGGCCGGCGCCTCGGTTGTGGTAGCGGTCACGTCGATTGCGACACCACGGGCAGCGGCGGCTGCGACCAGCGTGGCGGCGTCAAGCCTTCCAGGTGGCTGCAGCCACACGTGCAACCCTGCCACCGCGCCTGCGACCGGCCACTCGGGCAGTTCCTGGTCCAGCGCGATCAAGAGCGCATCCTGTCGGGCACGATAGAGCCTCCGTGCGCGGCGGAGATGCCGATCGAAGGCACCCATCTCGATCAGCCGTGCGAGAGCCTGCTGCGCGATGACCGGGCAGCCGCCATCAGCGTCGCGCTTGGCGGCCACGAGCGGGTCCAACAGTGCTGGCGGAGGTACCGCCCAGCCGAGTCGCAAACCAGGCCCGAGCGAGCGACTCACCGATCCGAGGAGAGCGACGCGGTGGTGATCAAGTCCTTGCACGCAGCCCATGGGCATCCGGTCCCAGCGGAACATCCCATTATAGTCGTCTTCGATGACCACGCCGTCACATTCCATGGCCCACCGCACGAGGGCCCGTCGGCGGGCCGAGGACAGCACAGCACCGGTGGGGAACTGATGTGCGGGCGTGCAGAGCACCGCGCGCACATCTGTGGCTGCGAGGGCGGCGACGTCGAGGCCGTCGCGGTCGACGGGGACGGGCACCAGCCGGAGTCCGGTGCTGGCCGCTACCCGCTGCATCCAGCGGCCACCGGGGTCTTCCACCGCCAGGGTGTCTTGGCCCCGCTCGACGAGTAGCCGACCGAGCAGGGTCAACCCCTGAGTGACGCCAGCGACGATGAGGACGGAATCACCATCCACCATCGCACCACGGGTCCGCGCGAGGTACGCAGCGAGCTCGGTGCGGAGCCTTGCGGCGCCATGCGGATCGCCGTAGCCGAGCTCGATATCGGTCAGATCTCGCACAGCGTCCCGGGTCGCGGACGCCCACTTTCGCCGAGGGAACAAGGCGAGATCAGGCGGATCGGCGCGGAGGTCGAACTCGATGATGCCGGCCGGTGCCGGAATTGGCGGCTGCTGCGTGACGGGCTCGACCCGCGGTAGCTGGAAGGTCGCCGCCACGTGCGTGCCGGACCCCGCGACACTCGTGAGATAGCCCTCTGCGGCCAGCTGCGCATACGCATCGACGACGACGCCGCGGGACACTCCGAGATCGGCGGCGAGGGCTCGCGAGGACGGCAACCGTGAACCGGCTGGGAGCCGGCCGGTTCGAACCGCGTCTCTGAGGGCGTCCCGCAACTGCTCCCAGAGCGGCCGCCCGGAGGTGGGGCGGAGTATGAGGAGCAGGTCGGGGCTGTCCCGCCAAGGCCGACCGGTGGGCTCGTCGGACAAGTGGTCCTCTCTCACGGCTGAGCACTGGACCTTGGGCCCGGTCCACTATGCCACTACGGTAAGTGTTCGGGCGTGCCGCCCCGGTCCCTGGCTGCGCACCACCCCTCCGAGGTTTCGCAGTAAGGAGCGTTACCGGTTGTTCGTCATGTTCGCCGCGCCCAGCGGGGCCACCCGGCAACTCGTCTCGGATGCTTTATCGGGCCGCGGGGCACGGGTGGTCGCCGTCCACTCCTTGAGTGAGTTGCGAAATGCTGTGGAACGGCTGCGACCCGACGTCGTGATCGTTGACGTAGGAATCGCTGTCGATTGCTGGGATATCCTGCTTCAACTTGTCCGGAACGCACGAATCGCCTTGATCGCGGTGGCCGTCCACGACCCCGCCGCCCGAGTGGAATTGCTGCTCGCGGGCGCGGACGACTGCCTGCCCGCATCGTATGCTCTCGAAGAATTGACGGCCCGCGTCATCGCCATCGTGCGTCGCACCTACCGAGCGACGACGCCACCGGAAGCCGGGCGAATCCTCGATGGCGGCGCCATCCACCTTGACATGCACGCTCGTAGGGCCGAGGTTCGCGGCTCGGAGGTCTTCCTCACCGCGAGGGAGTTCGATCTGCTCAGCTGCTTCATGCGGCACGCTGGGGAGACCCTGCCGCGAGACCGCCTGCTGACCGAGGTATGGGGTTACACATTCGGGTCCGCGGAGACGGTCACCGTCCACGTACGGCGGCTCCGCACGAAGGTTGAATCGGATCCGAGCCGGCCGGAGCTCATCCAGACCGTGTGGGGGATCGGGTACCGGTTCGGCAGAGCGGAAAACACCCCGATCACGGCGATGAGTACCGATCAAGAGCACGGTAGGCCAGTCCCGTAGCGATGGCGTAGACGAGGTGGTGAAAAGCGTCGATCGCGAAGCGTGCCGCGAGCAGGCTGGTCGCCGCTGCTGCATGCTGCTCATCCCATCCGTGACCCGGCCCGAATGCCGTGAATCGAAATCTATCGGGACTCGCGGAGGCCGAAAAGCGAGCGAGTCTACAGCCCATGATGTTTCGCATTTCGTAAGCAGAGAAGCGGACGCGTATGGGGCATCGTGGAAGGCATGTGCAGTCCGCGCCTCACCCGACTCCGCGCTCCGCAGGCGCGCCGCGGTCCTGGACCAGGCCCGGAGCAGCTCGGCCGGAGCCTACGCAGGCGCCTTCGCCTCCGACGACCACGACGCGTACGCCAACGATCTGGGTCTGCTCTCCGAAGAGGCCGATCCCGGCAGCGGCGAGCTGTTGGGCAACTTCCCGCAGGCGTTCTCCCACGTCAGGCTCATCAACGCCGTGTGGCGGCTCCCGGACGCTCAACCACCCAAACCCAGCCAGACGACGAGGAGCGGGCCATGACCACAGGACGGCTGACTGGCGCGGTAGCACTCATCACCGGATCCGACTCCGGGATCGAGCAGGCGAGTGCGATCGAGTTCGCCCGGGAGGGCGCCGACATCGTCGTGCACTACCTGCACGACGCCAACGGCGCCGAGGACACCCGCAAGGAGATCGAGGCGGCCGGCCGGCGGGCCGCCGTGCGACAATGACGACCTGCTGATGTCCGCCGCGCAACGCACCATGGAGGACATCCTGCGCGCGGCAGGCGCCGAGGAGGTCATCACGATCCAGCGCTCCGCGCACCTCGTGGGTGGAGCGCGGATGGGCGTGGACGAGCGCCACGGCGTGGTCGACGCGGACCTGCGCACCTTCGCGGTGCCCAACCTGTTCATCACCGACGGCAGCGTGCTGCCCACCCAGGGGGCGGCCAACCCGGCGCTTACCATCATGGCCCTGGCCGCCCGGTTCGCCGACCGCATGATCGCGGGCCAGCGCGACGGGCTCAATTATTTGCACCCGAGCTGACCGGAGGAGGGCCATGAAGTGCTATGACTTGATCGTTATCGGCGCGGGAAGCGGCAACATGATTCTCGGTCCTGAGCTTGGCCACCTCCGGGCGGCGATCATCGAGCCCGACCGCTTCGGCGGGACATGCCTCAACCGCGGGTGCATCCCCTCGAAAATGCTCGTCGTGACCGCCGACGTGGCCCGGTCCGTGGTCGAGGCCCAGCGGCTCGGGGGTGCACGCGACTCTGGACCGGGTCGACTGGTCGGCCATCCGCGCCCGGGTGTTCGGTCGGCTCGATCCTCTGCACGACAGCGCAGTGGAGTACCGGCGTCGCAGCGGGGTCGACGTCTACACCGCGGCGGCTCGATTCGTCGCACCCCGCGTGCTCGAGGTAGCCGGCGAACAGCTGACCGCGCAGCAGATCGTCGTGTCGGTGGGCGCACGCCCGGTCGTCCCGCCGATACCCGGGCTCGACGCGGTCGTGTTCCACACCTCGGACACGATCATGCGGGTTGATGAGGTACCCACCTCGCTGCTCGTGATCGGGGGCGGTTTCATCGCCGCCGAGCTCGGCCACATCTTCGGCGCGTTCGGCGCCAAGGTGACCATCGTGGCGCGCGGACCCCGGCTACTCACGGCCGAGGATGAGCAGGTGTCGGCTCGATTCACCGAGCTGGCGCAGCGCCGCTTCCGCGTCCTGCTCAACACCACCGTGACCGCCGTCGCTGCACGCTCGGGCGGCGTGTCGGTCACCATCGAACGCAACGGGCAGCTCGACGTGCTCGAGGCGGCCACCCTGCTCGTGGCGACCGGGCGGCGCCCCAACACCGACCTGCTCGACGTGGCCGCCGGCGGCCTCGACGTCGATGAGCACGGCCACATCGTGACCGACGACACCTACCAGACCTCGGTCCCCGGCGTGTGGGCATTCGGCGACGCCGCGAACCACTTCCAGCTCAAACACATGGCCAACGCCGAGGAGCGCGTCGTGCACTACAACCTCACCCACCCCGACGCCCCCCGACGGCTGCCGCACACGCTCGTCCCCCACGCGGTGTTCGCCGACCCGCAGGTCGCCAGCGTCGGCCTCACCGAGCAGCAGGCTCGCCGACGCGGCGCCGACCATGTCATCGCCGTGCGGGAGTACGCGGACACCGCCTACGGGTGGGCCATGGAAGACACCACCAGCTTCGTCAAGCTCATCGCCGAGCCGCGCGCCCGCACCCTGTTGGGCGCCCACATCATCGGCCCCCAGGCCGCCACCCTGTTGCAACCGCTGCTCCAGGCCATGATGCTCGGCCAGAGCGTCGATCAGCTCGCCCGCGACGTCCTCTACGTGCACCCCGCCCTGACCGAGGTACTCGAGCAAGCCCTGCTCGATTTGTGAGCCGATCGCCCGAGACGTCGCTTCCGCTCCGGGCAATGTCGCTTATCCCATCCGTGGCCCGGCGCGAATATCGTGAATTGAAATCTATCGGGGTCCGCGGATGCCGGATAGGTAAGGATCTGCAGCGCCATGATGTTTCGCATTCTGTAAGCAGAGCAGCGGACGCGCATGGGGCATCGTGGAAGGCATGTCCAGTCCGCGTCTCACCCGACTCCGGGCAGCGGCCTACCGCATTCCGACCGATCGGCCCGAATCGACGGCGCATTCTGTCTACCGGAGGAGAACCGCTGATGAAGAAGATCGCATCCGAGCTGCTCGTGGAGCGGCTAGCCGACTGGGCGTCGAGATCGTCTTCGGTCTGCCGGGTGACGGTATCAACGGGATCACGGAAGGGTTCCGCCGGCACGCCGACCGCATCCGCTTCGTGCTCGTGCACCACGAGGAGGCGGCCGCCTTCATGGCCACCGGCTACGCGAAGACCACCGGCCCGGTCCGGCGCTCGTCGATGTCTCCGTGAACCCCGACGAACCCCCATGCCCGCCAGCATCACCTACGACCAGGCCAAGGGTTTCGCGTCCTCGTTCCTGCACGGCCAGGCCCGCCGGGCGAGCATCGTCTCTACCCTGTTCCGCGACCGGCTCCGCCAGTTCCGCGGGGGGCGGACTCGTGAGTAGCCTCCGGCAGCGGTCCCTCGATCAGGTAAGGAACTTCTCCAG
>JBOHGX010000389.1:0-17176 GCA_050700255.1 Pseudonocardiaceae bacterium
CTGACGGCCGTCTCGATCTCTCGAAGCCATGCACTGAGAGTACTCGCACCCGCACCAGCACCCATAGATCCACTCTATCGATCTTCGGAGAGCTATTCTTGCTGCTAAAGAGGTGGGGCGGGTGGGACTCGAACCCACGACCTGACGGATTATGAGACTTCGAATTCACCCGGCAGGAGTAGACAACCAGCGACTATGCGGCCCAGCTCGACCACTCTGCGTGCTACAGAGGCACCCGTGGCACCGAGTTCATGGACAGATCCATGGACAAGCCCAGCTGCTCCTTGCCACCAGCCACCCTCCCCTCAGCTGGCCTTGTCCTAGATCCTCACTTCCGGGTGTGCTTCACTCCGAGTCAGAAGCGGGGGGTTGTGGCGGGCGAGGGCGCGGAGGTTTCTTTGAGCGAGGACGTTCTGGTCCGTTCGGGTGAGGCTGAGTTCTGGGTGCGGGTCGACGATGTCGGCGGGCCGAGCCCCATCGGGTTGGGTGACGTGCTGTCGTTCGATGGGGTGCGCAAGACGGTCGAAGAGATCGGCTCGCAGCTGTCGGAGGCCTGGGATCGGGTTAAGCCGAGCGTGGCCGTCGTCGAGTTCGGGCTGACGCTCACGGCCAAGAGCGGCAAGCTCACCGGGCTGATCGTCGATGGCGAGGGCGAGGGCAGCCTCAAGGTCACGCTGACCTGGTCGGGCGTTCGGCCCGGTCAGCCATGATGTCGAATGGCCAACCGGGTCGAGTCTCACAGGAGCTGCGCCGTTTCGTGGTGCGGGTGGACAACGAGGATGGGCGGCCTGAGGGCACCGGTTTCTTCGTCGCTCCGGGTTGGGTGCTGACCTGCGCGCACGTCGTGAAAGCCGCCGAGCGGGTGGTGGTCGTGCCCGGGCTGGATGCGACGCCGCTCCCGGCGACTGTCGCCGCTCGTTCCGCAGCCTGGGTACCCGGCCCCAGCGTCTTCTGGCCGTTCCCGGATCTGGCGCTGCTCAGGCTTGAGGGCGCGCTGGACCACCCGTGTGCCCTGCTCGATACCCGCACGCCGCTAGACGGGGAGTGCCACGCCTGGGGCTATGCCGAACGCGAGCACGGTGTAGCACCGACAGGCTCGCCAGCGCCGTTCCGGTTCGAGGGCGTCGAAGGTGATGACTACCTGAAGCTGGGTGCGGGGCAGGCCGCGCCGGGTTTGAGCGGAGCACCGCTGGTGTGCCCGGGGCGGCGAGCTGTGGTGGGCGTCATGACGATGACCCGTGAAAAGCGTAATGCCCTGGGAGGGTGGGCCGCGCCGATCTCTGCCCTGCTGACCGGTGGGCCGGGCGTTCCCGATGAACTCGTTGCCCTGGGAACCGAGGTCCTTCGGGCCAATCGGGCGGCGGTGCTGGGTGATCGCGCGGCGTGGCATCGGGTGCTGCCAGTGGACGGCAGCGACGATGTTCTCCAACGGCCATGGTGGACCTTTCGTAAGACGAGGAAACCTGATCCGGCGGATCTGTTGCTCGCCGGTTTCGGCGTGGTCCCATACCTGTTCCGCGATGACGACATCAACGCCGCGATCGCCTGGTGCGAATCCCCGGAGGCCCTGGGAATCAGCGTGGTGCCCGGCCGCGGGGGTGCCGGCAAGACCCGGTTCGCGGTCGAGTTGTGCCAGCGGATGGAACATCCAGACCACGGTTGGGTCAGCGGAACGTGGGACGACACACGGGTCACCGCCGCCGATCTCGCCGCACTTCCGCTCCCCCGTCTCATCGTCGTTGACTACACCGAGTCCGAAGACCTCCCAGCCTTGCGGTCCCTGCTCGACCGGCTACGCCGGCAGGCCACCGACATCGCGCCAGCTCGGGTGCTGCTGCTCACCCGCGCCGGGGTGGCGGGAGCGCGTGACCCGATCCCTACGCTGCGCGAGGACGCTACGCCGTCGGTAAAACAGATCCTCGACGACAGCGACGTCAGCACCGCAGCGTCAGCGCTGCTGACGACTGGCCAACGTGAAGCCCTCTACCGGTGCGCCGTCGATGCATTCGCTGCGGCGTGGAAAATCAGCCCGACCTCGGTTGTTCCCGACCTGTCCGCACCGGGCTATGCGCTGCCCTTGGAAATTCTCTTCGAGGCGCTCGACCAGACCTTGAACAATGGACGCGGCAGCTCCGACTCGGGCACACCGGCTCCGGATAGACCGGTCACTCCTTCGGCCCTCTCCCCGGTGGAGCGAGTCCTGGTGCACGAAGAGAAGTACTGGGCAGGTGACTACCCGATCAAGGACGCCGATCTGCGACGGGCCTCCGTCGCGCTGGCCACTCTTGCCGGTGCCGCCGACAACGTCGAGGCCGACGCGCTCCTGTCAGTTCTACCGGAATTGCACGGCGACCACGCGACCGCCTATCGGCGGCGCGTGACCGACTGGCTCGCCAACCTGTATGGAGGAACGTTGCGGTTGAATCCGCTACGGCCCGACCGACTGGGCGAGGCGCTCGTTGGCAAGGTGCTACGCGACGAGGCCGACGGTGGAGCCACTCTGCTCGCTGCTGTCCTTGGTCTGGCCGACGATCAGGTGACACGGTGTCTCGAGCTTCTGGCGCGTCTCACGACCGTAGATGACCATGCCGCCAGTGCGGCGGCTCACGCCATCGCTCAGCGACATATCGACCTGACCCTGAGGGCGGAGGCGCAGGCAAGGGGGAAACTGGACCGACCAGGACGAATGAACCTTACGTCGGGATTGATCCGGATGCATACCGGCCAGATCGCCGACCGGATGCTCGCAGCGCTGCCAGACCACGGCGACCAACGCGACCTCAGCGTCTCCTACAACAAACTCGCCGACCTCGCCGTCGCCGTCGGCCAAACCGACGAAGCCCGCCAACTCTTCACCCAATCCCTCGGCATCCGCGAGGCACTCGCCGCCGCCGAACCCGGCAACACCACCTACCAACGCGACCTCAGCGTCTCCTATGAACGGATGGGTGCGCTGGCCAACGAAGAGCAGGATCAAACGCAGGACGCGGAGTGGTTCACCAAGGCCCTCGCTCGCCGCCGCGCACTGAACGCGCAAGAACCTCAACGAATCGACTTAGCCCAGGAGTTGGCGGTCTGTCTTTATCTCGTTGCCAGATCGGACCCCAGCAGGTTAGAAGACGTGGAACGCGAACTGGTAGACCTTCTGGTGCCGTTCGAAATTTCCAGGACAATTACAGCAACGGCTGCCACGCTTCTCGGCTGGGCCCGCGAGTGAGTGGAACGATGACGGAAGCGGCGTTGCGTTGCGCGCGTCTCATCGTGTGATGCTGTGGAGAAGCAGGCGTGTGGTTAGTGTGCAAGTCCCCCTCGGACTTGAACCCCCACAGAGTGGGGACCAAGGCGTACCACCAGGTGAATCCGGTTCTACGCCGATCCTGCAAGCTGACGAGCACGGTGCGCGAGATCACAGGATGTGGAGTCTGCCCGAGCGTCCAGTGCCTTGATGAGTGGGGCGAGTTTGATGCGTCGGGTGCGAAGGGATTGCAGTGGTGCCATTCCAGCGATGGCACGCTCAGCTAATTCTGCGGCGTTGGACTGACCGGCCTGCGTATGGATCGTGGCTAGGGCCATATCAGCGGCTACACCTTCGCGGCGGGAGGTTCCCTCTGCCGACCATTTGCGCACCGAGCTAACCGCGAATCTTTGAGCGGTGTCTAGTCGTCCGAGGAGGAGGTACACGGATGCTGCTCCGTGTTCCATGTCGGCGTCATCGTAGATAGTGGTCGGTTGCCACTCTCGAGCCGTCTTGAGCGATCGTTCCGCTTCTTTACTGTGACCCATGGCGGCGAACGCTCGCGCGGATTCGGCGTGTAGCCACGCTGTAACTTCAGCCGCTTGTGGCGATTCCAGAGCTTCGCCGAGTTTGATCAATCCGAGCTGACATGCTTTGAGATCGTCGTTATAGGCCCCTGCATCGCGCATATGAATACCAGCGTGCCAAAAGGCGGAAGCCATCTGTACGTAGTCACCGGCGCCGGCAGCGAAATCCATCGCGGTGACGAAACACGCACGGGCCTGATCGTTGAGGCCTGAGTCGACGCAGCACCATCCGGCCAGGGTGTGCAGGTCAGCCAGCGCAGATCCCAGTTCAGCTTTGACTGGTTCAGGGGCGGGTACCGACATCAGTGGCCGTGATCGGTTGGCCACCGCGGTGAGCACATCGGCGCCGCCCCCGTGGGATCGGGCTACGGTGCGTAGCCGCGCAGTCAGTTCCTTGAGCGCGGCTACGTCGGAGGCACCAAGCCGGGACGGCAGCGGGGTCGGTGCGGTCGGCGATGTGGGTAGCTGCAGTACCTCCCCGAGCACGGGCGCACCGAACAGGGCAACGCTGGCGGCGGCCAGCAGGGCGCGGCGTCTCATGTCCTCGTCGATGACCTCCTCCCCGACGGCGGGGTCCATAGACTCGGCACCTTCATCGTAGGCGAGGCCCATCCACGAGCGCGGTACTTCGAGGCCCTGAGCGACGCGGACAAGCACGTCGTAGGCCATGACCCGGCGGCCTTTGAGGACTTCGGATACCTCGGACTGAGACTGCCCGGTCCTCTGGGCGATCTGTCGTTGGCTGATGTCAGCCTCGGTGAGCAGCCGGTAGACGGTGGTGATGTCGCGCTCGGCGAGCGCCCGGCGGGCCGCCGTGGTGGTCAGTGCGCGCCGAAGTCGATCGCTGAGGGTGTCTTGCTTGCCCGGCGCTGGTCTGGTCGAGAAATGTGGATCCGGCATCGTTC
Organism: Pseudonocardiaceae bacterium; assembly: GCA_050700255.1. Taxonomy (GTDB): domain Bacteria; phylum Actinomycetota; class Actinomycetes; order Mycobacteriales; family Pseudonocardiaceae. Next base: position 4,728 of record JBOHGX010000389.1, read on the forward strand.
TGCCTGTCGCTCCCGTAGCGGTCGCTGCGTGGTCGGCTTGTCGTGTCCGACCCGAGAGCCTAGCTGACAACAAGCTGATTTCATTCGAATAGGGTGATCATCGTGAGCATCCGGCTCTGCGGGCTCGTGTTGCGCTGAGGGTGCTGGCGGGGCGGAAATGTGACGTTGTGACGGCTTCGGCGCTGGGGTGTCACAACGTCACACGAACTATTTGTCCTGGTAGACGGAGTGATGTGGTCGTCACAGGGGTTGTGACGTGTGACGCGCATTTTGGGGGTTGGGACGGCTTGTGACGGGGTTGTGTGACGGCCGTGTTGCGCTGATCAGTCGTCGTCTGTATCGGGTATGTGCCCGTCGCGGATGGCCTGCGCAGCGGCGCGGATGTCGGCAGTGAGGTATCCGCGGATCTGCCGGATGGTGCCGTCCTGGGTGGGGATGCGTTCGCGGGTTGGTCGGCAGCCGAGGTCGGTCATGTGCCGGCTGAGGGTGGCCCGGTCGGTGTTCAGGGCGGTGATCAGTTCGGCGGAGGAGATGAACTCACGGCCGCTCTCGTCGAGATCGATGCCGAGATACTCGACTACCGATGCCAGCGGTTCGGGCAGATCGCATATCGGGGGCGGCTCCGGATCGGTGCTGGGTGGGGTTGTGCCGATGACGTCGGCGACCGTGGCGGGGTCGAGCGCGGGAGCGGATGCGGCGCCGATGGCGTGGCCGGTCAGGGTGCCGGCCGTGTCGCGGAGCGCCCGGCCCCGCTGGCAGAGCGTGGTCCAGTCGTCGTTGGGCATGTAGTCGGTGCGGACCATGATGGCCAGGACATCGGCGCCGGCCGTGGTGTCGCCGTCGGGGCGCAGGATGCCGACGCCCTTGTGTGAGGGGAGTAGTCGGCTGCTGTCCCATCCGCGGGTGTTCATCTGCTCGCCGAGGATGATGTTGGAATCGCGCCAGTCCATCACGCGGAGCGCGAAGCGGGAACCGAGCACGGCGCGCAGGGCGGAGGGAATTGTTTTGGTGTCGGGTCGTTGGGTGGCCAGAACGAGGACGATTCCCGCGGCGGGTCCTTTTTTGGCCAGCCAGGTCAGCAATTCGCCGATGTACTCTCCGGCGGTGATGGTTTTGCCTTGCACCTTGATCGGTGTGCGTTCTTCGAGGGGTACTTGCACTTCGTCGATGAAGATGCCGGTGATCGGCATGTTCATCGAGGGATCGCGGGACATGGAGGGAGTGACTTTCGATTCGGGGCAGATCTCGTTGTCGAGATCGCGCATGCACCGGTAGCGGCCTTGTACTTCGGTGACCAGTTCGACCAACCATGCGGCCAGTTCCAGGACATGGCTGGGTTCGTCACCGGAGACAAACCGGTGTGCCACTTGACTGGCGGCGTCCCAGTCCTTCCCGGCCTTGAAATCGGCGATGTAGAGCCGGGTGTACGGGTCAAGGATCAGCCCGGCGGCGGCCAGCCGGGCGGCGAAGGTCTTGCCTTGCCGGGGGATCGCCCCGACCAGCAGCGAGGTCCACACCAACGGGAGGCTGACGCGGCGATCTCGTGCGTCGCGGCCGAAGGGCACCGGCCGCCAGGCATCCCAGCACGCCACGTCCAGCAATGGGGTGCGCAGCGGTGGCCTGGCATAAGGGTCGGCGTCGGCCACCCACATCGCGACCCGCCCGGCATGCCCCCGGTTGCCCCGGACCCGCTCGACGAGCAACTGCACCTCGTCCACGGCCAGCGCTGATGCCAAGGCTTCCCGGTTTTTGATGACGTCGGTGGCCTTGCGGGTGGCCGGGAGGTCGATGGTGATGGCCCATCCCTCGCCGAGGCGGCTGGCCCGCTGGACCAGCCGCAGGGTTTCGTCTTTGCCGATGAGTTTGGCGTCGCGGAATGCGTCGACCAGAATCTGCGGGTCCATGGTCCAGCTCAGCGATCGGGGTCCGGCGAGCACGGCCCGCCGGCCGGGGCTGCCGTCCTTGCGCCGACCGGTGATCGCCAGCACGGCCGCGCCGATGAGACCTGTGGCCCACAGCACGGTGTGGCCGTAGAGCATGTCGCCTATCGCCACGCCCGCCGTACTGGTTCCGGCGAGGGCTGCGGTGATCCGCCAGCGCAGCAGGGTCAGTTCGCGGATCTCGATGTACTTGTCCGCTAGCTTCTCTGACTGCTCGGCCGCCTCCCGGTAGTCGTGGACGGTCACCCACCGCCGCCACGCGCGAACCGCCAGCACCGTGCCGCGACCACTCGCGCTGATGAACCGCCACGGCGAACGCATCACCGCGACAGCCATGTCCTTGGTGGCCTGGCTTGCGGTGGCGCGGTTCTTGAGCGCGGTCGGGACGCGGGGGCTGCGTTGCCACCACGATGCCGCCGGTCGGGAGGGCTGCTGCGGGCGGTCGCCTGGTCGGTCGTCGTCGATCAGCTCGCCGTCGAGTACCGCCGGTATCACCGCACCGTCATGGGGTGTGGTCATCGCCGGTCCCCTCGCCGGTAGGTGACATCCAGCGAGGTCACCGCAAGGGCCCGGGTCGTGACATAGGCGGTGATGAGTGCGGGTACGGCGAGCACCACCCAGAACAGGGTGCTGGCCGGGGCGTAGGTGATCGCCATCCACTGCACGCCGACGATCACTCCAGCCAGACCCAGCACGTACCCAAGGAGCGAGGCCACCCGGGAGGCCATGTGTGCGGCGTCGGCCGCTCGGCGTCCGCGCCGGGTGCCCGAACGCCACATCATGACCAGCGCCAGCAGCACCCCCAGAACGGCGACCACCTGCGTTGGACTCAGGTTGACCGTCATGGCACGACCCCTCCTTCCTGATCGCCCTGGTCCTGGTGCTGGCGGCGCTGTTGCCACGCCCGGTGCAGCACGCGCCGGTCGTCCTCGGGCAGCGCGCCCCACACACCGGTGGTGCTTGCCCCGGCCGTGCGCAGATCCAGCTCCAGGCACTGATCGATGACCGGGCATCCCTCGCAGAGCCGCTCGGCTAGCGCCCGGTCGCTGGGGGCGCAGTCCTCCCAGTCCGGTTCCTGCTCCGGCCATAGGCCCCACAGGCACAGCCCGCGGCGCACGACCACGGTGGTCAGCACCTCGGTCGGAACCTGCTGGAGCCGGTCGAGCCGCGCGGCCATCGCCGTGTACTCCGGGGTGCCGTCGTCGTAGGTCATCACCGCGCATCTCCGCTCAACCGGGCGATCTCGCGTGCTGTGCGTCGTTCGGCGGCGAGTCGTGCGACGTCGACGCAGCCGCCAGAGGCGGCGGCCTCGGTCACCAGCTGGTGCAGCGCCGCCGCGGGCACCACGTAGCGAGTGCGAACCCGCACAGCGGGAAAGGCGTCTTCCCGGATCGCCCGGTAAACGGTGGCGGGGTCCACCCGCAAGATCCGCGCGGCTTCCCGGACTGTGTAGAACGCCGGCGGACCGGCAGTGGGCATCTCAGTACTCATTGCAGTTTTCTCCAGGGGCATAGTTTGGGATTTCATCACTATTGTGATGATTTCAGCTCGTATAGGCGCGTGGTTAGAGAAGGGCGTGACAGAAACGGGGTGTCACGTCCTGGGATCGCTAAGACCGGCTAGCCTCGCCGCGACGGCGGAGCGCGGAGGAATACGTGACGGAGGATTGGGTGGCGGTTGCCAACGCCATCAAAGAACGCGTGAACGAACTCGGATGGCGTCAACGCGAGCTCGCGCAACGCTCGCACGTCTCGCAAGCGATCGTCCGTGAACTCCAACATCACACCGTCGAGCGGCGACGCAGCGCACGAACTCTCGAAGCGCTCTCGGCCGCCCTGGGCTGGCACCCCCAGCACCTCACTGCCGTGCTGCGTGGGCGAACTCCCCCCGAGCCCGGTGATCCGGTCAGCGATAACGGCAGAACCGTGTCGTCCCGTTTGGACGCGATCGACGAGCGGCTGAGCGAGATCACCGATCTGCTCCACGAGATGAACACCAACCTGGCCACCGTGGTCAGTCACCAACACACCGATCAGTGACGGGGTGATCAGGAAGGAATCCAGTTCGTGAGTGGCGTTCCGGTGCATAGCTACAAGGTCGTCGTAATCGCGCTTTTCCGATAGACGACAACGGACGACAGACAAGGACAGCGACAATGTCCATGGACATCCGGACACAGACGGACAAACGCCATGTCCCCAACGCCGTCCTCATCCGCCTCCGCGAAGAACAAGGCTGGGGCCGGCCACGCCTAGCCAAACAATTCGAGCTGATCGGCCGCCGCCACGGCATCCCCACCCCGGAACCTGCAGCCATCGAGAAACAGATCTACCGGCTCGAAACCGGCCGCACCCTTCGACCCACTCCGATGTACGCAAAGCTGTACTGCCTCACCTTCGATCGAACCACACCAGAATTATTCGGAGACCTCGAAACCGAGATCCCGGCCGGCGCCACCTGCGCCACGCGAAGCCACAAGTTCATCCCCCTGTTCGTCGGTGCCGAAGCCGCCTCGGCCCTCGCCGCCGAAGGGCAATGGAGCACCGTTGACGACCAGTGGACCGAGTGCCGCCGGCGAACGGTCGAGCACCCCGGCGGCGCGTGCCAGCTCTACCTCTGGCCCTTCGGAGTGGCGCTGTTCCACCTCGTCGAGGACCTCACCCTGGACTCCCTTGCCCACCTCGCGGTCTGGCGGCGCATCACCTACGACCAGAACATGCACTGGGCACAAGACCAGATCCAGGCACTCACCGCCGACCACGTAGCCGGGCAGCCCTATGTGCTCAGTCTCTACTGGGTGGACGAACCTGCCTGGCAAGGAAACGATCTCCACACCGCACTACGGCTCATGTGCATCCCCCGCGTACTCGTACCGCGAGTCGACACTATCGACGAATCATGCCTCGCCTCGGCCGCGCTGGTCGAACGCGCACTGCTCGACAACGGCTTCGAGCATCCCGAACTCGTCGACTTCAGTATGAAAGGTATCTCGTTGGGCTACGCCTCATGGTCCGGCGTCGTCTACCACCCCATCGCCCGAGACCGCGCCCTACACGAAAACGAACTCATCACCTGCGAACTGTCCGTACAGGCAGCCTGGGCATACTGCGACCACCTCCGCCACCAAGTCGAAAACGGCCACGACCCCATCGTGCCCACCGAATACGGTTGGCGATTCCTGCGTGGCATCCGCTCCCGACTCACCACCGAACGACCACAAGAAACATCACAACACCGCTCCATGCGCGACGCCATCGTGCAAACTAGCGGACTGGACCGCCACCTGACCCAAGCGGTGGAAATCCTCCGAGACTGCAACAGGACATAAGATGAACGAACGCAAACCGGTACTCGTCGTCGTGGACGTGCAAAACGGCTTCATCACCGAACACTCACAACCCGTGGTGCCGGTCATTGTTGACCTCGTGCGCAGATGGCAGGCGGCCCACGGTGACATGGTCTTCACCCGATACCTCAACTACCCCGGCAGCCCATTCGAAAAGCTGATCGGCTGGACCAAGATGACCGCTAGTCCCCAAACCGAAATCATCCCCGAACTTTTGCCCTACATCGATCCGCAAACACCAGTCATCGACAAGTACATCTACACGCTTTTCACACCAGAAGGAACTAAACTCGTCGACGAACGCGGCTGGACCGACCTCTATGTGTGCGGTATTGACACCGAGATCTGTGTGCTCAAGACCGCCGTCGACGCATTCGAACACAACCTCACACCATGGATCCTCGAAGACGCATCCGCCAGCCACTCCGGACCCAAAGCTCACGCTGCTGGGCTGTTCATCGCCGGAAGATTCATCGGGATGAATCAGATAATTCAGACCGCCAGCCTCGGGTCTCTGCTATCACTGCCAACCTGATTCTTGGGTCACAATCAGCTTGTTTTCGCCCCGCGGCTTCGCTTCGGCATCTGAGAGCCGAGGATTTCGGCAGCTTTACGGTCGGACGCGGCGACCCACGCCGCATAGACGCGGAGGGTCGTCGCTCCTCCCCCACCGTGGCCGAGGCGGCCGGCGACGGTGCGGAGGTCGATGCCGGCCGTCAGTAGCTTGGTAGCCGAATAGTGCCGCAAGGCATGGATGTGAGTCTTGATCCCGAGGCGTTCTGCCATGTCCTTGTAACGGCTGGAAACCGCATGCGGCGAGTAGGGCTTGCGGGGGTCAAAGTCGTGCACACCGGAGAACACATACATCTCGTCGGTGAACTCGATCTCGAGCTCAGTCATCCGTAACCGACAACGGTCCTTGTGCTCGCGGAGCAGCACGATGGTCTCGGTGTCGAGTGCGATCCGGCGCATCTGATGCGTCTTGGTGTCCTTCTCCCTGCCCACACGACGACGGAGCAAATAGCTACTACGGATCTCGATGACACCCTCATCGAGATCGACACGGGACCACCTCAACGCGCAGACCTCGCCACGCCGGATGCCCGTGGTCATCACCAGCCAGACCAGCGTTCCCCAGTCCTCGTCCATCTTGAAGGCTGCTTCCACCAGCCTGGCCGCCATCGCTGGCGACGGGGGGTCAGGCTGCGGCGGCTTCTGCTTCGGCTTCTGAGCCGCCTTCGTCGGGTTGGTGCCAATCCAGTCCCAGCGAACGGCAGCGTTCAACGTGCCGCTGATAATCGAGTGAATCTGCCGTACGGTTGAGGCAGCCATCGGTTTGCACACATGCGGTGTGCACTTTGCTGCCTTGCAATCGTGCCTCCCAGACCTGTTGTGCTCGATGAACGGGCGCCAGTCGCACCGCACCCGGCAGCGCCGCAACTCGGCGTAGAAACCCTCCAGCATCCGGGTCGTGATCTTGTTGATCGGCACCTCGCCGAGCGCTGGCTGGATTGTGCGGGTGATGTAACCGCGGTAGCCCTCACGCGTGCTGTCCTCGTGCTCGGAGGTCCGCATCCACTCTTCGATGGCGTAGGTGAGCTTCGCCGAGGACGGCGTTGACCGCTGCCTGTTGACCTGGGTACGGAACTCGGCGAGCTTGTCCTCCGCCCTCTTGTGCGCCTTCTTGTCGGTGCCGGGGATGGAGGCGCTGAGGTAGATGTCCCGGCCCGTCACCGGATCCTTGCCCGCGAACAGCCGGACCTGCAACGAACTGCCGCGCTCGCGGATGTTCCCTCGCCGGCGTCCGGGGTCGTCTAGCTGGGTCATTAGGCCAGCATAGACAGCAGTTCAAGGACAAGCACATGGACAAAACCAAGATCGACGATCATGTAACAGGGCATCTATGCTGGTAGTAACGTGGGGCGGGTGGGGATCGAACCCACGACCTGACGGATTATGAGTCCGCTGCTCTGACCTGCTGAGCTACCGCCCCGGACGGCTGCCGAGGCTAGCTCACCCGCTGGCCTCGCTTCTTGAGGGGCCCGCCGATCCCAGTCGTGGTGCAGCACTCACTCCTGTGGTGACCTCACGGCAGAGCCGCGGCCCGTACAGCAAGCCAGCAATCGTCCGACGGCCGTGGAAACAGCATCTGAACAAGACCACGAGGCCGCGGGTTGGGTGCCGCCCCGACTTACGCTGGACGAGTGGAATCAGCCGGGACGGTCCCCTATGAGTGGCACCGCACGACCTCTCGCTACACCACCCCAACGGCGGTGGCAGTAGCGGCTTCAGCCGCATATTCAGCAGTGGCGGTATCAGTGGTTGCCGCGGTCGGCTCTGTTGATGACCCCACCCGACGACCCCCGACAGTGGCCGGCTCCCCGCCGCCCACCGATGTGGTGTCCGCCCCCACGGCAGCCGCTCCTGCCACTGCTGTCGCCCCGATGGCTTCGCACGCCGCCGCGTACCTCGACGAGCTGACAGGGAGGGCGTTGTCCCCCCTTGTGGATAGCCGTGTGCAGCTGGCGAGCTGGCATCAGCGAGTCAGGCGTGATCACCGCCGGAGGCACCCGATGAGCCACGACCCAACCAAGAGGAGCCACCCGTGACCCCGACTGTCGACACCGTCGCCGCACAGATCATCAGTGCACAAATCCCGACGCTGGCCGACCTGATCACCGACTCGCTGTCCGCGACCCACCTGGTCGACGGCCACTTCGTCCGCATCGAAGCCACCGTCAACGGCGAGTGCATCGCGCTCGATATCACCCGCATCGAGTTTCACACCGACACCGACATCACCGTGCGGGTGCTGCTGCAGCCCTCAGCGCCGATCACAACGGCGCCGGGCGCCGCGGAGCCGAGGTTCGAGATCGCGACCTCGGCATGAGCACACCCAGGTGCATGCCCGAGGTCTGACCGAGACAACGCCATGTGCCTGGCAACGACGGGGCCCGGATCTGCATAGGCCGCCGCGCTGCGCCGGTAGGAGGCCGCGGCGCTCAGCGTTGCGCTCTCAACGACTGCCGCGGCCGGGCACAGGTAGGGTGGCGAGCGGCGGGCCCGGAGGCGGACCACCGGAGGGGAGCGATGGAAGAGTTCACTGCGCACAATCCGTGGATGCGCGACATTCCCGACGATGCTCGAGTAACAGAACTGAGCATTCCTGGAACCCATGATACTTGCAGCGTCGACGGCCTCCTCGGATTTGGCAAGACCCAGAATCTTGACCTGGTCGACCAACTGAACGCGGGAATACGCTTTCTCGACATCAGACTTTCACATTATCGGGATAATCTCTTCGTTCACCACGATGTTGTGCATATGGGGAAAAGTTACGCAGATGTTCTGGACATTTGCTCCAACTTCCTCGGTGAGCACCCTTCTGAAACTATCTTATTGTCAGTCAAGAACGAAGAGCGATTTGATAGCAACCTCGGCAGATTTGCCCCTTCCGAAGTCTTTGGAAAATTCAGAGGAGACCGAGCGAACTGGGCGGTGCGATCGAGCGCGTTTGAAGACGCATTCCAAGCCAGGACGTGGCAGCAAGTCGACGATGAGTCACTATTCTACAATCTCACTATCCCTCTTCCTGGGTCCCAGGCCGCCAGTCCTGCGCTCACGTCCCGCACGACATTGGGAGAAATCCGCGGTAAGATCGTTTTGCTGCGCAGGTTCGAAGGCAGCCAGCACATCGGCTTCGACCTTACCTATTGGCCGGAAAATCGACATTTCAGAAGTGCGACAAATCTGATCTACGCTGTCGAAGATCGCTATCAGGACCCCGGAGAAGACAGCAAGTACAAATTCGTCATAGCGCACATAGAGGAAGCAAGACGTCGCGGTCCCAGAGATCTGTACATCACTTTTTCCAGCGCCGTCAACCTGAAGGCGCGCGGCTACGCGAAATTTATAAATCCACGTCTCAGTGACTACCTTGCAAGATCCCCACAAGGGCGCGTCGGGATTATCGTGATGGACTACTTCGAGGAGCCTCGAGAATTGGTCTCCAACGTGATCAAAACGAACTTCACGATAGGCGCGACCGCCGGTCAGGGCGGTGAGCACGCCAGCCATAGTCGACATGCTGCTCGGTGAGCACGTTGCTCCGACGGGCGGGACGAACCGTAGGACGTCTTACCGGGTTAGGAGCTTGATGCGCGGAGCTGGTGAGGCTCCCCGAGTTGGACTTGAACCAACAACCCTGCGATTAACAGTCGCATGCTCTGCCAATTGAGCTATCGGGGAAGGTGCCGGGTGCCGAACCGTGTGGTGGACCGGCCGACGACTACCCTAGCGCACCCCCTGCAACACCCGTGCGGCTGCCCCGCCTCCTGGCAGGATGATCTCGAACACCAGAGCACGAGGAGGACGACATGTGTGGCTTCCTGCTGGGTGGCGCGATCGGCTACGTGCTGGGCTCCCGGACGGGCCGGGAGCGCTACGAGCAGATTGAGCGCATGTGCGCCAAGCTATAGGCCACCCCACCGTACAAGGCGCGGTCGGCGTGGCCAGCGCCAAGATCAACAATATGTGCGACCGCCAACGCCCATAAGGCCCGATAACGAGAAGTCGGCGGAGCTGATGCGGTTACTCGGCTTGCGCGACAGCGAAGATCCGGCGAAACGGGAACCAAGTCACCCCGTCGGCACCCGCCGGGTAGGCGGCCCTCAGCCGCGGTGCGAGCTCCTGCCTGAACGCCGTCCACTCGGCCGCCGACAGCGCCGCCCGGACCGGCCGTAGGGCAGTTCCGGTGATCCACTCAAGCACCGGGTCCGGTCCGGCCAGCCGGTGCAGGTAGGTGGTCTCCCAGACGTCCAGCTCCGCCGCGCCAGGAGCCAGCACCGCGGCGTATCCGGCAGGTTCGAGCACCGGGCAGGCTCTGAGGTCGATCAAGTCTCGCCAGCGGGGCTCAGCGGCGAGCCGAGCCGTCTCGGCGTGTGATGGGGCGCTGAAGTTCCCCGGCACCTGCATGGCCAGCCATCCCCCGGGCGGAAGCGCTCGCATCCATTGACGCAGCAGCCCAGCATGCTCGGGAATCCACTGCAATACGGCGTTGCAGACCACCAGACCGGTGCCGGGACCGGGCAACCAGTGACGAACGTCGCACAGCTCGGCGTGGATTCCCCGCTCACGCGCCGACTGGACCATCTCTGGTGAGCTGTCCAGGCCCATCACGCTGGCCGCCGGCCATCGCTTGGCCAACAACCGCGTGAGCGTGCCCGGCCCGCAGCCCAGATCCACCACTATGCCCGGGTCACGGGCGTCCACTCGGGCCAGCAGATCGTGAAAGGGCCGGGCCCGGTGATCGCCGAATTCAAGGTAGGCATCCGGATCCCACACCAGCGACCTCCCCCCGTCGTACGGACGCCGAAACTAGCCGGGCGGATCCGGCCGCGGCAAGCGCGACGCGACCTCGCTAGCCATCATCTCCACGGCGCCGGGCGCCGTACCCGGATCGGCCCGCACCTGCAGTACCACACCGTCGCGTCCGGGGATCCGGCGCTGGACGAACCACGCTCCGCCACCGGGGAGTTCACAGTGCTCGCTGGACAAGATGGAGCTGGTCACCCGCTGACGCACCACCTCGGGGACCTTGCCGGGCTGCGCGAGCGCAAAACGGCGTGGCGGCAGATCGGACAACAACACGGCCTCGCCCGCAGTCCCCGTGCTGACCGCCTCAGTGACCACCAGCGCGCTGCGGTCCCACACCGCCTTGCTCACCAGGTGCCAGCCGATGCGGCGGGCCTCGGCACCCTCCGGCACCCACAGCCCCAGCTGGGTCAGCACCAGGTGCCCGCCACCGGCCAGCTCCCCCGTGGTGACGACCCGCTCAGTGGGCTGCAGCGTGCCGGTGAATCCGGCGGGCAGCTCCGGCACCGCGGCAAAACGCCGCAACAGCCGTGCCCAGCCACTCATTCATGGGCTCCCACGGCTTGGTCGCGAAGCGACCGGTAGTACTGCTCCAGGGCTACCAGGTCACCGAAGAGCTGGTGGTAGGAGTCCGCGTCGTCCACCGGTGAGATCCGTTGCAGCCGTGATTTGATCTCCGCAACCTGTCGCCCGAGGACGGTGGCCTGCAGCCGGGCCAGCAGGCTGCCGATGTAGCGCGCGTCGTCCTCGGCGCTGCCCTTGGCTCGTAACGTCTCCACGGCGAGCTCGGTGAGCAGTGATCGCTGCGGGTAGTGCGCGGCGACGGCGTCGATCCATTCCGCACCGGACAACCCCGCGGCGGTGCCACCGGCGGCCAGCACCGCTGCGTGCAACTGGGCGTAGCTGGGATGAGTGAACGCCTCGGCGGGCAGGGTGTCGTACACCGGGCCGGTCATCGCGGGTTCTTGCAGCACCGCCTTGAGCACTTCGCGCTGGGCCTGCAGCCGCACGTCGTCTCGCGGGGGGGCCTCCGTACCGTTCTCGGCCGGCGAGGTGCTCGGGCTGCGCCGGCCACGTCGTCGAGGTGCCTCGCCGGCGGCTTCCCGGACCCGCCGGACCACCGTGGCCTCGTCACCCCAGCCACTCCGGTACGCCAGCAGCGCCGCGTACCGATCACGCAATGCCCGGTCCTTGATCTGGGCGACCAGCGGCACCGCCCGTCGCAGCGCTTCGACCTGGCCCTCCGCGGTGTCCAGATCATGCTCGGCGAGCAGGGTCCGCACCGCGAAGGCGAACAGCGGCTCACGGCGGGCCACCAGGTCAGGCAACGCGGCCTCGCCCTTCGCCTGGCGCAGCTCACAGGGGTCCATCCCGTCCGGTGCGATCGCAATGAAGGTCTGCGCCGCGAACCGCTGGTCGTCGTCGAATGCCTTGAGGGCTGCCTTCTGACCGGCCTCGTCACCATCAAAGACGAAGATCACCTCGCCGCGCAAGGCGTCGTCGTCCATGAGCAGCCGGCGCAGCACGGAGATGTGCTCGGTGCCGAACGCCGTGCCGCAGGACGCCACCGCGGTCGGCACCCCGGATAGGTGCATCGCCATCACGTCCGTATAGCCCTCGACCACGACGACCTGACGGCGCCGGGCGATCTCACGCTTGGCCAGATCGAGCCCGAAGAGCACCTGGGATTTGCGGTACAGCGGCGTCTCGGCGGTGTTGAGGTATTTCGCCTCGTTGCGGTCGTCGTCGAACAGCCGCCGGGCGCCGAAACCCACCACGTCACCGCCGAG
>JBOHGX010000390.1:0-3133 GCA_050700255.1 Pseudonocardiaceae bacterium
CCATCGCAGCCCGCGACGCCAGCGACCTCCCGAGCTCGGCAGTGAACCGGCGCAGCGTGTCGGCCACCCGGGCGCAGACGTCATCCCCGCACTCCCGCAAGGGCCCGCCGGCCTCCCAAATCTCATAGGCTCGCCGGGCGGTCGGGGCGCTGCGGATCTCCGCGATGTCGTCTGGGGCACCCCCGTGCGCGGCGGTGATCTCCGCCAGCAGGCCGGTGTCCACCTTCGACCTCGTGTAGTGGGTCATCAGGACCCCCGAGGCCAGCTTGGTCAGCTTGCCGATCATGCCGACGAACACCACCTCAGACAGGCCATGCTGCACCGCGCGGCGCAGCGCCGCCCCGGTGAAGTCGCCAACCTCAACGAACGCCACCGGCGGCAGGTGCGGCAGCAGCCGCATCGCCCCACGCTCGGTGCGCCCGCCGGTGGCCAGCACCAGCGTCGGCACGTCCTGGGCAGCCATCACCGCCACCGCCTGCTCCACCGAGGCCCGCCAGGAGGCAGTGGAGAACGGGCGAACGATCCCGGTGGTGCCCAGGATGGATATCCCGCCCTCGATGCCCAGCCGGCGGTTGGTGGTTTTGCGGGCCATCCGTTCGCCCTCAGGCACGCTGATCGTCACATCGACACCCCGCCCGCCAGACGCTTCCCACACGGCTTCGGTGATCATTTGCCGGGGTACCGGGTTGATCGCGGGCTGCCCGACCGGCAACCCCAGCCCGGCCTGAGTGACCACTCCCACCCCCTCGCCACCGTGCAGCACGACCTCGCCGTCGCTACGCCAGGCCACCGTCACCGTCAGGTGCGCGCCGTGGGTGACGTCGGGATCGTCACCGGCATCCTTGATCACCACGGCGGTGGCGGTGGCCTGTGCGCACCGCAGTGAGTGGACGGTGAAGGTATGCCGGTCCCCTGACGGGAAGCCGATGGTCACCGTGGACAGCCGGGTGCCGCTCAACGCCGCCACCGCGGCCTTGGCCGCAGCCGCCGAGCAGGCACCGGTGCTGAAGCCGGTACGCAGCGCGTGCGGGCGCTGCTTGGCGGTGCGCGGGAGATCCGGCTCGCGCAGTGGTGGCCCCGTGCTCATGCCGCCTCCGCGCGCAGGAGTGCGTCGGCGGTCACAGCTGCGCTCCCCGGCCGTTGCGGGGCGGCAGGACCACCACCGTCGAGAGGTAGGCCGCGGCGTCGGTCTCCCGTAACCGGGTGATCCGCTCGTCGGGAGTGCCGAGGTGCTCAGCGCACCAGGCCCGGTCCAGCGCACCGGCGGACTCGACCCGCTCTCGCACCTGCGCCAGCCGGCTACCGCCCTTGTAGGCGACCACCGTGCTGTTGCGCCGCGATGCGGCGTCCAGCGCATCGTCGAGCGTTCCGAGATCGCGGGACAGCGAGACCAGGGTGAGCGATTCAGTTCCTTCCACCAAGGTCACACCCACCGCGCTGGCGGCGGCCTGCATGGCCGTGATGCCCGGGATGGTGCGGATCCGGACCGCAGGCAACAGTCCTTGCACCGTCTGCGCCAGGTACCCGAATGTGGAGTACACCGAAGGGTCGCCGAGAGTAGCGAACGCCGCGGTGCCGCCGTGTTCACGTAGGTAGTGCACAACCCGCGTGGCGGCAGCATCCCACAGCTGGTGGCGTCGCCGTTGCGACCCGGTGACGTCCTCGTTGAGCGCGAACACCAGCCGCTCGAGGCGATCGTGGGTCAGATGCGCCCGCACGACGGCCTCGGCCCGCCCCGCCACATAGGATGCCATCACCGGAACGAACACCCGCCCGGCGGCCGCGAGCTCGCGCACCGCGGCGACGGTCAGCAGGTCCGGATCTCCCGGACCCACGCCGATCCCGACCAGCTCCGGCGTCACGATCTCCCTTCCACGCAGCTCGCCACGAAGCGTGCCACCGCTGCTGGATGCGCTACCGGGTGGGTGTGCAGAAATGACGCGTGCACGCCGCCCTGGACGAAGCCCTCCGGTGGCGCGCCCGACCAGGCCCAGGCGGCTGCACCCGCGCGCGGGGTGACAATGCTGCGGTGGAACTCATGGCCGCTGACCCTGGCACCCACCGGGTGCAGCACCGATTCGCGCAACGCCACCGCGTCGCGGTAGCCCAGCACCAGCCGGTCGGTCATGGTCGCCTCGGCGTCGAGCACCCCGCACATCGGGGTGCCGTCCACCGAGTGGCACAGGTACAGCAGCCCGCCGCATTCGGCATGCACCGGTGCCCCGCGGCGGGCCAGTGCGGCGATCTCGGCACGCAGCGCCACATTGGCCGACAACGCCTCGGCGTGGCACTCCGGGAACCCCCCGGGTAACACCAGGCCGGCCGTACCCGGCGGCAGCGAGTCGTGCAGCGGGTCGAAGGGCGCGACCGCGGCTCCGGCTGCGGCAAGCAGTTCTGCATGCTCGGGATAGCCGAAGGTGAAGGCCGGCCCAGCGGCCACCGCGACGACCGGCTCCCCTGCCGCCGCGACGACGTCCGCAGCCGGATCCCACCGCGGTTGCGCCGGCAAGGTAGCCGCCAGCGACATCACTGCGTCCAGGTCGACCTGCGCGGCGACCGCGTCCGCCCAGCGCTGTACCACCCGCGCGGCGGCGGCGTGCTCCGCGGTGGTGACCAGACCCAGATGCCGCGACGGCACCGCCAGCGCATCATCCCGGCGCAGCGCACCGAGCACCGGCAGGCCCACCTCGGCGCACGCGTCCTGGCAGACCTGGTCGTGGCGGGCCGAGCCGACCTGGTTGAGCACCACCCCGGCGATCTGCACCTCCGGGTCGAAAGACCGGAAGCCGTGCAGCAGCGCGGCAAGGCTGCGGCCCTGACCACGCACGTCGACGACCATCAGTACCGGTGCCGGCAGTAACGCGGCAACCTGGGCCGTAGAGCCGTGGCCTGGTGTCCCGGTGCGCCCGTCGAACAGGCCCATCACGCCTTCTACGACCGTGAGCTGCGTCCCGGCGGCCCCGTATGCGGCCAGCGGCGCGATCCGCTGCTCGCCGACGAGCACCGGGTCGAGGTTGCGGCCGGGTCGCCCGGTGGCCAGCGCGTGGTATCCCGGATCGATGTAATCCGGACCGACCTTGAACCCCGCCACCGTGGTACCCCGCCGCCGCAGCGCGGCCATCAACCCGGTGGC
>JBOHGX010000391.1:0-5115 GCA_050700255.1 Pseudonocardiaceae bacterium
CCTTGACGCTGCGGTGGCTGAACCCGGCCAGCTCGCCGCCGCACTCGGGCAGCGCACCCACGCCGCCCACGGAAGGGCCCGAACACCCCACGCAGGCGCTGAGCACGGTGACGAGCAGCGCGCCGAACAACTTCTTCCGCAACGGCACCAGCGACGAAGTCCTGCGCATCACCCGAACCTCACGTGCCCGCCCGTGCAGATGCGGGCGCGGCTTCGGCCTCCCCGATCGCCCAGGCCGCGTTGACGAGGCCGACGTGGCTGAATGCCTGGGGGAAGTTACCGATCAGCTCGCCGGTCTCGGGGTTTATTTCCTCGCTCAGCAATCCGACGTCGTTGGCGTAGGCGGTGATCCGCTCGAACACGCAGCGCGCGGCCTCCGTGTCGCCGGCCAGCGCCAGGCATTCGGCGAGCCAGTATGTGCAGAGCACGAACGTGTTCTCGGCCCCGGCCAGGCCGTCGTCGTGCCGGTAGCGGTAGAGCAGGCCGCACGGCGCGGCGAGTTCCTTCGCGATGATGTCGATAGTGGATCGCATCCAGGGATCGGTCGCCGGTAGGAAACCCACGATGGCCAGCATCAGCGCCGAAGCATCCAGGTTCTCGCCGTCGAGTACCTGCGTGTAGGAGCGCAGCCGGTCATTCCACCCGCGCTCGAGGATCGTGTCCCTGATCTGCGCTCTGATGCCGGCCCACTCCTCGACACGGTCGGTGGCGCGGATCTGTTCCGCCAGCCGGATCGCGCGGTCCAGGGCCACCCAGCACATCAACTTCGAGTACAGGTAGTGCTGCGGATCCCCGCGAGACTCCCAGATGCCCTGGTCCGGCTCGGTCCACCGGCGGGCCGCGGCGTCGGCGACCCGGCCGAGGAAGGCGCACGTGACGTCGTCGAGCTCGCCGAGCTGGTCTCGCAGCCGGTACACCGCGTCGAGCAGCTCGCCGAAGATGTCGAACTGGTGCTGGTTCCACGCGCCGTTGCCGACCCGCACCGGGCGGCTGTTGCGCCAGCCGCGCAGGTGCGGCAGCTCCCGCTCGGACAGGTCGTGCTCCCCGCCGACGCCGTACATGATCTGTAGTCCGGTCTCGCGTAGCATGCTCGTGCCCGCGGCACCGACGATCCAGGACACGAAGTCCGCTGCCTCGTCGGGACACGCGGCGACCCACAACGCGTTGAGCGTGAGGCTGGCGTCGCGAACCCACCCGTAACGGTAGTCCCAGTTCCGCCCGCCGCCGACCTGCTCCGGCAGCGAGGTGGTCGGCGCGGCGATGATCGCGCCGGTGGGTTGGTAGGTCAGTCCCTGTAGCACCCGGCCGCTGTGGCGGACGAGCTCGGCCCACGGGCCCTCGTACGACTGGTGGAGGTGCGACCACGAACGCCACCCCTCGTGGGTGCCCGCCAGGCTGCGCGCGATCTCCTCGCGCTGCCACGGCTCGGGACGGGGTTGTGAGCTGGTGGCGTACTGGAGCGCGAACGCGACCCGGTCACCGGCTCGCAGCTGCAACTCCCAGCGAGCGGTGGCTGCGTCGATCGCCGTGGGCGGGGGTCCGCTCAACGTCAGGATCGCGCTGCCGCCCCGGGCGAGCACGCCCCCTTCGACCGGCTGGAGACGCGGGTGCACGACGCCGTACTCCGGACGAGGTGCGAACTCGACGTCGACCGTCATCACTCCGGCGGTGGCCTGAATGACCCGCACGAGTACGTGCGGGGCGTTGCGCCCGATCGCGTGTCCCCACTCGTCCGCGTCGAAGACGAGGGCATCGGTGAGCATGGCCGAGCCCGTTGGCGCGTCCATCGTGGTCTCCAGGATCAGGGACTCCGGCAGGTACCGGCGCGCCGTCTCGTACTCGCCACGCGGGCGGATGGACCAGTGTCCCGCCTCGTCGCCCAGCAGCGCGCCGAACAGCGACGGCGAGTCGAACCGTGGAAAACACAGCCAGTCGACGGCCCCGTCGGCACTGATCAACGCGGCCGAGTGGCAGTCGGAGATCATGCCGTAGTCGCCGATCGGTCGGCTGCTCACTCCTCAGGCCTCGACCCTGGCCATGACGCGGTGGTACCCCGTGGCGCCTTCGGGCACGCTGGGCCGCTGCTCGGCGACCTGCGGCGCACCGGACCGGTCGCTGGCACGGACCAGCAACGGGTACTCCCCCGGCCGGTCGGGTCGCCAGTCGTAGCGCCACAGCACCCACGCCAGCGGGCTACCGGTGTACTCCAGCTGCGCCGGTTGCCACGTCGCGCCGTCGTCGACGCTGACCTCGACGGTGCCGACACCGCGGTCCCCCGCGAACGCGGTGCCGCGGAGGGTCACCGGAGCGCCGGCCTTCATCGGCGCCCCGAAATCCGGCTCGGTGAACCGGGACAGGGTGGGGACGACGAAGCTGGGTCCCCATCCCTGCTGCTCGTAGAAGCCCTTCGCGTCCTCGGTCACCAGGTCGATGCGGGTGACCCACTTGACGTTCTTCTCTCCGAACAGGCCCGGCACGATGACTCGCGCCGGGAAGCCGTGGCGCTCGGGCAGCGGCTCGCCGTTCATCTGGTAGGCGACCAGTGTGGTGGGCTCCATCGCCTTGTCGATGGAAAAGGTGTCCGTATAGCCGTCCACCCCGCGCAGGAGCACCTCGACGACGCCGTTGCCCGGTCCGGCCTGGGTGATGAGGTCGCGCATCGGCACTCCGACCCACATCGCGTTGCTCTGCAAGCCGCCGCCGATGGCGTTGCTGATACAGGTCAGCGTGGTCTCCTGGGTGACGCTCAGCATGTTCCGCAGGTCGTCGAAGCCGTAGGTCCTCGGTTGCGCCACGGCACCGCCGACCGACAGCCGCCACACCGACGCCCGCACGCGCGGGTCGATGACGTTCTTGGTGACAACGTAGAACGACTCGTTGGGCGTGATCGGCGTAATGTTGGGGCCGTTGACCTGCATCCCGTCGTAGCTGAACGTCGCCTGCCGGAACAATGCCGTGCCGACCCCGCCGGTCGCGATCGCCAATCCCGCGCCCACGCCGCCCGCCAGCAGCACTCTGCGCGACGTGCCAGCTGAGGTGGCGCCGGGTTGTTCGTCCTCGTGGGCGCGATTCATCCAGCGGAACAGCAGCACTAATACGGCCATGAACAGCGCCAGCGTCGTGGCGAGCACCAGTATCGTCGCCACCCGGGCAAGAGCCGGTCCCAGCCCGACATGGCTCGTCGGCAGTACCGGCCACAACGCCAGGACCAAGACGAGGAACACAATGGTGACTGTGATGATCAGCACTCGGAAACCGCGGGTGCTGTTCGATCGCGTAGCTAGCCGCGCGTAGACGATGCCCAATACGACGGCGAGTGCGATCTGTCCGAGTGTCGGGCCCGCAATGCCGATCTGCTTGAGTTGGTTGTAGCCCCCGAAGAAGTCGAGCAGTCCCAGAAACTGCTGGACCGGCAGCAGCGGCGCAATCCGATCACCGATCAGCTCCGAGGGTGGCGCCACCCCTAGCCAGAGCCGGGCTAGTAACTGTAAAAGCGTGAGGAGCAGACCCGCCACCAACCCGGCAAGGGCTCCAAGGCCGAGAACCCGCCAGCCTGGAGAACCATTGCCCGGCTGCCCTCCGGACTCGGCCCGAGTCGCAATCGTGGTGTCCACACCTGACCATAGCCAGTCCGCCCCTGGCGATGCCCGGTCCCGTGACGGACGTAAGCAACGTGTTAGACCTTTTACCCGTGCCAGCCGGTGCCGTCGCTCCGGCGACAAGTTGCCGATGTGCTAATGCGCGCGAGACTTCAGTGCTGCAAATGTTAGTTGCGAGATCACGGAGGATTGCTGTGGGCTCGATACTGTAGCAGGGGCGTTGGTGCGCGGCTCGGTCGCCGGGCTGATAGGTGCCGTGGGGATGACGCAGGCTCAGCGAATAGGTGCCGTGGGGATGACGCAGGCTCAGCGACTAGAGATGTCGTTCACTGGTCGTCCACCGTCAACCGTTCCCGGTCAGGTCGCCGCCCGACTGCTGGGCAAGAAGCCCGACGAAGCCGACCGGTTGTCGGACCCGGTGCACTGGGCTCACGGAATCGCGATGGGCGGGCTGTGTGGCGTCCTCAGACATGCTGGCCTTCGCGGTCTTGGCGGTAGCGCGCTGTTCTTCATGCTGCTGTGGCCGGGCGATGCCGTGCTCTACAAGGTCCTCGGTATTGCTGACTGGCCGTGGCGATGGACGCCCAGGGAGCTTGCCACCGACGTGGGACATAAGCGCTCTACGCCGTGCTCACCGGACTCGTCGCGGATGTGCTCGTCAAACGCGCCACCTAGGCCCAGACCAGACCCGGAGTGCTCAGCAAGGCGTTCGACCTTCGTTCACGAGCGCCCAAAGACCTTGGACGGCCGGATGACACCGCCCGCGCGGCCGAACGGGCAGTGCAGGAAGGACGGGTGTTCCCTGCCGATGATGAGCAGATCCGCACCGAGTACGAGCACGTGATCGGCCTACTCGCCGAGATTGGCGCGACCGAGAAGTCGCTGAGGACAACCCACGCTCGGGTCATGATTGAGTTCGAGACCAAGCTGGCTGGAAGTCAGCTGGTGACGCTCAATGCGTGGATCTCGGCAGTGCGCTCTACGCTGGTCATGAAACACAGGTCACGAGCGACGTTGCCGCGGACGTCGCAGTCGACGCCCAGTTCCTCCAGCAGCTTGCCCTTCTCCGGCCCGACGAATCCCATCGCGAGCAATACCAGATCACCGGGCAGGTCCTGTTCGCTGTCTGGCACCGGCACGAACTTGCCGTCCTCGAAGACCACCTCGGCCAGCCGTAGTCCGCGCTGCCGACCGTCGGCGTCGCCGAGGAACCGCTGGGTGCTCACCGAGAACAGCCGCTCCCCACCCTCCTCGTGGGCCGAGGAAACCCGGTAGACCATCGGATACGTCGGCCATGGCTGGTGATGCGGGCGGTGCTCCGGCGGGATCGGCATGATCTCCAGCTGGGTCACCGAGGCAGCGCCCTGGCGAGCGGCACATGTCCATATCCGGCCAGGCCCGCCGGGCGAGCATCGTCTCTACCCTGTTCCGCGACCGGCTCCGCCAGTTCCGCGGGGGGCGGACTCGTGAGTAGCCTCCGGCAGCGGTCCCTCGATCAGGTAAGGAACTTCTCCAG
>JBOHGX010000392.1:0-4173 GCA_050700255.1 Pseudonocardiaceae bacterium
TGCTGATCGTATCGTGATAAGGAATCCCCTCTGGGGCCTGGCCGCGAAGTGGAACCTTTCACCGGAACGCCGGCAGAATGTTGCTGCGCGAGCAGGCTCAGCCCCGTAGGGTCACGTCTTGGTGTCATAGGATGGTGCACCACCATGCGACCGCGGGAGGGTGCGAGATGTCGAGCCACAACAATCCCCGCATCGACACCCTCGCCGTCCATGCGGGCGAGCGCCGGCCCGGACCCGACGGTTCGGTGGTTTTCCCGATCTACCAGGGCACGGTGTACGAGGTCGAGCCGGGCACGGACTACCACGACATCCGCTATATCAGGCTCAACTCGACACCCTCGCAGGTCTACCTGCACGACAAGCTGGCCGCGCTGGAGGGCGCTGAGGCCGCTCTCGCGACCTCCTCAGGAATGGCAGCGGTAACGACGATCCTGCTCAGCCTGCTGCGCACCGGCGATCATCTGCTGGCCAGCGATTGCCTCTACGGCGGCACCCACGACTTCCTCACCCATCACGCCGGAGACCTTGGATGGAGTTACACGCTCGTCGATCCCGGCCGTCCCGAAACATGGGAGACCGCCCGAACCGCCCAGACCCGGGCGTTCCTGGTGGAGACGATCACCAACCCGCTCATGCGGGTCGGGCGGCTGCGTGAGGTAGGCGCCTTCGCTCGCCAGCACGGGCTGACCACGGTGATCGACAACACCTTCGCCAGCCCGGTGAACTTTCGGCCGCTCACCATCGGCTTCGATCTCTGTTTCCACAGCGCCACCAAGTATCTGAACGGTCACTCCGATATCGTGGCCGGCAGCGTCGCCGGTAGCGCCGAGCTGATCAACCGCGTGCGCCGGACACTCAATCACTACGGTGGCAGCCTGGACCCGCACGCCGGATTTCTGTTTGCCCGCGGACTCAAGACTCTGGCGCTGCGAGTACGCGCGAGCAATGACAACGCCATGACGCTGGCCCCGTTCCTGGCCGAGCATCCCAAGATCGCCGAGGTAAGTTATCCGGGCCTCCCCTCCCATCCCGATCACGCCCACGCTGCGGAGCTGTTGTCCGGCTTCGGTGGGATGCTGAGCTTCCGGCTGGTCGGGGGTACGGAGGCCGCGGAGGGCTTGTTCGACGCGCTGCGGCTGCCGTATGTTGCGCCGAGCCTCGGTGGGGTGGAGACATTGATCACCCGGCCGGCGACCACGTCCCACGCGGGGATGAGCCCCGATGATCGCGAACGGACCGGCATCACCGACGACCTGGTCCGGGTGAGTTGCGGCGTCGAGGCCTCCGAGGACCTCATCGCCGATTTCGACCAGGCGCTGGCCAAGATCTGACTCCATCGGCGAGGGTTTGAGCGGAGCGCCGTGGGCGAGCCTGGGCCGGCGACTGCGCCCGGGCCCGCCCACAACTCATGATCACGTCGATGGCATCGGGCCCACGACGAAGAAGGTTGCCCCGTGCGGGTCAGTGATCCCCGCCATCCGTCCGTACGGCGTGTCGAACGGCTCGGCCAGGATGCTGCCGCCAGCCGCGCTGGCGGCAGCCGCCGCCGCATCGGTGTCGGGCACCATGAAGTAGGCCAGCCAGTGCGCCGGGGTGCCCTCCGGGGCGCCCATCATCCCGCCGATGCCACCGACCGGCTCGCCGTCCCTGGCCGCGTCGAAGTGGACGGTCGTGTAGTCGGGCGGCCCGCCCTCGATGGGTTCGTAGCGGTAGCCGAAGATCGAGGCATAGAACGTGCGGCCGGCTTCCGGGTCGGGCACCCGCACTTCGGTCCAGACCAGCGATCCCGGCTCGGCGTAGACCTGGACACCATTCGTCCCGGCGGCCTGCCACACGCCGAAGGCTGCGCCCACCGGGTCCTGCGCTATGCACATCCGCCCATTGCCGGGGATGTCGAACGGCTCGACCAGGACCGTCCCGCTGTTCTCGCCAATCAGTTTCGCGGTGCCGTCGGCGTCGTCGCTGGCCACGTAGACGGTCCACACCGTGGGCTGGCTCTCAGCCTGTAGCGGACCGATTGCAGCCGCGGCGCGGCCCTCGACCTGGCAGATCTGGTAATGGCCGAACTCCTCTCCGCTGTCGAAGAAAGACCAGCCGAAGACCGCGCCGTAGAACTCCTTGGCGGCGGTGAGGTCGGGTACCGACAGCTCGACCCAGCAGGGTGTGCCGGTGGGCCATGGGTCAGTTCGGGTAGGCATGGTGAACCTCCACGTCGGGGATCGGACGCCCACCAGCAAAGCACCGACCACCGACAACCAGAAGTTCGGCGAGCCCGAACGCGGTGCCCTCCCCGCACGGAGCCGACCATCCCGCCGCAGGGGGAGCGGTACGAGCACGCGATCCCGACACTTTCCCGCAGTCCATGACCAAGTTGACGAGATGCACCGACGTGAAAGCACCGCTGGGCATGGCTCGCGAATAGCTGCACTAACAATATGTAACGAATACGTGCCTTGGCTCGATACTCGGGTGGACACAGGCGCTAGGGGAGGAATGACGTAGGTCAAGCATCATGCCGACCACGGTCGGTTTAGGGGGTTCGACGCATGCACCGGTTCGCCATGCGAGAGGGAACTCCTTGGTGGCGTACGCCAATCTTCTCAACGGGGGACAACGCTATCCGTCATCTCTCCGCAAGGCGCTGATCGACAACCTACTGAGCCTATTGCTCAACGAACCAGGGAGAAGGATCATGGGCAATCCGAACTATAAGCAAAGTAAATGGCGGCAACTCGGCTCTGGCGGCAAAGCAACCAAGGCGCCGTTGAGCGACACCAACGAAGGGGCGGCTGCATCTGCAAGTCCGTCAGCCAAAATACATCATTACTGTCTAGTTGTAGATAGATATGTTTAGCTTTATGCTGCTTGGCGGGCTACATCATCGATCTCGGTGGCGCGCAAGAGAGCTTCCATACGGGCAGTGACAGCGCGGACCTTGTCAAGGATCTCCTCTGCGGTAGCCGTCCACTTGATGGGCTTACAATCACTGTTCCAGTGCTTGATGAACGACTCAATGCTTGATGAACGACTCAATCTCCCGGTCGAGGGCCTTCACTGGCCACGTCGGATCAGCTTCCGCGTGAGAATACCATTCCAGATCTCAATCTGATTCATCCACGACGCACCGGTAGGGGTGAAGTGTAGAACGACTTGCCCGTTCTGCTTGGCAAGCCATTTCTCGGTATCATCCGACAGGTGCACAGAAGCATTGTCGAGGACCACATGGACCTTCTGGCCCGAGTAGGCAGCGACGACCTTCTTCATCAGCCGGAGAAAATCCGGAGTCGCGTGAGTCCGTGACAGAGAAGTGATCACTCTACCCCGTCCGAATATCCATCGCGGCGTACAAATCCGTGGTCCTCATCCGCGCGTAATCGAACGTGCGCTTCAGGGTCTTGCCGAAGTCGATCGGCAGCAGCGGCTGGGTGCGATCCAGCGCCTGGATACCCCGGACTTCGCGTCCACCGACACGACCGCCTCTCCCTCCGGAGGCTCCAGGTACAGGCCGACGACATCGCGGACCTTGTCCTCAAAGCGCGGATCCCGGGAAATCTTGAACGTCCCCTGCTGCCACGGCTTCAAGTCGTTCTCCCGCCACAGTCGCGACACCCACGTCTGCGACACATACACACCCTCGGTCTTCTTGACATACCGCGCCATCTCCGTCGAAGACCAATGCGAGATCCCCAGCGCCGAGGGAGGTGTTGTCCTGCTCAACGCAAGAACCTTCGCGCGAATCCGGTCCGGGATCTGACGCGGCCCACCGGGCGAGGTCATGCTCACCAGACCTTCCAGACCGAACCGCTCATAACGCGCCAGCCACTTATCCACCGTCGGCCGTGACGCCCCCGACATCGTGGCGATCTCCACCTTCCGGTATCCCTGGTCATACCAGAGCACCATCTGCGCCCGCGAGGACACCGATCCATCATACGATCCCGATCCGACCACCGCTTGAAGTTCAGTGCGATCCTGTGCTGAAAGCTCCATTGGCAGAGTATTCCACACCGTGCGATCAAAGCAAAGCTAAACATATCTAACTACACTAGGGAGTATTATTGCGATTCGTGCAACACGCGGATAAAGTAGATCAGCCCTTCTCGACAGGCAACTGCAAATGACGTCGGGCCAACTGGGTGCGTGATCGTGTGCGTTCAGCGACCTGTGGGGTCG
>JBOHGX010000393.1:0-1688 GCA_050700255.1 Pseudonocardiaceae bacterium
AGGCTGGCCAGTTCGACAGCGAGTGGCGCACTGCGATGTCCCGATCAGCGGAGAGCCTCGACCTGACTGAGGTCTACACCGTCCTGCGCCGGTGGCGTGGGATCGCCGCGCTGACCCAGGCCGATCCCGACGCGCACCGTCGGATGCTGCACCGCGCCGACCAACTCCTAGCCGGACAGGAACGCGGCAGCGTCACTGCGGACCAGATGCGCGAGATGGTCGCGCGGCGGCTCGGTTAGACCCGATGTACGAGGTCGTCACCGACGACGAGGTAGCCCAGCAGGTCGCCGCACTGCCCGACGCGCTCCTCCCGTATTACTTGCAGGTGCTGGACATGCTCGAGCTCGCTCCCTGGAGCGGGGAGCCCTACAACGACGCGAAACCCGACGGTGTCATGCGCAAGCTGCTATTCGGTCCGGGCGGGCGGGCCGAGGTCATCTACCTCGTCCTCGAACATGACCGCCGCGTCGAGCTACTTCGTGTGCACTGGGTGAGCTGAGCAAGGATCTCTCAGCAACCGGCTGCCCCGGTGGTTGCCGGCCCTGGGATGGCCAGGTCAGTGTCCATCGAGGTGTCCCCGTAGGGGATCCCTCAACGACACAGGCCGCGTAGGTGGGTCAAGGTTGACCAGCGGCTCGAACACGATCATGTGAGGCAGCCGAGCTGCCTCATCCCGCCCGGCGACTGAATACCTATGCATCTCGGCGCCGCTACCAGCAACAACTTCCGGCGTGGTGCGGCTGTGTGAGTGGAAGAACGCCCGATCTCACAGGCCGAGATAGCGAGCGACGGCGTGCTCGACTTCGGCGAGCTCGTCGTGTTCGAGGTAGTGCACCGGGTCACCGATGATGTAGTCCGTGTCAATGCTGCGGATTTGGTCGACGAGGACCCTGGTCTGCTGTCCGTTGATCTCCATTGCTGGGCGGAAGATAGCGGGCTGCGCGGTTGTCGAGGTGGGGACGATCGTGACGACATTCCATGGCATTGAACTCGGGCTGAGCACCAGACCAAGGCGCCTGCCGCGCTGCTCGTGGCCACGCTTCGCGTCACCCAGATCCACTCGGTAGACCGCGCCACGAATCACCACGCATCAGCCTCACCTGTCAAGTCTTCCCTCGCGAGGCGCTCAGCGTCGGATCGGGCGTGGGAAAGCCATACTTCGCGCTCGAGTAGCCGCAGTGCGCGGCGGATCACGTCACTGGTGCGCTCGTCAGGGCGCATCGCAGCCTTGATGATCCGCTCGTCCTCGTCGGTAGGCCGGAAGCCGATCGTGGTCGCCATGGTCTGAGAGTATCACCCGTGTTTGACAGATGTCACGCAACTGTAGAACACCGTCACCGAAGCGCCCGACCCGGCGTGGAGCAGCGGGACGTCGGCGGCTCTCCTGCAGCGATTGCAGCGATCCACCATCAACCGTACGCGTCTGACGCACATGGTTGATCTTCGATGACAAACGACCGGATCTGCCGCTCACCGGCGACGGATGACCAGGACAGCCGAGTCGACCTGTGGTGCTGCGCGAAAGGCGTGACGTAGCAGGGGTCGCCCGGCCTGCACGTCCCACCGCGGGTACGGCTGGCCTGCCCTGGCGCGCCACCGGCCGACGTGGCGACGAACCACAGACCGGCTGGAGCACCAGATCGGCGGCCACCAGCCCCGAACGCGACCCGAGCAGCACCCGCAGCAGT
>JBOHGX010000394.1:0-2018 GCA_050700255.1 Pseudonocardiaceae bacterium
GACCACGGGGGCGGCAGTGGTGGTGGCGCGGATCTCGACCCCGGCCTGGCGTGCCGCATCCTCGGAGATGGTGGTGACGTGCCGGGCGATGTCGGCGAGGTCAACGGGACTGTGCTCGGTGAGGTGCTGGTCGCTGCTGGCGAGCACGAGCAGGCCGTCGATGAGACGTTTGTGGCGGTGGTTGACCTCCAGCAGCGTGGCTGCACAGCTGCTTGGCATACCGCTCGCCCCTCGGCGTCGGGACACGAGCTTCGGATTTCATCAGCGACTTCTGGCTCACTGGGTTCCTCCTCCGTCATCTCCACAGGAAGCCGATGACCGCGCCGAGCTACCCAACCGAGGAAGCGACGTGTGCGGCGAGCCCGAACTTGCGGGCGTGGCCTTGGAGGCCCTGCTGCGACGTGGCGAGGCGGCGCAGGGCAATGACAGTCACGCCAATGACTTTCACGAGGACGATGTCGGCGGTCCAGCCCGTCCATCGTGAGGCCGCCAGCGTGGCTCGTCCTGCGGCGCTTTCGGCGTGCCGCGGCTTTCCCTGTGGGCGTGGGAGCGGTGTCGCTCTCGACATGGGCTTCGGAGGTCAGCATGGCAATCCTCATGGGGGGTTCCCCAGCTTGGAGGGCGGCTTCGTATGCCTCATCGGTGCCACACGGGCGTTCTCATGGGTTCTCGTGCGTGTTTGTCGAGGCGCCCGCCTGGCACAAGTTCAGATCCTGGTGACGGCGACCAACCAGGCCCGGATGCCATCCGGGTCGGTGGTGATGTCGATCGTGGCCGATTCGATCAAGTCGACCCGCCACCCATCGGCGAACGAGGCTTTGATCTCGGCCCGCGTCACCCGCCGCACCCGTGGCCAGCCGTCGGCCGGCTGCTGGTCGCTGAAGCACAACAGGAAGTAGCGGCCGCCCGGCTGCACCACGGACCGCAGACTGTCGACGAAGGCAGCGCGGTCTTCGTCGTTGAAGATGTGGAACAGCCCGCAGTCGAGCACGGTGTCGAAGGACTCCTCGAGATCAGCCAGCTTCCGGGCGTCCCAGAGGAGGAACCGCGCCGTGCGCCCTCGGTCACGCGCCTTCTCCTTGGCGGCGTGTAGTGCCGCGGAAGCTAGGTCCACGCCGGTGGCGTCCAGGCCGAGGCCGGCCGACATGAGCACGTGCTCGCCGGTCCCGCAGCCGGCGTCCAACACCCGCCCCCGGATGGCACCCGCATCGGCGAGGGCACGGAACGCGGGTTGCGGCCGGCCGATGTCCCAGGGCGGCGGGCTGGTGTACAAGTCCTCGGGCCCTCTCGGCGCCTGGGAACCGGGATAGGGGGGCGCGTCAGCCATGTGCGTGTCCCTCTCCGTCGGGTGTGATTGCCCGGTTCTTCGCCCGGACATCTATTTAATCGAGACAATATGTCGTTGTCAAACTCATATGTATCAGCACCGTCGCTATGTATACTCGATTGGTGCCGAAGCTGTGGAACGAGACGATCGAGGCGCACCGCCGCGCGGTGCACGACGCGACCCTGGACAACACTGCGCGAGCACGGGCTGCTGTCGGTGACGATGTCGCAGATCGCCGAGAAGACCGGCATCGGACGTGCGACGCTGTACAAGTACTTTCCCGACGTCGAAGCGATCCTGGTCGCCTGGCACGAACGTCAGGTCACCGGCCACCTCCACCATCTGGCCGAAGTCCGGGACCAGGCTGGCGAGGCTGTCGAGCGGCTCGAAGCTGTGCTCGAGGCCTGCGCGCTCTTTTCCCACGAGCACCACGGCACCGAGCTCGCGGCACTGCTGCATCGAGGTGAGCACGTCGCCGGGCGCAGCAGCAGCTCAGCGACTTCATCCGAGACCTGCTGATCGAGGGCGCAGAGTTGGGCAGCCTCCGGGACGATGTCGCGCCTGACGAGCTGGCGAGCTACTGCCTTCACGCCCTCACCGCAGCCAGCGGCTGCCGTCCAAGGCCGCGGTCCGCCGGCTCGTCATGGTCACTCTGGCTGGGTTACGCCCCCCGCGCTGACTCGTTCTGATG
>JBOHGX010000395.1:0-20852 GCA_050700255.1 Pseudonocardiaceae bacterium
GTCCACTGAGGCGGCACCCAGGACGTGCAGCGAGACCAGCAGTTCGGGCACCCCGGTGAGGTATTGCACGACACCGAGCGTGCCTTGGGCCAGGACCACGCCGACCAGCACCGTGTAGTGCCGCCAGGTGCGGGCCGGCACACCCACCGCGCGCAGGGCGAACCCCAGGCCGGCGAGCAATCCGAGGAAGCCGACGAGCAGAGCGGCGTGCAGTTGCGCCATTGCGGGCACACCCACCGCGAGCCGCGGGGTGGCGGTGTCACCGGCGTGCGGACCCGCAGCGGTCACCAGCGTCCCGGCGATCAGCAGCGCCGCCAGCACCGCGGTGGCAACACCCAGCAAGCCCCGTAGCGGACCAGGCAGGTGCCAGCGCGGCGGGGCGTCGCCCTCGGCCAAGGCCGCGACCAGCAACACCGCTAGCCACACCAGCACCATCGACACGAGAAAGTGCACGGCGACGGTCCACCAGGCCAGCCCGGTCAGGACCGTGATCCCGCCGAGGACGGCCTGCGCCGCGACACCGAGTGGCATCGTCGAGGCCAGCAGAATGAGCCGCCGGCGCCGGGGCCGGACCAGCAGCGCGACCACCAGGCAGGCCAGCCCGACAAGGCCGACCAGACCGGTGAGCAGGCGGTTGCCGAACTCGATCCACTGGTTGAGCGCGGCGACGTCCGGATGCGGCTCCGGCACCAAGCTGCCCGGGAAACACTGCGGCCAGGTCGGGCAGCCCAGACCCGAGCCGGTCACCCGCACCACTGAGCCGGTCACCG
Organism: Pseudonocardiaceae bacterium; assembly: GCA_050700255.1. GTDB lineage: Bacteria > Actinomycetota > Actinomycetes > Mycobacteriales > Pseudonocardiaceae. The sequence continues at coordinate 771 of JBOHGX010000395.1, forward strand.
CGATGCCCCCCTGGGTGATCACCGCAGCGATCGCTATGCTCCGCGACAGGGTTGCAGGTACGTGGTTGTGAGTGGGTGCGGTCGACACAACACCGATGCTAGGACAGGCGCAGGGTGCGGGCGGCAAGGGCGCCGGCGGCCGCAGCCCAGACCAGCAGCACCCCCAGTGCGCCCCACGGGGTGGCGCCGGTGACCAGGGACGCGTGCAGGCCCTCGGCCAGCGCGCCGGAGGGCAGCCCGGCGGCGAGTACGGACAGCGGACCAGGCAAGGCCTGCACCGGCAGCGCGATGCCGCCCGCCACGACTAGGAGCAGCCACACCGTGTTGGCGACCGCGAGCACCACCTCGGCGCGAAGCGTCCCCCCGAGCAGTACCCCGAGTGCACCGAACGCGGCAGTACCGGCGAGCACGAGCAGCGCGGCAGCAACCAGACCAGCCGGCTGTGGGCGCCAGCCCAGCGCGGCGGCCACCGCCCCGAGCACGACCAGCTGCACCAAGACCACCCCGAGCACGGCGAGCATCCGGCCAGCGACCAGCGACCAGCGCGGAAGGGCGGTGGCGGCCAGCCGTTTGAGCACGCCGTAGCGGCGGTCGAAGCCCAGCGCGATGGCCTGGCCGGTGAACGCAGTCGACATCACCGCCAGCGCCAGGATCCGTGGAGTGACGTTGTCCACTCGCGGGTTGGGCACCGGCAGGACCGTCAGCGCAGTGAGCCCGATCAGCAGCCCCAGCGGGATGAGCAGGGTGAGCAGCACCTGCTCGGCGTTGCGCAGGGTGAGGACGAACTCGGTGCGCGCCTGGGTGAGCAGCATCCGCGACAGCCGGCCACGGCCTGGTGCGGGCGTGAAGGTGCCGGGGGAGAAGCGGGTCATGGCCGTAGCTCCCGGCCGGTGAGCTCCAGGAACACGTCCTCCAGGCTGCGTTTGGCCACCCGCAGGTCCTCGGCGAGCACCCCCTGCTGGGCGCACCACGCTGTCACGGTAGCCATCACTTGCGGGTCGATCAGGCCCTCGACGAGGTATCCGCCGGGGCGCGGCTCACTGGCCTGGCATCCTTCGGGCAGCGCGGTACACAGCGGGCGAAGATCCAGGCCAGGCCGGGCGCCGAACCGCAGTTGCCGTTGCGCACCCGCGGTGGTCAGCTCAGCGGGGGTGCCCTGGGCCACCACCCGGCCATGGTCGATGATCACCACCTGGTCGGCCAGCGCCTCGGCCTCCTCCATCAGGTGAGTGGTGAACAGCACGCTGACGCCGTCCGCGCGCAGCCCGCAGATGATGTCCCAGACCAGCCGGCGGGCCTGCGGGTCCATACCCGCGGTGGGCTCGTCGAGGAATACCACTTCCGGCCGCCCGACCAGGGCGCAGGCCAGCGCGAGCCGCTGCTGCTGGCCGCCGGACAGCCGCTTGTAAGGCACCCGCCCGACACCGGTGAGCCCGAGCACGTCAAGCAGCCATCCGACGTCCAACGGGCGTGCCGCACAGACCGCGACCAGACCGAGCATCTCAGCGGCCCGCACGCCCGGGTAGGCCCCACCGCCCTGGGGCATCACCCCGATTCGGGGACGCAGCGCGGCACCGTCGGCGATCGGATCCAGCCCCAGCACCCGGACCACCCCGGCATCCGGGTGCAGGAACCCCTCGCACACCTCCACCGTGGTGGTCTTACCGGCACCGTTAGGTCCCAGCAGAGCCAGCACCGTGGCCGGCTGCACCAGCAGGTCGAGCCCGTCCACGGCCCGGACCGCACCGAAGCTCCGTACCAGGCCGCGGACCTCGACAGCAGCCGATGGCGCGGGTGGAGTCACGTCTACAGAGCCTAGGTCGCGACCCCGGATCGGGGCGCACTGGCCCGCAGCGACCCCGGCAGCACGCCGGACAGCACGCCCCACAGCGGCGGGGTGCGCCGGCGAACCAGCAGTATCGGCACTATCAGGGTGACCACTGCCGCCGCGATGGCCGACGGCAGCACCCAGGCCCGGAACAGGAAATCTGAGCCGGTGGGTGCCACCGCTACCGCCAGCATCGCGGAGGCCACAGTAGCAGTGGTACGGAAAGCCGGCTGGCTGGCCGAGCCCGCCAACGGGATCACCGCCCACAGCAGGTACCACGGATGTACCACCGGGCCCAGGAACACCACGGCTCCCAGCGCAACTCCAAGCCCAGCGAGCGGCTCTACCCTTCCCCGCCAGCAGCGCCACAGCAACAGCAGGCAGGCTGCAGCGGCCGCGATCAGCCCAGCGGCTCGGGCCACTATGAGCACCGAGGTGGTGTGATCGCCCAATCCGAGCCCACTGCCGACCAAGCCGGCCAGCCGGCCAAGTCCGGTCGCCACCGACATCCAGCTACGCACTGCGGTGGGCGTGTCCAACGCACCAGCCCAGCCGAAGCCCAGCCCGGTGCCCAGCCCGATCGCCACGGTGGTAGCCGCCGCGACTACGCCGACCACCACCGCCGCCGACGTCAGATCGCGCCACCGGCCACCACGCTCGCGGGCGAGCCACACCGTGACAAACCCGAGCGCCACTGCGGCGGGCACCTTGACCTGGGCTGCGGCTGTGATGAGCGCCGTGCCGCCGAGCAGCGTCGGACTCACGGCTGGTCGGCGCAGCGCCAACTCCAGTCCCCACAGCATCAACCCGATCATCAGCGCCTCGTTGTGCGCTCCACTGACCAGGTGAAACAACACCAATGGATTGGCGACGCCGAGCCACAGCGCGAAGACCGGCGACACGCCCACCCGGCGGGCAAGGCGCGGCAGCGCCCAGACGATCATCACCAGGCCGACGACCGCCAGGCTGCGGTGCAGCAGCGTGCCGAGTACGACGTGGTCGCCTGCGATCGAGTCGATCGGCCGGCCCAGGGTGAGAAACAGCGGGCCGTAGGGGGCCACCGTGTTGCGCCAGATCGTCGGGATGCCGCGGACCAGGGGGTGGTCCACACCTAGTGCGTCGGCCGGGCCGAGCATATAGGGGTCCAGTCCGCGGTTGGCCATCGCGCTCTGCGCGAGGTAGCTGTAGACGTCCCGGCTGAACATCGGTGGGGCGATCAGCAGCGGGATCGCCCACATCATCATCGTGCGGTTCAGCGCAGTCCGGGGGATCAGCCGGGCACGTCCGGGAGCGGCCAATGCACCCAGCCACAACCAGGCCAGCACCACCATGGCAATGCCGGTGTAGGCAACGGCCAGCGATGCCGTGGGCATCCGGGTGAAAAGGCCAAGCAGGGGGCGCCCGACCACCGGATTGCCCAGCACCGGGGCGGTGCCCGCACCGAGCGAACCCAGTCCCATGAGCAACGCGCCGACGGTGCCGAACCGGCGCACACAGTCGAGCTGGCGGCTCTCGATCAGGCTCAGACCGGTGCTGCCGGCCGGGTCCACAGATTGGGCACCGTCCAGGACGCTCGGCGCGGATTCGGGGCCCCCAAGATGAACACCGAGACGGACACCGACACCACGCACCTTCCCGGCCACCACGCCGCGAAGGGTAGCGGTGCGGCCACGGGCGCCGGTGATGCAACCACGGTGATGCAACCACAACGGGGACACACTGGCGCTTGGCTCCTACCGCGGAAATACGTAACATGGACGTTGTGAAAAACGTCGGGACCGATCGTCGCACTCGCGAGTCGGTGGCACGGATGTTGCTGGAGCATGGCCCAGTGACAGCCGCGCAGGTTGCTGACTCGCTGGGGCTGAGCCCTGCTGCGGTGCGCCGCCACCTGGACGCGCTGCTCGCTGACGGGCAGGCCAGCTACCGCTCGGCACCACGCCGAGGTCCCCGCGGCCGTGGCCGTCCGGCCAAGTCATTCCTGCTCACCGACGCCGGCCGGGAGCGGTTCGAACACACCTATGACGATCTGGCGGTGGACGCACTGCGCTTTCTGGCTGAGCGCGACGGCGAGCAGGCAGTCCGCTCGTTCGCCGAGCGCCGAGTGACAAACCTGGTCGATCGGCACCGGGCCGAGGTGGCCGCTGCGGCCGACCCGGTCGCTCGGGCCCAGCTCCTGGCGATCGCCCTGAGTGCAGAGGGTTACGCTGCGTCAGCTGATCACGTCGGTGCCGGTACGCAGCTGTGCCAACACCACTGCCCGGTCTCGCACGTCGCCGCGGAGTTTCCGCAACTGTGCGAAGCCGAGACAGCGGCTTTTGCCGACCTGCTCGGTGTCCATGTGCAGCGGCTGGCCACCATCGCGCGCGGCGACGCGGTATGCACGACGCACGTTCCCGAGGCCCGGATGCCGCACGGTGCCCGCACGGCTGTTCCCAACATCCCCACCACGCTCCCGGATGGAGGCTCTCAAGCATGACAACTGCTCCCGAGCAGGATGTTCGAGCCCAGAGAATCCCGACCGCACCGCTCACCCAGGAGGAAACGCTCTCCAGCCTGGGCCGTTATAAGTACGGCTGGGCCGACTCTGATGCCGCCGGCTCAAGCGCGCAGCGTGGCCTGTCCGAAGCTGTGGTCCGGGACATCTCGGCCAAGAAGAATGAGCCGGAATGGATGCTGGAGACTCGGCTCAAGGCGTTGCGCCTGTTCCGGCGCAAGCCGATGCCGCACTGGGGCGCTGACTTATCCGGGATCGACTTCGACAACATCAAGTACTTCGTCCGGTCGACCGAGAAGCAGGCCACGTCCTGGGAAGAACTTCCCGAGGACATCAGGGCCACTTACGATCGGTTGGGTATTCCCGAGGCAGAGAAGGCTCGGCTGGTGGCTGGCGTTGCCGCGCAGTACGAGTCCGAGGTCGTCTATCACAAGATCCGTGATGACCTCGAGGAGCTGGGTGTTCAGTTTCTGGACACCGATACCGCATTGCGCGAGCACCCAGAGATATTCCGGGAGTACTTCGGCAGTGTGATCCCGGCCGGTGACAACAAGTTCGCCGCGTTGAACACCGCGGTGTGGTCGGGTGGGTCGTTCATCTATGTGCCGCCTGGCGTGCACGTCGACATCCCGCTGCAGGCCTACTTCCGGATCAACACCGAGAACATGGGCCAGTTCGAGCGGACACTGATCATCGTCGACGAGGGCGCTTACGTGCACTATGTCGAAGGCTGTACAGCGCCGATCTACAAGTCCGACTCGCTGCACTCCGCGGTCGTCGAGATCATCGTCAAGAAGGGCGGTCGCTGCCGGTACACCACGATCCAGAACTGGTCGAACAACGTCTACAACCTGGTCACCAAGCGGGCCACCGCTGCCGAGGGCGCGACCATGGAGTGGATCGACGGCAACCTGGGCTCCAAGGTCACCATGAAGTACCCGTCGGTCTGGTTGGTCGGCGAGCACGCCAAGGGTGAGGTGCTCTCGGTAGCCTGCGCCGGCGAGGGCCAGCACCAGGACGCCGGTGCGAAGATGGTGCACGCGGCACCGCACACCTCGAGCACGATCGTGTCCAAGTCGGTGGCCCGCGGTGGCGGCCGCACCTCCTACCGCGGGCTGGTGCAGGTCAACGAGGGCAGTCACCACTCTCGCTCCACGGTGACGTGCGACGCCCTGCTGGTCGACCAGATCAGCCGGTCGGACACCTACCCCTACGTCGACATCCGCGAGGATGACGTGTCGATGGGGCACGAGGCCACCGTCTCCAAGATCAGCGATGATCAGCTGTTCTACCTGATGAGCCGAGGGCTGACCGAGGACGCGGCGATGGCCATGATCGTGCGTGGGTTCATCGAACCGATCGCCCGCGAACTGCCGATGGAGTACGCCTTGGAACTCAACCGCCTGATCGAGCTGCAGATGGAAGGGGCCGTCGGCTGAGATGACGGCTACTACTGACCGAGCTGCCGGGCAGGGTCTGGTCGCGCACACGCACGGCGCAATCACGGGGGAACCCAGTGTGCCGATGCTCTCTCGGGGGCAGCGGTTCACCTCCTACGACGTGGACGCTTTCGAGGTGCCCACCGGGCGGGAGGAGGAGTGGCGCTTCACCCCGTTGCGGCGGCTGCGCGGCCTGCACGAGGGTGTCCAAGCCACCGGCGCTGCGAAAGTCATCGTGGAGCCGGCCGACGGGGTCGCTGTCGAGGAAGTGGACCGCCAAGACCCGCGGCTGGGACAGGGCGGTGTTCCTGCGGATCGGGTCGCTGCACAGGCATGGAGTGCTACGGAGCGGGCCACCGTCGTCACCGTGGCGCCGGAAACGCGCATCGAGCAACCGGTGATGATCACGGTTACCGGCCCGGGCCCGGATGAGGTCGCCTACGGGCACCTGCAGCTGCGCCTAGAGCCCTTCGCCGAGGCCGTGGTGGTACTCGACTACCGCGGCAGCGGCACGTATGCCGAGAACGTCGAGCTGATCCTCGCCGATGGTGCCCGGCTGACCCTGGTCAACGTTCAGGACTGGGCTGACGACGCAGTGCACGTCGCCGCACAGCACATCCGGCTGAGCCGGGACGCGGTGCTGCGAGCGATCACCGTGAGCCTGGGTGGCGATCTGGTCCGGCAATCCCCGACGGTCACGTTCACTGAGCCCGGCGGCGACGCCGAACTGCTCGGCCTGTACTTCGCCGACGCCGGGCAGCACCTGGAACACCGGTTGCTGGTCGACCACGCCGTTGCACATTGCAGGTCCAACGTGGCCTATAAGGGCGCGCTGCAGGGTAGTCCCGGACAGCCGGACGCACATACCGTGTGGATCGGGGACGTGCTCATCCAGGCCGCCGCCGAGGGCACCCAGACCTTCGAGGTCAACCGTAACCTGGTGCTCAACGACGGCGCGCGAGCCGACTCGGTGCCCAACCTGGAGATCGAGACCGGGGAGATCGTCGGTGCCGGGCACGCCAGCACCACGGGACGCTTCGATGACGAGCAGCTGTTCTACCTGACTTCCAGGGGTATCCCGGCCGAGCTGGCCCGCCGGCTGGTTGTCCGAGGTTTCTTCGGCGAGATCCTGCAGAAGATCACTGTCCCGCAGGTACGTGAGCGGCTTGAGGCGGCGATCGAGGCTGAGCTGGAGGCGGTGGGGGTATGACCGCAGTGCGGGTCTGCAGCCTCAATGACCTCAAGGAGGACCTGCCCGCCGGCTTCGAGGTCGACGGCGTCCCGGTGGTGCTGGTCCGCCAGGGCGAGCAGGTGTATGCACTGGCCGACGTCTGCTCGCATGCCGAGATCGCGCTGTCCGAAGGCGAAGTCACCCGCAAGGGCCTGGAATGCTGGCTGCACGGGTCGTGCTTCGACCTGCGCACCGGGGAGCCGTCCTCGCCCCCGGCCTCCGAACAGGTGGACACCTACGCCGTGCGGATCGACGGTGAGGACGTATACGTCGATCCGTCCACCGTGACGAACCGTTAAATAGAGACCAACCGCTAGCAGGAGCTGAGAACACACCGATGGCCACTCTGGAGATCAAGGACCTGCACGTCTCGGTCCGCACGGACGACGAGCAGACCCCCGACAAGGAGATCCTGCGCGGCGTTGACCTGACGGTCCGGGCGGGGGAGACCCACGCGATGATGGGCCCCAACGGATCGGGCAAGTCCACCCTGGCCTACTCGATCGCGGGGCACCCCAAATACCAGGTCACCTCGGGACAGGTACTGCTCGACGGCGTTGACGTGCTCACGATGCCGGTGGACGAACGCGCCCGAGCGGGCCTGTTCCTGGCCATGCAGTACCCGGTCGAGGTGCCCGGCGTGTCGATGACGAACTTCCTGCGCACCGCCGCCACCGCGATCCGCGGCGAGGCGCCCAAGCTGCGCACCTGGGTCAAGGAGGTCAAGACGGCGATGTCCGACCTGGACATCGATCCCGCGTTCGCCGAGCGCAGCGTGAACGAGGGCTTCTCCGGCGGGGAGAAAAAGCGGCACGAGATCCTGCAACTGTCCCTGCTCAAGCCCAAGATCGCGGTACTGGACGAGACCGACTCGGGCCTGGACGTCGATGCGTTGCGGGTGGTATCCGAGGGTGTCAACCGGTACCGGGCCAGCGGGGACGTCGGGGTGCTGCTGATCACGCACTACACCCGGATCCTGCGGCACATCACGCCCGACCACGTGCACGTCTTCGCGGGCGGGCGGATCGTGGAGTCCGGTGGGCAGGAACTCGCCGAGGAACTGGAGTCCGGCGGCTACGAGCGGTTCACCCGCCGGCAGGAGACAACGGGGGTGTCATCACCGTGACTGGGTCACTGACGGCCGGTGAGCTGGAGAAGATTCGTGCCGACTTCCCGATTCTATCCCGCACGGTGCGGGAGGATCGGCCACTGGTGTACCTGGACTCCGGGGCCACCTCGCAGCGGCCCCGGCAGGTGCTCGACGCCGAGCGCTCCTTCCTGGAGCAGCACAACGCGGCCGTGCATCGTGGGGCGCATCAACTCGCCGAGGAGGCCACGGACGCTTACGAATCCGCGCGCGCTCGGATTGCCGCATTCGTCGGTATCCAGCCCAGCGAGGTGGTGTTCACCAAAAACGCCACCGAGGGGATCAACCTGGTCGCCTACGCGCTGAGCAATTCCTCGATCGGCGAGGGCGCAGCGCAGCGCTTTGCAGTGAGGCCGGGCGACGAGATCGTGGTGACCGAGATGGAGCACCACGCCAACCTGGTGCCCTGGCAGGAGCTGTGCCGGCGCACCGGCGCCACGTTGCGCTGGTATCAGGTGACCGACGTCGGCCGGCTGGACCTGGATTCGCTGCAACTGTCCGAGCGCACGAAGGTGGTCGCCTTCACCCACCAGTCCAACGTGATGGGTACCGCCCCACCGGTCGCGGAGCTGGTCCGCCGGGCTCGCCAGGTCGGTGCGCTGACCGTGCTGGACGCCTGCCAGTCGGCGCCGCACAGTCCGATCGACTTCGCCGCGCTGGACGTCGACTTCGCAGTGTTCTCCGGGCACAAGATGCTGGGACCCTCCGGGGTCGGCGTGCTCTACGGCCGCCGGGAACTGCTCGAGGAGTTGCCGCCGTTTCTCACCGGCGGGTCGATGATCGAGCTGGTGAAGATGGAAGGTTCTACCTACGCCCCGCCGCCGCAGCGCTTCGAGGCCGGCGTCCCGATGACCTCCCAAGCGGTGGGCCTGGGTGCGGCAGTTGACTACCTGTCGGCCGTGGGCATGGAGCGGATCGCCGAGCATGAGCGCGTCTTGACCGAACAGACCCTGGCCGGCCTGTCGGAATTCAGTGGCTTGCGAATCATCGGTCCCACCGACACCGAGCAGCGCGGTGGCGCGGTGTCCTTCATCCTCGACGACGTACACGCGCACGACGCCGGGCAGGTACTCGACGACCTGGGGCTCGCGGTGCGGGTCGGGCACCACTGCGCCTGGCCGCTGCATCGCCGATTCGGTATCTCCGCGACGGTGCGGGCCAGCTTTGCGCTGTACAACACGCCTGCCGAGGTCGAGGCGCTGCTGGCCGGTGTGCACGAGGTGCGCCGCTTCTTCCGGGTGCCCGCATGAAACTGGAGCAGATGTACCAGGAGATCATCCTGGACCACTATCGCAACCCGCACCGGCACGGCCTTCGCGAGCCGTTCGACGCCGAGTCGTTCCAGATCAACCCCACCTGCGGCGACGAGGTGACCCTGCGAGTCGCGCTGGACGGCGACCGGGTGGCCGACGTGTCCTACGAGGCGATGGGTTGTTCGATCAGCCAGGCGGCGACATCGGTGCTCACCGATCTGGTGGTCGGCCGGACCGTGGCCGAGTCGACGTCCACGATGGACGCGTTCATGGAGATGGTGCAAAGCCGCGGCCAGGTGGAGCCCGACGAGGACATTCTCCAGGACGCGGTCGCCTTCGCCGGCGTGGCCCGCTACCCGGCCCGGGTGAAGTGCGCCTTGCTGGGCTGGATGGCTTTTAAGGATGCCGTCGGCCGGGTGGACGCCGGCGCTGAAGACAATGGTGCCAAGCGAGCGGAGGCACAATGAGCCTGAACGAGGATCATGAAGTGCAACGTGGAGCGGCCGGGATGCCCCAGCTCCCGGAGCCGCGCCCGGACGGCGAGCTGGCGGCCGTCGACGACCTCGAGGAAGCCATGCGCGATGTGGTGGACCCGGAGCTCGGCATCAACGTGGTCGACCTGGGCTTGGTCTACGACATCCGGGTGGACGAGGGCAACGTCGCAACTGTGGACATGACGCTGACCTCCGCGGCGTGCCCGCTGACCGACGTCATCGAGGATCAGACCCGCGCTGCGCTCACCGGTGGCCCGGGGGGTGGACTGGTCGACGACGTGCGGATCAACTGGGTGTGGATGCCGCCGTGGGGTCCCGACAAGATCACTGAGGACGGCCGGGAACAACTACGCGCGCTGGGTTTCACCGTCTGACCCGCGCTCGCAGCCCGGTGAGTGACGGCACAGCGCATTCGTCAGTCAGCGGACAATCCGCGGTGACGCTGTGGACGATCTGCGGACATCTGCGACTGGGGGGCCGCCACCTGGAGCTGGCCGCCCGCTTGACGTCGGACAACCCACTCGGCGCGACGGACGTCCGGTGAACCGCCTCGCGCTTCCCTGAAACGCGCCGCTTTCTGCCCTACGTGCTACCCTACCTTCGTGCGTAAGACCAGCGTCTACCTTGATGACGCCGACGCTCGCCGGCTCGCGATGCTCGCGGAGCGCGAAGGCGTATCCCAGGCATCGTTGCTTCGCAAGGCAATCCGGGCGTACGTGCCGCAGCCAAGGGGCGGCCGTACCTTCGCGCTCGACGGCGTGGGGGAGGGTCCCGGTGGCTCGGTGGCCGATGTGGACGCTGCCACCCTGCTCGAGGGTTTCGGCGGGTGACCCTGCTGGTCGACGCGGCCCCCCTGGTGGCCCTGGCCGACCGTCGAGACCCGCTTCGACACGCGGTCCGCGAGGTACTCGAGGCCGAGCGTGGTGCGCTCGTCATCGCTGCGCCGGTCACCGCTGAGGCCGATTACCTGCTCGGTCAGCGGATCGGACAGGCAGCCCGGCTGGCCTTCCTGGAGGATCTGGCGGCAGGACGATTCGCTGTGGAGTGTCTGGAGCCCGATGAGTACGCCGGGGTGACACGGCTGGAACGCAACTACCTCGATCTCGACCTTGGACTGGCCGACTGCGCCACCGTGCTTCTCGCGGCGCGGCTGCGTACCCGGCGAGTGCTGACCTTCGACGAGCGCCACTTCCGCGCGGTACGCCCGTTGCAGGGTGGCGCCTTCGAGCTGCTGCCCCAGCGGTAAGTCCGCTACGTTGTCGCGGCTCCTCAGGATAGGCAAGACTTCACCGGAGCTGTGCCAGGCTCGACGGTGTGACGGATACAGCGGCGCGCTCCCGGCTCAGCGCCTGGTACTACGCCCTTCGCACCACCAACCCGCCCGAGGGCCCGATCGACGCGGTGACCCGCTGGATCGTGGTGACCCGCGCCGCTGTGCTGCCGATGACGCTGGTCGCTGGGTTGGTGGCTGGGCTGCTCGCCGCCCGCGCCCCCGGCGTCGACTGGCGCTGGCTTGCGCTGGCCGTTGTCGGGATCGTGCTGGCGCACCTGGCCAACAACCTGATGAACGATCTCTACGACACCGACGCCGGTTCGGACACTGCGAACTACCCACGGGCCCTCTACGCTCCGCACCCGATCCTTTCCGGGTTGGTCACCCGCCGGGCTCTGATCGTATCGGTGCTGATGGTCAACGCCGCGGACCTGGTGATCCTGGTTGTACTCGCGCTGGTGCGGGGCTGGCCCATCGTGGCGTTCGCACTGGCCGGTTTCGTGCTGTCGGTGGCCTATACGGCACCGCCGCTGCGGCTGAAGAAGCACGGCCTGGGCGAGCCGGACGTCCTCGTCGTATGGGGACCGCTGATGGTTGGCGGCACGTACTACGCGGCGGTCGGGTCGATCACCTGGCAGGTGCTGCTCGCCTCGCTGCCTTATGCGCTGCTGTGCACGTCGGTGCTGATGGGCAAGCACACCGACAAGATTCCCTATGACGCGCCGCTGGGGATTCACACGCTGCCGGTGCTGCTGGGCGAGCGGCGGGCCCGAGCGGCGACGCTGGCCATGCTGGCCGGCTTTTACCTGCTCGTCGTGATATGCGTGGTGGTCGACGCGCTGCCGTGGCCGGCGCTGCTCGCATTCGGCGGACTGTACCGGCTGGCCAAGGTATGGCCGTGGTTCCGGCAACCTCGACCTGACCAGCCGCCGCGCCCGGTGCCGGTCTGGCCGCTGTGGTTTGCTGCGCTCGCGTTCGTGCACCTGCGCGTTGCCGGTCCGTTGCTCGTGCTCGGCTTGGCAGTCGCCGCCATCGCGGGGATTTGAGACGGTGCTGGAATGGCACGGTGGGTGCGAGCGATCCGACACGGGTGGGTGGTTGAAGGCGGCGTACCCGGACCGGACGTCGACGAGTTCGCCGAAGCCACCGAGGTGGTGGCTGCGCTGGCCGGGTACCAAGACGGCGGTGACGCATTGCTGGCCGTGCAGCATCCGCATCGCACACCCGAGGCATTGGCTGAAGGGCTTTCGTTGGTGGCGGCGCTGCCAGCGGCACGGCAAGCCCTGGACCGGTTACGGGTCAGCGCGTATCGCCAGGTGGACGACGTGGTGGCGCCCTATCGGGTGGACGGTCCGGACGGGGTCGCGGTCGGTGTGCTGTGCCTGATCGATTCGGCCGCCGTAGACGTGCACGGCGTTTTCCGGGTAAGGCACAGCGAGCAGGTCTATCCGGAGGTGGTGGTCGAACGCGCTGCGGTGCTCGCCGGGCTTGGCTGCGCGACCAGCGCGGCGATGCTCGTGCCCGTCGGTCATGGCGAACAGCTGACTGCAGCCGTGCTGCGGAGCATCGATGCCCTGGGAGCGCCGGCGGTGTCGATGATCGATTCCGGCGGTCGTACCCACCGGTTATGGTTGCTGGATCCCGGGGCGCAGCAGGATGCGGTGCTCACCGCCGTGGCGTGCGGTCCGCTGTTGGTCGCTGACGGCAATCACCGGGTAGCCGCCGCGTCGGCCGGTGATCATTCGAACCTGCTCGCCTTGGTGACCCGCGGACCAGCGCTGCGTATCGGAGCCATCCACCGGGCCCTGGTGGACACCGGCCTGACCGCTGAAGATCTGGTGGATGCCTGGCGACGGAAGGGCTTGACGGTGCGGGAAGCCATGGATCTGACGCCACCGGAACTGCCGGGCACCGTGGTGGTCAAGGCAGCCAGCGCCGGCCTGCTCGTCGAATTGCCCGCACTTGAGCCGGGCGAGCCAGTGCCCAGAATTGATCACGGTCTGGTCGAAAGGTTACTCATCGCCGACGCGCTGGGCATCGATCCGGAAGGCCCGCACCTGCATGCTCTCCCTGCTGGACATCCCGCGGGGCCACACGTCGATGCCGTGCTACAGCTGGCCCCGGTACCTTTCGCCGACGTGCTGGCCGTGCACGAGCAAGGCCGACGGATGCCGCGCAAGAGCACGTATTTCACCCCCAAACCACGCAGCGGACTGCTGCTGGCCGACCTCACGGCCTGAAGCCACACTGGGCTCCGCACATCGCCATCTTTACCGGGGACAATCTTCCTGAAACCGGCAAGGACCTGAACCGGGTGCGTCCGCCAACCGAATATCAGGGGTTAGTCGAAGATGACGGTCGTGATCACCGCGGTTGCCGTCGAACGTCGATGGACGGAGTTCAGAATGCATCAGTTCCAATGCGGGCACCAGGAGTGCGGCAGCCAGTTCAACTCGCCCAACAAGGATGATCTGATGCGCCAGGTGGCAGAGCACCTGCGGGAAGTACACAACGTCGAGAAGGCTACCCAGACCTTGCTACGTTACCTCGAGTCGACGTGCGTGACCTCACAGCCGTAGGTCCAGCTAGGCGGTGAGGGTTTCCAGGATCTGCTGCCCGTACTTGGCCAGCTTGTTTTCACCGACACCGCTCACCGTGCCGAGTTCAGCCAGAGTTGAGGGAGCCTCGGTCGCGATCTGGCGCAGGGTCGCGTCGTGGAAGATCACGTAGGCGGGCACGCCCTGCTCCTTCGCGGCGGCCGCGCGCCACGCCCGGAGTTGCTCGAACACCGGCACAGCCTCCTCGGGCAGGTCGGCAGGTGCGGTGCGGCGGGATTTGGCGGTTCGGGCGGCGGCCCTCGCCCCCCGTTCGGGTTCCCGGCGCAGCAGGACCCGGCGCTGCCGGCGTAACACCTCGGTACTGGAGTCGGTGAGCGCCAGGGTTCCGTAATCACCCTCGACCGCGAGCAGGCCTTGGGCCAGCAGTTGGCGCACCACACCGCGCCACTCGCCGTCGCCCAACTCAGTGCCGATCCCGAACACAGTCAGGGACTCGTGGCCGAACTGACTGACCTTGGGCGTTACCTTGCCCAGCAAGATGTCGATCAGCTGGCCCGCCCCGAACTTCTGGCGGCGTTCCCGGTCAAGCCGGAACACGGCCGACAGGAGCTTCTGCGCGGCGATCGTGCCGTCCCACGACTCCGGCGGCGACAGGCAAGTGTCGCAGTTGCCGCACTCGGTGCCGTGCTGGCCGAAATAGGCGAGCAGTCGGGCGCGGCGGCACTCGACCGTCTCGCACAGGGCCAGCATGGCGTCGAGGTGGGTGCCGAGGCGGCGGCGGTGGGCGTCATCACCCTCAGAGGTATCGATCAGCTTGCGCTGCTGCACGACGTCCTGCAGACCGTAGGCCAGCCAGGCGGTCGACGGCAGGCCGTCCCTCCCGGCCCGTCCGGTCTCCTGGTAATAGCCCTCGACGGACTTGGGCAGATCAAGGTGGGCTACGAAGCGCACGTCGGGCTTGTCGATTCCCATGCCGAACGCGATCGTGGCGACCATGACCACGCCGTCCTTGCGTAGGAAAAGCGCTTGATTGGTCGCTCGGGTGTGCGCGTCGAGCCCTGCGTGGTAGGGCAGTGCCTCGATGCCGTTGCTCACCAGAAAGTCCGCGATCTTCTCGACCGAAGCCCGGGACAGGCAGTAGACGATCCCCGCGTCGCCGGAGTGCTCGGTGCGCAGCAGCTCCAGTAACTGCCGCTTGGGTTCGTTCTTCGGCACGATGCGGTACTGGATATTCCGGCGGTCGAAGCTTGCCACGAAGTGGCGCGCATCAGTCAGGTTCAGCCGGGACGCAATCTCGGCGTGGGTTGCCTTGGTGGCTGTCGCGGTCAGCGCGATGCGGGGTACAGCGGGCCACCGCTCGTGCAACGCGGACAAAGCGAGATAATCGGGACGGAAATCGTGGCCCCACTGGGCTACGCAGTGCGCTTCGTCGATGGCGAACAGCGAGATCGTGCCGCGGTCCAGCAGCCGCAGCGTCGACTCGACGCGCAGCCGTTCCGGCGCCAGGTACAGCAGGTCCAGCTCACCGGTGACAAACGCGGATTCGACCTGGCGGCGCTGGTGGGGATCCTGGGTGGAGTTGAGGAACCCGGCCCGGACACCAAGTGCTATCAAGGCGTCGACCTGATCCTGCATCAGCGCGATGAGCGGCGAGACGACGACACCGACGCCTTGTCGCACCAACGCCGGTATCTGGTAGCACAGCGACTTGCCGCCGCCGGTCGGCATGAGTACGAGCGCGTCGCCACCAGCGGCGACATGCTCGATGATCTCTTGCTGTGGTCCGCGGAAGCAGTCGTAGCCGAAGACGCGGCGCAGCACCTGCAACGCATCACTCACGCCGAGACTCGCTTCGCCGACAGCCATCCCGGCGATCCTAGGACCGGTGTCATCGACCACCAGACTGGTGCTGGTTTGCGGGTCGGGTGCACGGTGTTGGCTGGGCGCGCCGTTCCCAGTGGTGGCACCTACCGCGCCGTCGCCGAGGCCGTGGCGGGCCACTTGCGGAACATGCAGCTCGACGAGCCGGCTGAGCTGCGCCCTTTCCGAGCGGCTCTGGGCCGGCTCGTGCCCGGCTGGACTGGATCGTTGATCGGGACCGACAGCAGGGGTGGGGCCGGCGGTGACGCTGCACCGGATCCGGTGGTCATGCTCGGCGAGGGCCTGCTGCGACTCCTGGTCGCTGCGACCGGATCGGCTGGGTGCCTGTTGCTGCTGGAGGACCTGCACTGGGCCGACGCGCAGACCGTCGCCCTCGTCGGGTACCTGGCCGGGGCGGCGCGATCGTCGCCGGTCCTGCTTGCCGTGTCAGCCCGTGATGACCAGATGGCCCCGCCGCCCGGCGTCGCGGTCGCCGACGAGCTCGCCGGGCTGGCCGGGTGACAACGCTGCGGCTGGGTCGGCTGGACGACCACGCGGTCGCGGTCCTCGCAGCCGGGTGTGTGGGCGGTGATCCGGTCCCCGCGGATGTTCTGGAAGTCCTGCTCGCCAAGGCCGAGGGGCTGCCGGTGCTCGTCGAGGAACTGCTCGCCGGGCTGCTTGATCCGGGCCGCGGCCCGGCTCCGGTACCGGTCCCACCGACGCTGGCCGGACTGGTAGCCCGGCGCATGGCGAGCCTGGACGAGTCTGCATGGCTGGTCCTGCAGGCCGCCGCCGTCCTCGGCGCTGAGCCGGATTGGACCCTGCTCGCCACAGTGACCAAACAGGACGAGCCGGCTGTGCTGCGGGCGCTGCGGTCCGCCACAGGCGCCGGGCTGCTCGTCGCCCACGGCGCTCGGCTGCGGTGGCGGCATGCGCTCACCCGGGACGCCGTTCTCGTTACCCTGTTGCCGCCCGAGCAGGCCGTCCTCGCACGGCGGGCAGCCGCAGCGGTGAGTGCCCGGGGCAGTCCGCGCGATGACGCGCTCGCGGCCGAGCTCCTTGCGCTGGCCGGCGACCCGGTCGGCTCCGCAGCGGTCCTACTGGGGCTGGCGCGTCGCGACATGGATCGCGGCGCCTTGCGCAGCGCCGCTGACCTCATCGCCCGCGCGGCTGCCACCGGGACACTCCCGGGCCCGGTGGCGATCAATCAGGTCCACCTGCTGACCCTGCTCGGCCGGGGTCCCGAGGCACTGGATACCGGCGCTGCGGCCCTACCTGACGTGACCGGCGACGAACACGCTGAGTCGTGCCTGCACCTTGCCCGCGCGGCGGTGTCCTGCAGCCAGTGGGAGGAGGCGCGGCGCTACGTCGAGCGGGCCGGGCGGCCGGCGGACCCACGCTCGGCAGCGCTCGCCGCGGAGGCGGCGTACGGTGCGGGCGACCCCGAGCGCGCGGCTGTCCTCGCTCGGACGGGGGCCGAGCTGGCCGAGCAGGCCGGTCGGCCCGAAGCGCTGTGTGCCGCTCTCATGATCGACGGCCGGTGGGGGTCGCGTGGCGACCTGCAGCGCGCGGCGGCGGCGTTCGGCCGGGCCGCACAATGCGCCGCCGAGCACGGTCTGGCGCCCTGGCGGATCGAGGCGCTGTGCGGTATGGGTCTGTTGGAGCTGCATGAGCAGGATGTGCCGGTGCTGCTGGCCGAGGCGCGCGAGTTGGCGCTGGACGCCGGTCTGCTCGGAGTGGCCTTGTCAATCGAGGTGATCCTGGCCGAGCGCGTGCTGACCACCAGCGGACCGCACGCCGCAGAACCGATGGCCCGGCGCATCGCGGAGGAGGCCGGTCGGCTGGGATTGTCGGGGCTGCAGGCGCTGGGGGAGGTCTGTTTCGCGGCGGGCCGGGCGGCCGCCCGGGACCTCGCCGGTATGGAAGCGTTGCTCGGCGCCGCGACGGGCCGCGCGCACGCCCCTGTCGAGGTCACTGCGCTCGCGGCGGCGGCGCGGGCGTTGCCTCATCTGCTGGCCCATGACCTGCCCCGGGCTGACGCGCTGCTGGACGGCGGGATGACGGTGCTGCGCGGGCACGCCTCAGCCGCACCACTTGCCTACTGGGGGCTGTGGGTGCTGCTGCGCATGGTTGCCGGCCGCGACGGGCAGGCGGCGGAATTCCTGCGCACCGCGCCGGTCAACGTGGCGACCAGCAACCGCGCCGCCCTGGCCTACGCCGACGCCGTCGCCGCCGGCCGTGCCGGACAGGGCGACCTCGCGGCCGACCTGCTTGCCACCGGCGACGAGATCCTGGCCGGTCAGCACTGGTGGCGCCGGCTGCTGCGGCTGCTCGTGCTGGAAGCGGCGGTGGCCGACGGCTGGGGAGACCCGGTACCCGCGCTGCGCGCTGACCTCACTGCCTTCGAGCGCGACGGCGAGCACCTGCTGACCCGCACCTGCCGCGACCTGCTGCGGCAGGCAGGCGCCCCAACCCGGCGGGGCCGCGGCAGTACCCCCGTCCCGCCGGCCCTGCGGGCTCTGGGCGTCACCAGCCGGGAGATGGACGTGCTCGGGCTGGTCACCGACGGCCTGTCGAACGCCGAGATCGGCCGGCGGCTGTTCGTCTCGCCGCGCACCATCGAGACTCACGTCGCCAACCTGCTGGCCAAGACCGGGGCGACGGACCGCGCCGGGCTGCGTGCCGTCATGCGGCGGACTCCGTAGCCGGCCGGTCGCGCTAACTCCGTAGCGCCAACGGATCCGCGGTCCGGTCGTTGCGCCGACGCTGATGCGAAGCCCATCAGCGAAGGAGCCTCCCATGCAACACCAAACCTGCGACGTTCTCGTGGTCGGCGCCGGACCGGCCGGTCTGACCGCCGCGACCGCCCTCGCTCGGCACGGCATCGACGTGCTCGTCGTCGAGCGGCACGCTGGCACGTCCCCTTTCCCCAAGGCCACCGGGGTAAGCACCCGCACCATGGAGCTACTGCGCAGCTGGGGCCTTGAGCAGCGGGTCCGCGCGGGCGCCATGCACGTGCGGCCGGGCCTGGTGGTGTCCGACACACTGACCGGCACCCAGCGGGATGGCATGGAATTCGGATACCCGACCGACGCCCAAGCGCTGGCGGTCAGCCCCACCACGCCCTGTTACTGCCCGCAGGACCACCTTGAGCCGGTGCTCCTGACGCACCTGCGCGCCCGCGGTGGATGCGTCCGGTTCGGCACCGAACTAGCCGATTGGCGGACTGACGGCACCGGCGTGCAGGCCGAGCTGCGTGACCGCGCCACTGGGCGCCTCGAACGAGTGCAGGCCCAGTACTTGATCGGTGCGGATGGCCCGCGTAGTTCCGTGTGTTCCATGCTGGGCCTAGGCGCCGACGACCTGGGCACGATCGGTGAATTCATCGCGGTGACCTTCCGCGCCGACCCGCTGCGCCGAGACCCCGCGCCGGCGGGCGACGGACTGGCGTCGGATATCGGCGCGCGCTACAGATCGGCGGTGGTGGAGGCCGGGACGGGGGAGCGGGCGTCACACGCGTGGGTGCGACGTGGCGGGCACCGGATCTCGACGCTGGACCTGTTCGACGGCCGTCTCACGGTGCTCACCGGCCCGCGAGGCGGTCCATGGCGCCGCGCGGTCACCGAGATCGCCGCGAATGGACTGCCGATCGTGGCGCTGACCGTGGGTCGTGACCTGGACGACGAGGACGGTGCGTTCGCCCGTCACTACCGCCTGGGCGACGCGGGTGCGGCGCTCGTCCGCCCCGATGGGTACCTCGCCTGGCGTCGTCCCGGACCAGGCGGTGACGCACGGGCAGCGCTGCGGTCGGCTGTCGGGCTGGCCCTGGGTCGAGCCGCTGAAGCGCCGGCCCTCCTGCGCCAGGCCGGGTAATCGACCGAGGCCACCTCACCCTCTGGACGACGCGAGCTGGCCGCGGGCATGCTGGGGTGATGACGGGTAGCCGGCAGCCTGCGTTCTTCGTCGGCGGTGGCCCGCTCGCCGGGCACAGTGCCGTCGAGATCGGCCCCGATGGGCAGCCTCCATCTCTGCTTCGAGTGCTCGTGACGCAGGGACCACTGCTTCGCATCGAGGGTAAAACGCTCTCATCGCGGATGCGGACCTACGGCGTGTACCAATTGAGCGACGACGGCGACGACCGCTCCTTGATCTACGAGTTCGTCGGGGAAGAGTTCGAGTAGCAGGAAAGCCCGACACACCGGGCAGGAGAGCCCGACACACCGGGTGGGTCAACTGCCCATCAGCTCTGGTGATACGCGCACGGCCATGTGTTTATCTGGTGTGCCGAAGCGCTGCGGATGGGTGATGTGCGCGAGGATCTCCGCGCCTTCGACGACGCGGGGTCCCGGTCGGCTGAAATAGGAGGTTGCGTCAACCGCCCACACGTTGTCCGCCCGCACCGCCGGCAGCTCGTGCCAGCCGCGTGGCAGCCGGGCGCGCGGCAACTCGCGCAGGGTGTCTTGCGCGTAGTAGCCGCACGGGGCCAGCACGATCACTTCCGG
>JBOHGX010000396.1:0-24812 GCA_050700255.1 Pseudonocardiaceae bacterium
GCATTGAGTGTCATGACACTCAATGCCACTCACGAGGCGCTACCGTTCATCATGTGGCACACCAGTCGATGATCGCGCCGTCCCTGCTAGCTGCCGACTTCGCCCGGCTGGCTGACGAAGCCAACGCGGTACCGGGCGCTGACTGGCTACACGTCGACGTGATGGACGGGCATTTCGTGCCCAACCTCACGTTCGGCCTGCCCGTCGTGCAGAGTCTGATGAAGTACACCGACATCCCGATGGACTGCCACCTCATGATCGAAGAGCCGGATCGGTGGGCGATCGGGTACGCCGAAGCGGGTTCCCACAACGTCACCGTGCACGCCGAGGCCGCGCAGGACCCGGTGAAGCTGGCGAAGGATCTGCGCGCGGCCGGCGCCAAGGCCGGCCTGTCGGTCAAACCCAAGACTCCGCTGGAGCCCTGGGTGGAGGTGCTGCGGCACTACGACACGTTGCTGGTGATGAGCGTGGAACCAGGTTTCGGTGGGCAGTCGTTCATCCCCGAGGTGCTGGACAAGGTGCGCACCGCCCGGCGGTTGGTGGACACCGGACACCTCACCGTGCTGGTGGAGATCGACGGGGGAATCAACGCCGACACCATCGAGGCCGCCGCGGAGGCCGGAGTGGACTGTTTCGTGGCCGGCTCGGCGGTGTACGGGGCTGATGACCCAGCGCGGGCCATGGAGTCGCTGCGAGCCCAGGCTCGGGCATCCGGCGGCCGGTGAAGCGCATCGTCGGAGGAGGGCTGAGCCCTGTTCACCGGCATCGTCGAGGAACTCGGGGAACTCGTCGGTCGGGACGAGCTGCCGGACGCGGCGCGATTTGCCATCCGCGGGCCGCTGGTTAGCTCCGATGCTCGGCCGGGCGACTCGATCGCGGTCAACGGCGTGTGCTTGACCGTGGTTGACGTCGACGGCGAGGTGTTCACCGCCGACGTGATCGGCGAGACGCTGCGCCGCTCCAGCCTCGGTCCGGCCCGGACCGGCGACCGGCTGAACCTGGAGCGGGCTGCGAAGCTGGGCGACCGGCTCGGTGGGCATCTGGTGCAGGGCCACGTCGATGCCACCGGCACGGTGCTGTCGCGCACCGAATCCGCTTCATGGGAGCTGGTCCGGATCAGGATGCCTGCCGCGCTGGCCCGCTACGTCGTCGAGAAGGGATCCATCACGGTCGACGGGGTATCGCTCACCGTGACTGAGGCAGGTATCACAGACTTCTCCGTGGGCCTCATCCCTACCACCCGCGAACTAACCACCCTGGGTGTCCGACGTCCCGGTGAGTTGGTGAACCTCGAGGCTGATGTGATCGCGAAGTATGTCGAGAGGTTGGCCTGGCCACATCTTGGGCCCGGTAGCGGTGCGGCTGCGACATGATGTTTGGGGGGATGATGCGGCGGAGGAGGACACGATGACCGAGAGGCCCTTTGCCGGCATCGAACGGGCGATCGCGGACGTGGCGGCCGGGCGCCCGGTGATCGTGGTGGACGACGAGGAGCGGGAGAACGAGGGCGACCTGATCTTCGCCGCGGCCCGGGCCACTCCTGAACTACTGGCCTTCATGGTGCGGTACACCTCGGGATACATCTGTGTGGCGCTGACCGGTGACGACTGCGACCGGCTGGAGCTGCCGCCGATGTATCACACCAACCAGGACAAGCGGGGCACCGCCTACACCGTCACAGTGGATGCTCGGGAGGGTGTCACCACCGGGATCTCGGCAGCGGATCGGGCCCGTACCATCCGCCTGCTCGCTGACCCGGATGCCAAGTCTGTCGACTTCGTCCGCCCGGGGCACGTGGTGCCGCTGCGGGCCAAGGAGGGCGGGGTGCTGCGCCGCCCCGGGCACACTGAGGCCGCGGTGGACCTGGCCCGGTTGGCCGGGCTGCCCCCGGCCGGCGCGCTGTGCGAGATCGTCTCGGCCAAGGACGACGGCGACATGGCCCGTCGCGATGAACTGGAGGTTTTCGCCGCCGAGCATCGCCTGGCGCTGATCACCATCGCGGACATGATCGCCTACCGGAGGCGGTTCGAGAAGCAGATCGAGCGGGTCGCCGAGGCACGGATACCCACCTGCCACGGCGACTTCCGGGCGGTGGGATTCGACAGCGTGCTGGACGGGCTGGAGCACATCGCGCTGGTGCGGGGCGAGATCGGGGACGGAGCCGACGTACTAGTGCGGATGCACTCCGAGTGCCTCACCGGCGACATTTTCGGCTCCCTGCGCTGCGACTGCGGCACCCAGCTCGACGCCGCCTTGGCTGCGGTCGCCGCCGAGGGCCGCGGCGTGGTGGTCTACATCCGCGGGCATGAGGGCCGGGGCATCGGGTTGATGCACAAGCTGCAGGCCTACCAACTTCAGGAGGCCGGCGCAGACACCGTGGACGCCAACCTCGCGCTGGGGATGCCGGCGGATGCCCGCGACTACGGCACCGGAGCGCAGATCCTGGTGGATCTCGGAGTGCGCTCGATGCGCCTGCTCACCAACAACCCGACCAAGCGGACCGCGCTGGAAGGCTACGGCCTGGAGATCGTTGACCGGGTGGCGTTGCCGGTCCGGCCCAACCCGGAGAACCTGCGCTACCTGCGTACCAAGCGCGACCGAATGGGGCATGACCTCACCGGCCTGGAAGGGTCGGGCGGGGTGCTGGCATGAGTGCCCAGGGCCAGCCCGCGCTCACCGTGCCCGGCGGCTGCGGCGAGCTGCGGCTGGGTATCGCGGCGACTCGCTGGCATCAACGCGTCACCGCCGCACTGCTGGACCGGGCGTGCGCCGCCGCTGCCGAGGCCGGGATCACCGCGCCGACTGTGGTGCGAGTGCTGGGCGCCGTCGAGCTGCCCGTGGTGTGTCAGGAACTGGCCCGCCACCACGACGCCGTGGTCGCGCTGGGAGTGGTGATCCGCGGTGGGACTCCGCATTTCGACTACGTTTGCGACGCGGTCACTGCCGGACTCACCAGGGTCGCGCTGGACGAGGGGACCGCGGTAGGCAACGGGGTGCTCACTTGCGACACCGAGGAACAGGCCCTGAACCGTTGCGGCCTGCCTTCCTCGTCAGAGGACAAGGGCTTCCAGGCCTGCGTCGCCGCCCTGGAGACGGCCCTGGTGCTGCGCAGCCTGCGTGGGGCCCGGCAGGACACGACATGACCTGCCTGTCTCCCTTTCCCGGCGTGTCCGCTCGCTGTGCCCGGTGTGTCGGGCTCCTGTGCACGGCAGAGGCGGCGTGATGCCCGCCGAGGTGTTGTTCGAGGCCCGCCCGCGCAAGGCCCGCCGCGTCGCGGTAGCCGCCGCCGTGTTGCTGGTTGCGGTGTTCACAGTGATCGCGGTGCTACTGCGGCAAACACCCACCGGCGTTTACTTCCGGCTCTCCGACCAGGTGGCCATGGTGCTGCTGGGGGTGCTGCTTGCCGGTGCGGCTTTACTATTCGCCCGGCCCCGGGTGCGCGCCGGTGCCGATGGGGTGGAGGTACGCAACCTCCTCGGGTCTCACACGCTGCCCTGGGAGCTGGTGCTCCGGGTGTCTTTTCCCGACGGTGCCCCGTGGGCCCGTCTTGAGCTGCCCGACGACGAGTACATCGCGGTGATGGCGATACAGGCTGCCGACGGTCGGCACGCGGTGCAAGCCATCCGTGCCCTGCGCGCGGTGCACGCCGAGCGCAATACACCCCCGTGACACCGGTCGAATACGTACAGTAGCCAAGGACGTTTGGTGTCGATGAGGCGGGCGCCTAAGCGCGACGCAGCGTCCGCGAACACAATGCGGAGTAATGCCCCTCCGGTCGGGAAAGACACATCGGTGGTGCACCGCCTCGCATACCCGGTCTGACACGGCGCTTCGTCGCCCGCATAGGAACTCAGCGTGAAGTAAGTCTTGCCTAATCACACTATCGAGTGTTAGGTGAGGCTCACCATGCTATAGCGCCTGAAGGGACCTGCCGAGGCCCGTACTGCTCGCCTCACCCCGTCTTCCGGTCGCCGGGGCCACCGGTGGCGAGTACCTCGTGTACGGGCCCGTGACGGCGTCGAGCCAGGTACTGCTCTCGCTCGGGCTGGAGATCCCCGCCGAGATCGAGCGCCTCACATCGACCTGCTGCTGTGGCTGGAGACGGCCGGCGACGAGGGCCCGGCGGCGCTGCGCACCGACCCGCTGTACCAGCACCTGGACGTTGCCACGCAGGGCCGTGACCTGTTCCTGGGCCACGACGTGTTCGCCGGAGCGCTGCCGTTCAGTTCGGTGCTGAGCCTCCCCTTCCTGCTCGACCGAGCTGGCACCTGCGGACCGACCGGAAGGACTTCCCATGACACGTCACACCCCCGTGGCGGCAGGCTTGCTGGCAGCCACGCTGCTCCTCGCGCTGCTCCTGCCGGGCTGCGCAGGCGGGGACTCCGACGACGCGGCGCCCGGGGGCCGGGATGGCGCCTTCCCGGTCACCATCGAGCACAAGTTCGGCAGCACCGAGATCACCGAGGAACCGCAGCGGGTGCTGTCCCTCGGCTACCAGGAGCACGACCCCATCCTCGCGCTCGGCGTCACCCCGATCGCGGTGCGGTACTGGTTCGGCGACGAGTCCGACGTCATCTTCCCGTGGGCCGAGGACGAGGCAGGCGGTGCTAACCCCGAGATCCTGAACATGCCGGACGCGATCAACTTCGAGAAGATCGCGGCGCTGGAACCCGATCTCATAGTCGGGGTGTACTCCGGGATGACCGCCCGGGACTACGAGCTGCTCTCCCAGCTCGCGCCGACCGTGGCGCAGACCGACGAATACATCGACTACGGCACCCCTTGGCAGGACCACACCCTGACGGTGGGCAAGGCCCTCGGCCGCGCGGATCGGGCACGCGAGCTGATCGCCGACGTCGAGGCCCGGTTCGACGAGGTCCGCGCGGCGCATCCGGATTGGGAAGGGCGAAGCGTCGTCGTCGCCACCTACGGTGAGGATGCGCAGTTCAGCGCCTTCGCCTCGGAGGACCCGCGCGCCCGGTTCTTCACTTCACTGGGTTTCCAGGTTCCCGCGGAGATCGACCAGCTCGCCGGAGACCAGTTCTACACCGAGATCAGCAGCGAGCGGGCGGACCTGCTGGACGTCGACCTCCTGGTGTGGGACCAGCTCTCCTACACCCCGGGGGGCCGGGCCACGGTTGAGGCGAACCCGCTGATCCAGCGGCTTGGTGCGATGCAGGACGGGCGCGCCCTCTTCCCGCCTGAGGACCTGGAGTTCGCGTTCGCGTTCAACACGGTGCTCAGCCTGCCGTTCCTCCTCGACGGCGTGGTGCCGATGCTCGAGGCGGCCACGGACGGTGACCCGGCCACAGTCCCCGCCAACTGAGGAGGATCCGATGCTGCTCGCCCCGCCCTACCCCCCGATCGTCGACGATGCCACCCGTCGCCAGGTCGTCGGCTCCGCGGTCGACGGTGTCCCACCCACGGGTGCCGCGACGGCTGCGGCGTTGCTCGGTCCTGCCGACGAGCTGACCCGTCGCTGCTCGGGGGCGTCGGTGGCCTCGCTGCGTGGACCGTCCTCGCGGGCTGTGGCAGCGAAAACCGACCCACGGAATCGGGCGGTGCTGGGTCGTCGGTCACGATCGAGCACAAGTTCGGCAGCACGAGCATCTCCGGGATTCCCGAGCGGGTCGTGACGGTGGGCCTGAGTGAGCAGGATCCCGTCCGTGCGCTCGGCGTGACGCCGGGCGTGACCGCGGTGCTCGCACAGGAGAGCGAGCCCGGCCGGTACGACGTGCTGTCGTCCACGAGCGCGCGCGGCAGCTTTCTGACCTCGCTCGGTTTCATGGTGCCCGACGAGGTCGCCGCGCTCATCGGGGCGGGTGGGCAGGAGTTCGCCGCAATCAGCGCTGAGCAGGTGCAGCTGCTGGAAGCCGACGTGCTGGTGTGGCAGGCCGGGACCGAATCGGGGCAGGCGTTCGTCGCGCAGCTGCAGGCAGCCCCGCTCTACAAGCGGCTCGACGTCGTCCGCGAGGGCCGGGACGTGTTCATCACCGACAAGGTCATTGCCGGCGCGCTGACCTGGAGCACCGTGCCGAGCCTGCCGTTCGCCCTGGACGCGCTGGTGCCCCGCTTCACCGCCGCCGTCGACGGCGACCCCGCTACGACGACCACCGGGTGACCCCCCGACTCGAGGCGCTAGATCTGGGGCCCGATGAGCCGTACCCCGCGACCGGTGTGGCACCCGATCGTGCTGCGGGAGATCGAGGTGCTGCCGTCACCGATGTCACGCCGGCACGATGTCCTGAGACAGGGGCGAACGACGTTTCGCGACATCACACCGGTGCCGGCGGTGGGATTCGAACCCACACTGGCGGGTTCCTAAGACCCGGGCCTCTGCCATTGGGCTACGCCGGCTTTGCGGGGCCTCCCGGGGCGTGGGGAGCGCGGCTGAGTCGCAGGGTATCGCTCAGACGCCGAGCTCTTTACGCAGCTTGGAGACGTGGCCGGTGGCGCGGACGTTGTACAGCGCCTTGTCGATGCGGCCCTGCGCGTCGATCACGAAGGTGGATCGGATCACGCCGGTGACCGTCCTGCCGTACATCTGCTTCTCGCCGTAGGCGCCGTAGGCAGTGAGCACCGAGCGGTCCGCGTCGGACAACAGCGAGAAGTGCAAGCCCTCCGCGTCGCGGAACTTCGCCAGCTTTACCGGCGGATCCGGCGAGATGCCAAGCACCGCGAAACCGGCCGTGTCCAGCTCAGCGAGGTTGTCGCGGATGTCGCAGGCCTGTTTGGTACAGCCGGGCGTGCCCGCGGCGGGGTAGAAGTAGACCATCACGGATTGACCGCGGTAGTCCGACAGCGAGACGAGCTTGCCGTCGGCGTCGGGCAAGGTGAAGTCGGGAGCGGGGTCGCTGGGGGACAGCCGGACGTTGTCGGTCACAAGGGGGACGATACCGCTGGAGATGGGGGTGGCCTCACGACCCGGTTACCCGTGGCCTACGGTGTGCCCGCATGCCCGCGCGAGGAGGACTTATGGCCCGGGACGCCGACACCATCGAACGCGACATCGAGCAGGCTCGTGACGCGTTGGCCGCGACGCTGGACGAGCTCGGTACCCGGGCAGATCCCCGGCGCGCGATCGAGGCCGGCAAGGAGCAGGTGGAGACCACCATGGCCGACCCAAGGGTGCGCTATACGCTGATGGGCGTCGGTGGAATCCTCGTGCTGGCGTTGCTGCGCAAGCTGTTCCGCTAGATAGCCGCAACGTCCGCTAGATAGCCACAATGTCTACAGAGTTACCAACGTCAGTTACCAACGTCACAGAGTTACCAACGTCACAGAGCTACCACGGCGAAGGACTCGCCACTCAGCCGCACGTTGTCGGGTGTGGTGGCGGCTTCCCCAGACGCGAGAAGAACCTGGGTGGGCTGCCCGCCCAGCGCCATGCTGACCGGCTGCGCGCTCAGGTTTACTGCCACGCGAAGTGCACCACGGTGGAGCACCAGCGTGCGGGCGTCGACATCGACGTCGACGGCAAGGTGATTCAACCTCGGGTCAGAAAGCTCCGGGCAGCGCTTGCGCAGCGCGATCAGCTGCCGGTAAATGCGCAGCAGGGTCGCATGGGGTTCGGTGCCAGGTTCGGACCAGTCCAGTCGGGAGCGCAAGAAGGTATGCTCGGCGTTCGGGTCGGGCACGTCCACGTCGTTCCACCCGTGTTGGGAGAACTCGGCGTAGCGGCCGCGGCGGATGGCATCGCGCAGCTCCGGGGCGGGCATGAACGAGAAGAACTGGAACGGGGTACCCGCACCCCACTCCTCGCCCATGAAGATCATCGGTGTGTAGGGCGAGCACAGCACCAGTGCCGCACCGCAGGCCAGCAGACCGGGGGACAGCGTAACCGAGATCCGGTCGCCGGTGGCGCGGTTACCGACTTGGTCGTGGTTCTGCAGGTAGACGAGGAACTTCCAGCCGGGCAGCTGCGCGGTGTCCACTGGGCGGCCGTGGCTACGTTGCCGGAACTGCGACCAGCGCCCGTCATGGAAGAACGCGCCACGCAGGGTTCGGGCCAGGTCGGGCAGCGCGCCGAAGTCGGCGTAGTAGCCCTGCTGCTCACCGGTCAGGGTGGCGTGCAGGCAATGGTGGATATCGTCGTCCCACTGCGCGGTCAGCCCATAACCGCCCGCGACGCGCGGAGTGACCAGCCGCGGGTCGTTGAGGTCGGACTCGGCGATCAGTGACAGCGGCCGTCGCAGGTGGCTGGCCAGGGTGTCCACCTCGATGGCCAGCTCCTCCAATAGGTGGATCGCCCGGCTGTCTCGCAGGGCGTGCACGGCGTCCAATCGCAGCCCGTCGAGGTGATAGTCGCGCAGCCATTCCAGCGCATTGTCGATCACGTAGCGACGCACCTCGTCGGAGTGCGGTCCATCCAGGTTCAGTGACGGACCCCAGATGTTGCTCCCGGCGAAATAGGGACCAAAGCGTTCCAGGTAGGCGCCCGACGGGCCGAGGTGATTGTGTACGACATCGAGGACCACGCCCAGCCCATGGCCGTGGCAGGCGTCCACGAACCGCTTGAAGCCGTCGGGCCCGCCGTAGTCCTCGGTGACGGCGTACCAGTCCACCCCGTCGTAGCCCCAGTTGCGGGGCCCGTCGAAGGCGTTGACCGGCATCACCTCGACCAGATCGACGCCCAGGTCGACGAGATGGTCAAGGCGCTCGATCGCGGAGTCGAAGCTGCCGCTCGGGGTGAATGTCCCGATATGCAGCTCGTAGAGCACGCTGCCGGGCAGCGCCCGGCCGGTCCAGCCCTGATCAGTCCAGGTGAAGGCCCTGTGGTCGTAGGCCCGGGACGCCGCATGCACGCCGTTGGGTTGCCACCGCGATCGGGGATCGGGTAGCGCGGTGTCCTCGTCGTCCAGCAGGAACGCGTAGTCGGAGCCTGGCCCGGCGCCGTCGACATCCACACCCCACCAGCCGCCGGTCGTCCGGACCAGGTCGTGTTCCACACCGTCCACCACGACCAGCACCCGCTGCCGCTGCGGAGCCCACACCGTGAAGTCCATAAGCCCGATCTTGTCAGGGCCAAGCGACATTGTCTGGCCATGACCATGGCGAGGCCCGGCGTGATCGACGGCCGCCGGGGCCGGGTGATCGGTCAGTCGGCCAGCAGCAGGGCGACGGGGTAGCGGGCGAGTAAGTCGGCCAGCGGCACCCGACCCGACGCTGAGACGCCGGTGAACACGTTGGTCCAGGAGCCCCCGGGTAGAGGTAGCGCAGTCTCGCCCCAGCCGCCGCGCGCCGCCAGCCCAACCGGTAGCCGGGTGGCGACCGCGACAACCCCATGGCGAGCGAACGCGACGGCGTGCGACGCGGCCACGCCGTCCGCGCGCAGCGGGCGGTAGCCGGTGAACCGCTCGGGATGGTCACGGCGGGCGCGCAGGGCCCGGGACACGACGAGCAGCTTGGCCGCGCCGACGTCATTCACATCCGAGCTGCCCATGTCGGGCAACCAGCCTCCGTCTATCCGCCGCAACAGGTCGGTCCGTGCGGTGAAGTCCACCGGGCGACGGTTGTCCGGGTCCACCAGCGACAGATCCCACAGCTCGCCACCCTGGTAGGTGTCCGGAGTGCCGGGCATCGCCAGTTGCAGTAGCACCGCGGACAGCGAGTTCGATCTGCCGGCTGGGAGGATCTGGACCGCCACCCTGGCCACGGCGGCGCTCAGCGCTGGGTTTTCCAGTGCGGCGTCGGCGACGGCTTGCATGGCGGTCTCAAACGCCTCGTCCGGGTCGGTCCAGCTGGTGCGGGTCCGCGCCTCCCGCATCGCCTTCTCCAAGTACGCGTGTAGCCGAGCCGGCGGCAGCGGCCACGCCCCCACCACGGTCTGCCAGAGCAGATGGCCCAGTGCCGGGTCGGGCACCGTGGCACCAGCCGCATCAGCCAGCCTGGTGAACTCCCGAACAGACTCCGCCCACAGTGCTGGCAGCTCCGACAGCACCGCCAACCGGGCCCGCACGTCACCAGAACGTTTGGTGTCATGTGTGGACAGCGTGGTCATCCCGTACGGGGCGATCTGTTCGCGGTGTGCCAAAGCGGCGTGGAAGTCGTCGACCTCAAGCCCGAAGCGGGCCGGATTCCCGCCCACCTCGTTGAGTGCGATGAACCGGGTCCAGCGGTAGTAGACGGTGTCTTCCACCCCCTTGGCCATCACTGCGCCGGAGGTCTGCTGGAACCGGACAGCGAGCTCGTCGCCCGGATCCCGCAGCCGGGGCGAGAGCGCCTCCAGCGTCGCGTCGAGGTCAGGACGCCGATTCCGGGCGGCGGCCAGTGCCTGATCTAGGTACTGCACCCCGTCTGGCAGGTAGGAGCGGTACACCGGAAAGCAGGCCAGTACCTCGGCCAGCGCGTCGGTGACCTCCGAGACCTCGGCGACGCCGTGGGTGCCGGAGGCCAGCGCGACCAGCCGGCGCAGCTCGGAGCCGAGCATGCCGGTGGCCACGTCGAGCTTGCAGTCGTGCACCAGATGCGCCCAGTCTGTCCGGATCCCGTTGAGCGTGGTGTCCAGCGCGGTGAACGTCGCCTCCCCGGCAGGGTCGACGAGCACCCCGTCGACCTCGGCGAGTGCGTCGTAGCCGGTGGTGCCCTCGACTGGCCACGAGCCGGGAAGCTCTTCGCCAGGTTCGAGGATGTCCTCCACCAGGATCCACGCGTCGGGGGCATGCTCGCGCAGCCGGTGCAAGTAGCCAGCGGGGTCGGTGAGGCCGTCCGGGTGATCGATCCGCAGACCATCGACATCGCCCTCGGCGACCCAGCGCAGCACCTCACCATGGGTGGCGGCGAAGACCTCGGGATCCTCCACCCGCACCGCGGCGAGCTCGCTGATCGCGAAGAACCGCCGGTAACCCGCGTCTGATCGCCACGAGACGAGGCGGTAGTGCTGTGCGGCGTGCACCTGCTGCGGGTTACCGGCCGCCGCCGTCCCGGGGGCCAGCGGGAAGGTGTGCTCGTAGTAACGCAGCAGTTCACCGTCCACCCGCAGGTCGGCCAGCGCGTCCGGCGAGTCGGCGAGCACAGGGAGCCGTAGTGGCCAATCGACGATGTCGAACCACCGCGCGAACCGCGACGATGGCCCATGCCGCAAGAGATCCCACCAGGCCGGGTTGGCCGAGGAGTCGGCGACTCCAAGATGGTTGGGCACGATGTCGACCACCAGCGCTAGCCCGTGTTCGCGGACGGCGGCTACCAACGTCCGCCGGCCACCCTCCCCGCCGAGCTCCTCCGATACCCGGCCGGGGTCGGCCACGTCGTAACCGTGCTGGGATCCTGGCATCGCTTGCAACAGCGGCGAGGTGTACACCGCGCCGGCTCCCAGCGACGCCAGGTAGGGCACCACCGCAGCGGCATCGGCGAAGGACAGATCCGGGCCCAACTGGAGCCGGTAGGTCGAGGATGGAGCTGTCACGATGCCGCCTCCGCTCCGACCACTGACGTCGGCGGTCACGCGGTGCGCTCCAGAACTACCAGGGAGCGCGCGGTGACGGTGATCTTGTCCTCTCCCGCAGCGGTGACACCGCGGGTGCGTGGCGGTTCGCCGGTCGCCGTGTCCAGCACCACGGTCCAGCGCTGCCCGTAGTCGTTGCCGGGCAGCTGCACGATGGTGTCCTCGTGGTGAGCGTTGAAGCAGAGCAGGAAGGAGTTGTCGGTGACCCGCTGGCCACGGCCGTCGGCGTCTGGGATGCCTTCGCCGTTGAGGAACACGGTGAGGCACTGGCAGACCTCCACCTCCCAGTCCTGCTCGATCATCTTCTCGCCGGATTCGGTGAACCACGCGATGTCGCCCAGCTCGTCACCGCCCCGGATCGGACGTCCGGCGAAGAACCTGCGGCGGCGGAACACCGGGTGGTCGCGGCGCAGTGCCACCAGCCCGGCGGTGAACGTGAGCAGCTCCTGATCGACCGCGCTCCAGTCGACCCAGGAAAGCTCGTTG
The DNA here is from genome assembly GCA_050700255.1 of Pseudonocardiaceae bacterium. Classification (GTDB taxonomy): domain Bacteria; phylum Actinomycetota; class Actinomycetes; order Mycobacteriales; family Pseudonocardiaceae. The sequence continues at coordinate 11,930 of JBOHGX010000396.1, forward strand.
TCCTGGCAGTAGACGTTGTTGTTGCCCTGCTGGGTGCGGCCGAGCTCGTCACCATGCAACAGCATGGGGATGCCTTGGGACAGGAACAGGGTGGCCAGCATGTTGCGCCGTTGGCGGGCTCGCAGATCCAATACTTCGGGGTCGTCGGTGGGGCCTTCCACCCCGCAGTTCCAGGACCGGTTGTCGTCGGCGCCGTCCTGACCGTTTTCGCCGTTGGCCTCGTTGTGTTTGTCGTTGTAGGAGACCAGGTCGGTGAGGGTGAACCCGTCGTGCGCGGTGACGAAGTTGATCGACGCGTGTGGTCGGCGGCCATCGGCCTGGTAGAGGTCGGAGGAGCCGGTCAGCCGGGAGCCGAACTCGCCCAGCGTGCCCGGCTCGCCGCGCCAGAAGTCGCGCACCGTGTCACGGAACTTGCCGTTCCATTCGGTCCACAGCGGGGGGAAGTTGCCCACCTGGTAGCCCCCCGGCCCCACGTCCCACGGTTCGGCGATCAGCTTCACCCGGCTGATCACCGGATCCTGCTGAACCAGGTCGAAGAACGTGGACAGGCGATCCACATCGTAGAACTCGCGGGCCAGCGTGGAGGCGAGGTCGAAGCGGAAGCCGTCGACGTGCATCTCGGTGACCCAGTACCGCAGCGAGTCCATGATCAGCTGAAGGGTGTGCGGTTGACGCACATTGAGCGAGTTGCCGGTGCCGGTGTAGTCCATGTAATAGCGCGGGTCGTTGGCGACCAGGCGGTAGTAGGCCGGGTTGTCGATCCCGCGCATCGACAGCGTTGGTCCCAGGTGATTGCCCTCGGCAGTGTGGTTGTAGACCACGTCGAGGATCACCTCGATTCCCGCGGTGTGCAACTCCCGGACCATCGCCTTGAACTGCGAGACGACCTCGTGTGCCCGCCGCCCGACGGTGCCCCCGGCGGCGTAGCCGTTGTGAGGAGCCAGGAATGCGACGGTGTTGTAGCCCCAGTAGTTGGTCAAGCCCTTCTCGGCGAGGTTGTTGTCGGTGATGAACTGGTGCACCGGCATCAGCTCCACCGCCGTGACACCGAGCGTGGTGAAATAATTAATCATCACTGGATGGGCGAGGCCGGCGTAGGTGCCGCGCATTTCCGGGGGAATCTCGGGGTGTGCGATGGTCAGACCGCGCACGTGCGCCTCGTAGATCACCGTCTCGTGGTACGGGATACGAGGGTGCCGGTCCTCGACCCAGTCGAAGAAAGGGCTGATCACCACTGACTTCGGCGCGTGACTGGCGGAGTCGGTGTCATTGCGCTGCTCGGGATCAGCAAACCGGTAGCCGAACAGCGACTCGTCCCAGTCGACGCCGGTGGCTACCGCCTTGGCGTAGGGATCGATGAGCAGCTTGGCGGGGTTGCACCGTTGCCCGGCAGCCGGATCGTATGGGCCGTGCACCCGGTAGCCATAGTGCTGACCTGGGCCGACGCCGGGCAGGTAGCCGTGCCAGACGAATCCATCAACCTCAGGCAGCCGGACCCGTGTCTCGGTGGCGTCGGCGTCGCCGCTGTCGAACAGGCACAGTTCTACCTTGTCTGCGGCCTCGGAGAAGAGCGCGAAGTTGGTGCCTGCGCCATCGTAGGTGGCACCCAGCGGGTAGGCCGCACCCGGCCACGGCTGGGGGACGGTCATCGGTCTCCTTCGGACGCCAATGGGTAACTGCCGCACACCAAATCTGGGTCACGGTATCCGAACTGCCGGTGCCACCTGCCACGGCGGGTAACAGCTGCGAGCACACCTAACGGGACCGGACGGCCGTATCCAACGCTTGGCGCATCACCGCGATCGGCGCATCCCGGCCGGTCATCAGTCGGACTTGCGCGACCGCTTGATGCAGCAGTACCGCCAGGCCGCTGACGATCCGGCAGCCGGCACTGAGCGCGGACGCGGCCAGCGGCGTGGGCCACGGCGTGTAGACGACATCGAGCACCACCGGTCTGGTGGACCACTGCTGCTGGCCGGCCAGCGCATCGGCGGCGCCGGGCGGCAGTGTGGAGATGACGACGTCGGCTTCGGGAACGGCACCGTCGGGTAATCCGCCGCAGATGGTCGGCTGGACACCGAGCCGGTCGGCCGTCGCGCAAAGCTGCTTTGTTCTGGCCGGATCCCGCACGAGAACGGTCGGCGCTACCTCCCCGAGCTCGCGCAGTGCGGCGAGCGTGGCTTGGGCGGTGCCGCCGGCCCCGAGGATCACCGCTGCACCGACCCGGTCGACTCCCGCTTCACGCAGCGCAGCAAGGATGCCGGCCACGTCGGTGTTCTCAGCCCGGCGACGACCACTCGGCTGGCCGAACACCAGGGTGTTCGCCGCGCCCACCGCGCTGGCCAGCGGGGAGACCTCGTCGGCCACGGTCAACGCCACCCGTTTGAGCGGCATCGTCAGCGACAGGCCGGCCCACTCCGGTCCGAGTCGCTCGACGAAGGCGGGCAGAGTTGGTTCGTCGCATTCGAACGCCTCGTAGCGCCAGCCGGTCAGCCCCAACTCCGCATAGGCGGCGGTGTGCAAGGCCGGTGACAGTGAGTACCGGATCGGACAACCTAGCACTGCGGCCCGCCGCGAAGCCGGCTCACTGGCTGTCGACTCACTGGCCGTCGACTCACTGGCTGTCGACTCACTGGCCACTGTGAAATCTTCCCCGCTGTGCACCCTTTGTTCACCTCTAGTCAGTATTGACGAAAAGACTGTTGGCTGGGTCTTGCATGACGTGTTTGCGGTCTGTTATTGAGGAGATCGGGCAGATCTGCGCAGCTGTGTCGCATTCAACGGTCGTCGGCATCACGCCAGGAGGTAAGCGGTGCAACAACCGAACTGGGCGTCGGTTGGTGTGGATCTCGAGCATGCCAGCGTGGCCCGAGTGTATGACTACTACCTCGGGGGCTCGCACAACTTCGCCGTGGACCGGCAGATGGCCCGGCGGGCGATCGAGCTGTGGCCGGAACTGCCCTTGATCATGCAGACCAACCGGGCGTTCCTGCGTCGCTCGGTGCGGTATCTGGTCAGCCAGGGCATCACCCAGTTCCTGGACATCGGCTCCGGCATCCCCACCGTCGGCAATGTGCACGAGGTCGCCCAGGTCGCCTCGCCCGAGGCGCGCGTGGTGTATGTGGACATCGACCCGGTGGCCGTCGCGCACAGCCGGGACATGCTGGCCGGCAACGACCGCGCGGACATCGTCCAGGCCGACCTGCGCGACGTGGGGGCCATCCTCGATGACCCGCGGGCCAAGCGGCTGATCGACCAGACCCAGCCGCTCGGCGTGCTCATGGTGGCGATCCTGCACTTCATCCCGGATCAGGCGGATGCGGTGAGCATCGTCGCGCAGTACCGCAAGATGATGGCGCCCGGAAGCTGCCTCGCCGTCACGCACGCCAGCCATGTGGGCCGGCCCGATCAGGTGGGGCCGCTCACCCAGCTCTACCGGCGCACCGCCGGCCCCTTGACGATGCGCTCGCCACTGGAGATCGAGGCCTTGCTCGACGAGTTCGACCTGGTGCCCCCCGGAGTGGTGTTACTGCCGCTGTGGCGTCCGGACTCACCAGCCGACGTCGATGACCATCCCGAGCGGTCCAGCGGTTACGCGGCGGTAGGCCGGGCGAGATGACCTGCGCTGATCACACCAGTCACCGGGGTCAACCGTCCCGACCGTCAACGGCATCAGCGGGAGGGCGACCGATGGACCGGCAGGACTGGGCCTCGGTTGACGTGGATCTCGAGCATGCCAGCGTGGCCCGAGTGTATGACTACTACCTCGGGGGCTCGCACAACTTCGCCGTGGACCGGCAGATGGCCCGGCGGGCGATCGAGATGTGGCCGGAACTGCCCTTGGTCATGCAGACCAACCGGGCGTTCCTGCGTCGCTCGGTGCGGTATCTGGTCAGCCAGGGCATCACTCAGTTCCTGGACATCGGCTCCGGCATTCCCACCGAGGGCAATGTGCATGAGGTCGCCCAGATCGCCTCGCCTGAGGCGCGCGTGGTCTACGTGGACGTCGACCCGGTGGCCGTCGCGCACAGCCGCGAGATCCTGGCCGGGAACGACCGCGCGGACATCGTCCAGGCCGACCTGGGTGACGTGGCGGGGATCTTGGATGACCCGCGGGCCAAGCGGCTGATCGACCAGACTCAACCGCTCGGCGTGCTCATGGTGGCGATCTTGCACTTCGTTCCGGATGCCGGGGACCCGGCGAGCATCATCGCGCAGTACCGCAAGATGATGGCGCCCGGAAGCTACCTCGCCATCTCGCACGGCAGCCATACGGGCCGGCCCGATCTGGCCCAGCCGCTCGCCGAGCTCTACCGGCATACTGCCACCCAATTGACCGCGCGCTCGTCAGTGGAGATTCAGGCGTTACTCGACGGGTTCGACCTGGTGCCCCCCGGAGTGGTGTTCCTGCCGTTGTGGCGCCCGGACTCGCCGGCCGACGTCGATGACCGTCCGGAGCGGTTCACCACCTATGCGGTAGTGGGCCGGCGGAGATGAGCCGTGCCGATTACGCCATTTGGCCCCATCGACGGTACTCGCCGTCAACTGACGGTGCCGCATAGCACAACTCTGGCTAGAAACAGAGCTAGTATAGACAACAAGGAATTGCTGAGAGCGCTGGTCCGGTCTTGCACGGGGTGTTTCCAGGCTGTTAGGGAGAGTGTCGGGTCTGCGGTTCGCGGTTGCCGGCTTTGCGTCGAACATCAGTGGGAGGGGTGACCGATGGGACGGCCGAGCTGGGCGTCGGGCGTGGATCTCGAGCACCCCAGCGCGGCCCGAGTGTATGACTACTACCTCGGGGGCTCGCACAACTTCGCCGTGGACCGGCAGATGGCCCGGCGGGCGATGGAGCTGTGGCCCGAGCTGCCGTTGATCATGCAGGCCAATCGGGCGTTCCTGCGCCGTTCGGTGCGGTATCTGGTCAGCCAGGGCATCACCCAGTTCCTGGACATCGGTTCCGGCATCCCCACCGTCGGCAATGTGCACGAGGTCGCCCAGGTCGCCTCGCCCGAGGCGCGCGTGGTGTACGTGGACATCGACCCGGTGGCCGTCGCGCACAGCCGGGACATGCTGGCTGGCAACGACCGCGCGGACATCGTCCAGGGCGACCTGCGCGATGTCACGGCGATCCTCGATGACCCGCGGGCCAAGCGGCTGATCGACCAGACCCAGCCGCTCGGCGTGCTCATGGTGGCGATGCTGCACTTCGTCCCGGATGCGGCAGACCCGGCGAACATCGTCGCGCAATACCGCAAGATGATGGCGCCCGGAAGTCATCTCGTCGTCTCGCACGCCAGCCACGATGGCCGGCCTGACCAGGCCGGGTCGCACACCGCGCTCTACCAGCGCACCGCCACCCCCATGAGGATGCGCTCACGGCTGGAGATCGAGGCATTGCTCGACGGTTTCGACCTGGTGGCACCCGGAGTGGTGTTCCTGCCGCTGTGGCGCCCGGATTCGCCGATCGACGTCGACGACCATCCCGAGCGGTTCACTGGCTACGCGGTGGTGGGCCGGCGAGAATGACCCACACGGATTACGAAGCGTTCGCCCGGCGTTGGGCCGAGACAATCGTCGGCACCAGCTACGTGCCGATTGGCCGCCGTGCACTGGCCAAGCATTTGCTCGGGCTCACCCCCCGGCTGGTCGAGGCAACGTTGGCCGTTGAGTTCGACCCTTCGGTGGGCCATCAGGTCGGCGTCGACATGGTCGCGGCACATTTCACCGGCACCGAGACGCTCAGCAAGACCCTCGCATTGATCGCTGAGGAATTACCAGGTCTGCTGGGTGCGCCTGCACGGGACATCAACGTCGCCAGCCGGATTGCTCAGCTGGTCGGCAGTATGGCCGCCGGCTATGCCGGTGCCCTACGTGAGCGCAGTCTCGATGAGCAGGACGCAATCTATCGCGCTGGGCTGCGAGCACGCCAGCAGGCCGAACAGGCGCTGGCGGCCAGCGAGGCCAAGTTCCGTGCGATGTTCACTGAGGCGGGGGTCGGGATCGGGATCGGCGACCTGGAAGGCAACATCACCGACACGAATCCAGCTTTGCAGCGGATGTTCGGCTACACCAGTGAAGAATTCGGCCGGCTCAATGTCAGTTCGATGGTCCACCCGGAAGACGCCGTCAGCGTGTGGGAAACTTACGAGGAATTGATCCGCGGTGAGCGGGACCAGTTCCGCACGGAGAAGCGGTTCCGCCGTTCCGACGGCGGTGAGATCTGGTCCAACCTGACGGTGTCGCTGGTGCGCGACGAGGCTGGAGTGCCCGCTTACCAGGTGGCATTGCTGGAGGACGTGTCCGAACGGCGTCGCCTGCAGGACCGGTTGGAACACCAGGCTTACCACGATCCGCTGACCAAGCTGGCTAATCGGGCGAGGGTCACCGATCGGCTGGGGCGGATCTTCGCCGAGCCGGCGGGCCGGCGCCGGGTCGGGTTGTGCTTTTTGGACCTGGACGGGTTCAAAGTGGTCAACGACAGTCTGGGGCACGACGTCGGCGATCAGTTGCTGATCGCCGTCGCCTCGCGACTGACCCGCTGCTGCGATTCGGGGCAGTTGGTGGCCCGGATGGGTGGCGACGAGTTCGTGGTTATCGTCGAGGACACCGCCGGAGAGCACGACGTTGCCGCACTGGCCGAGGAGGTGCTGGCCGTCATGGCCGCTCCGATCCGAGTCGGCGATCATGAGCTGACCGTCACGACGAGCATCGGTGTCGTCGAGCGGCCGGTCGCCGACACCACCCCCGCGGACCTCATGCAGGCCGCCGACATCACGCTGTACCGGGCGAAAGCCGAGGGTAGGGCACGCTATGCGATGTTTGATCAGTACCGCAACGACAGCGAGGTAGCCCGTTTCACGCTGTCCGCCACGCTGCTGGCCGCGATCGACCGCGGCGAGTTCTTCATCGACTACCAGCCGTTGGTCGCCCTGAAGGACGGCACCTTGCGCGGGGTCGAGGCTCTGGTGCGCTGGCGTCACCCGACACTGGGCGTGCTCGGACCCGAACGGTTCATCAGCCTGGCCGAGGAAACCGGTTCGATCGTGCAGCTCGGGCACTGGGTGCTCGCCCAAGCGTGCCAGCAGGCCCGAGCCTGGCACGACGCGTTCGGTTATGCTGCGCCCCTGGTCAGCGTTAACCTCGCGCCCCGGCAGTTGAATGAGCCTGCCCTGGTGGCCGAGGTCGCGACGATCCTGGCTGACAACGAACTCGACCCGTCCTGCCTGCAACTTGAACTCACCGAGCAGTCTTTGATGGGCGACGAGGCAGGTCCGCTCAAAGCGCTGACGAAGCTCTACCGGATGGGCGTGCGAATCGCCATCGACGACTTCGGCACCGGCTACTCCAACTTCTCCTATCTGCGCCGGCTGCCGATGCATGAGCTCAAGCTGGCTGGTTCGTTCGCCGTGAGCCTGCGATCTCCTGACGCCGACCTGGTGGACGAGCAGATCGTGGCCACCTTGGTGAGCCTGGCGCACGCCTTGGACCTGACCGTGACCGCCGAGGGTGTGGAGACCGATGGGCAGCTCGAGCGGTTCCGGGCGCTGGGGTGTGACGGAGGTCAGGGGTCACTGTTCGGCTTACCCGGCACTGCTGAGCAGATCGATACCCAGCTGCGGGCCGCCACGTCACTCTGCGATGTCCGCACGACGAGGCGATGACCGAGTTGGACACCGTCGATACCGCGGCTGCGCTGCTGCGCGTTGTCGTGGGACTCACGCTGGTGGCGCACGGGTACAACCATCTGTGGGGACGGTGCCGGAGCGCTCGCCGCCGGAGCCGCTCTGGCCGTCGGGCTGCTCACCCCGCTGGCGACGGCCTTCGTCGTTCGGCACCATGGTGACTGCCGGGGTCACAGCGCACCGCCGCAACGGATTCTTCGTGTTCAAGGAAGGCTATGAGTACGTCCTCATGGTCGGCGTTGTCTGTGCAGTGATCGGGTTACTCGGTCCGGGCACTGCCTCGGTGGACCGGCTACTGGGCATCGACGACGCACTGGCCGGCGCAGTGGGGCTCGCCCTCACCGTCGGGCTCGGAGTGCTCGGCGCCCTCGGAGTGCTCGGCGCCACAGTGCTGCTGGCGGCCACCTGGCGGCCGGACCACTCACGAGGCTGACGAATCCAGTACACAGCGTGCGCACACGGTGTACCCAGCGTACGGACACGCCGGGAAAGCAACCGATTGGGCGCGGAGGCGTCTCGCTGAGTGTTGCCGATCGTGCCGGGCACACGGTAACGACACCGATACGCTGCGTTGACGATTGTGCGCGCTACGTGTTCACTCTTATCGGTTGCCCCAGATGCACTGCTCAGGTACGACGAAGGGGAGGTCATGACTCGACGGGGATTGCTGACCGGTCTGCTGGTCTCCGGTCTGCTCGCTGCGGGTTCGCTGACCGCCATGCCGGCGGGTGCCCAACCATCACCTGTGCCGCTGTCACCGTCGTTGGTCGGCCAGTTGCTCGCCACACCCACCGGCCGGATGCCGTTGATGGTGCATGGAGCGACGCTTGCGGACGCCGAACGCGCGGTCGCCGCCACCGGGATGCAGCCGGTCACCACCCTCCGCAAGATCGGTGTGGTGGCCGCGTGGGCGACCGGACCACAAGTGCAAGCGGCACGCACCCAGCCCGGTGTGACCTACATCGAGGGCGACCAGCCCATTGCGCGGCGGGCTGATGCCCCTCAGGTGGCGACCCGCGGGTTGGAGGCCCGGCAGACCTTGGTCGGTGCGAACGGCTCCTCCCTGGACGGAAACGGTGTCAGCGTGGCCGTGATCGATTCCGGAATCGACCCCACGCACCCCGCATTCGCCGGGGGCAAGGTCGTGCGGAATCTGAAGAGCGTGTGCCTGGACGAAGCCAACACCGACACCAACTGCATCGTGTCGCTGCCTACCGCTGTCGACACCGACACGCTGTCCCTCGGCGGCCACGGCACGCACGTCGCGAGCATCGCGGCCGGTCGCAGCGTCACCCTCAGCGACGGGAACACCGTCTCCGGAGCCGCGCCTGAAGCCAAGATCGTCTCCTTGTCTACCGGTGCGGCAGTGGCGGTGATCAGTGCGGACACGGCGCTGAACTGGGTGCTGGAAAACCACGCCATGCCGTGCGGAGCGGGAGTGCCCGCTGCGCAATGTCCGGCGATCAAGGTGGTCAACAATTCCTACGGCCCGCCTGGCGGGGGCGAGTTCGACGAGAATTCGGCCGCTGTGAAGCTTCAGCGCCAGCTCGCGTCGGAAGGAGTGGTGACCGTCTGGGCCGCCGGCAATGACGGTGGCGACGGCTCGAAGAGCCTCACCAACCCGGCCGCTCAGGACCCCACCGGCGGGATCATCTCAGTGGCCGCCTACAACGACGAGGGCACCGGAACCCGCAGCGGTCCGGTAGCCGCCTTCTCCTCCCGAGGCGCCAAGGAAGATCCCTCGACCTGGCCGGATATCTCGGCACCCGGCGAGAACATCGTCGGCGCGTGTCGCGCTTACCAGCCGATCTGTTCCACCGGGCTCAAGCCACAGAACGGCCCTGGACTTCTCGACGTGGGCAGCTACAACACGCTCAGCGGTACGTCGATGGCTGCGCCGCAGATCACGGGAATCGTGGCGTTGCTCTTCCAGATCAACCCGACCGCGACGCCGGCTGAGATCGAGGCTGCGTTGAAGTCCACAGCCTTCCACTATTCCGACGGTGCGCCCTATCAGAACGTGGGTGGGTACGCCACATCCTTCGACAAGGGCACCGGGCTGGTCGACGTGGTGGCCGCAGCGCAAACACTGGGGGCCCATACGCCCTGAGCCACGACACACCGGCTACTGGCGTGCCAGCGGCCGTAAGGGCACAATGTGTGACGGTGTACCGATTGATCATGAGGACGTAGGGGAAGACGCTTCTCGTCGATCAGCGGAGGTCACCAGATGAGCACCAGTGGGACTATCTACGTCCACTCGTCGCCGTCGGCGGTATGTCCGCACGTCGAGTGGGCGGTAGCGGGCGCCCTGCAGGCCAGGGCCGACCTGCAGTGGACTGCCCAGGCAGCCGCGCCTGGGCAGCTGCGCGCCGAATGCGACTGGTCCGGGCAACCGGGTGTCGCAGCGGCTGTGGTCAACGCGTTGCGGGCGTGGCCGATGCTGCGCTTCGAAGTGACAGAGCAACCTAGTCCGGGGTTGGACGGAGAGCGGTTCAGCTTCGTACCTGGGCTCGGTTTGTGGCGCGCCCGAACCAGCGCCAACGGTGACATCGTGGTCGGCGAGGATCAGTTGCGGGCACTGGCCGCCAATGCTCGCAGCGGAGAGACCTTCGCCCACCTGCTCGACCAGCTCCTCGGTGCAGCGTGGGACGAGGCGCTGGAGCCGTTCCGCCGCGCTGCCGACGGTGCTCCGGTGACCTGGCTGCACCGCGTGGGCTGAGCAGGGGCGTAGCCTGCGCCGGTGCAGCGTGTCGTTCGACGCCGGTGGGCTCTGTGTGCGGTGACAGTGGTGGTGCTCGCCGCCGCAGTGGGCGCTGGGGTGTTGGTGCGCCAGCTACAGCCCACCGCTAGTGCCGATGGCGCTGCGTCGATCGCCAGTAACGCACCGCCCCGCGCGCCCGCACCGGGGCCCGGGCCGACCAGCGTCGCGCTTGTCGAGGACGTCGCGGTGCATCCCGACGCCGACCGGGTACGCCGGGTGCTGCAGAGGTATTTCGACGCGATCAATGCAGGCGATTACAAGCTGTGGCGCAGCACCGTCACCCCGCAGCACGCCCGGGACACCGGGGAAGCCGCCTGGCGCGACCAGTATCGGTCCACCCTCGACGGCAGTATCGTGCTGCACCGGTTGGAACCCAGAGCCGGTGGCGGGCTGGTCGCGCTGCTGTCGTTCACCAGCCGGCAGGACCCTGCCGACGCGCCGCCCGAGCTGCCGGTGAGGTGCCTGCGGTGGTGGGTGTCCTACCCGCTGATCGGCGATGCCGACGAACTACGACTGAGCCCCAATTCACCCAGCGCAAGCCTGCGGGTGCCCTGCTGAGGTTGGCCGCCCTTGAAGAGCCACCAACTACAGCGGGATGTTGCCGTGCGCGCCGCGGCCCTCCGGTGCCGCCGCCAACGCTTCCGCCAGGCGCCGCCGGGTCTGCGTGGGCTTGACCACCTCGTCCACCACCCCGATCGTCACCGCGCGATCGACCCCGCCGGCGATCCGCTCATGGTGCTCGGCGAGTTTGGCATGCAACGCCTCCCGCTCCTCCTGTGCCGCCGCGGCCAGCGCTTTGCGATGGAGGATCCCCACTGCGGCCTTGGCGCCCATCACGGCGACCTCGGCGTCGGGCCAGGCGAAGACCTGAGTAGCTCCCAGCGCCCGGGAGTTCATCGCGATGTAGGCACCACCGAAGGCTTTCCGGGTGACCAGGGTGACCCGGGGAACGATCGCCTCGGCGAAGGCGTGCAGCAGCTTGGCGCCGCGACGCACCACGCCGTCCCACTCCTGGCCGACACCGGGCAGGTAACCGGGCACGTCCACCAGGACCAGGAGGGGGACCCCGAACGAGTCGCACATCCGCACGAAGCGCGACGCCTTCTCGGCCGATACCGAGTCCAGGCAGCCCGCAAGCCGCAACGGGTTGTTCGCGATCACCCCGACGGTGCGCCCGGCGAGCCTGCCCAGTCCCACCACAACATTGGGTGCCCATTTGGGCTGCAGCTCCACGAACCCACCGGCCGGATCGGACCCAGCGTCAGACCCGGCGTCGGGATCGGTGTCGGGCTGGTCCAGCACGGCGCGCACCAACGGGCGGACGTCGTAGGCCCGTTGCCGCTCCACGGGAAGGTGTTCGGAGAGGTCGACCTCCTCCTCGCGTATCGAATCCAGGTCGAACGTTCCAGGTCGGGCGAGCAGGCCTGCGATATGGCGGGCACGCAGCAGCGCGTCGGACTCGGAGTCGGCCATCACGTGCACCACGCCCGATTTCTTGCCATGTGCGCTGGGACCGCCCAGGGACTCCATGTCGATCTGCTCGCCGGTCACACTGCGGACGACGTCGGGACCGGTGACGAACACCCGCCCGTCCGGCGCCATGATGACGACATCGGTGAGGGCAGGACCGTAGGCGGCCCCACCGGCGGCGGCCCCGAGCACCACCGAGATCTGCGGCACCCGCCCGGAGGCACGGACCATCGCGGAGAACACCTGGCCGACGGCGTCGAGAGCCTCGACACCCTCGGCCAGCCGCGCCCCGCCGGAATGCCACAACCCGATCACCGGGCTATGTTGCTGGATCGCGGTATCGATGGCTGTCACGATGTGCTGGCAGCCTTGCGACCCCATTGCACCGCCCATCGTGGTGGCATCGGTGCAGTAGGCGATCACAGTGGTCCCGTCGATGCGGCCGCGGGCGGCGAACGCACCGCTGGCATCACGGGGCGCCAGCTCGGCCAGGGTGCCCGGGTCAAACAGGCAGGTGAGGCGCAACTCTGGATCTCGCGGATCATGTGCTACGCCGTTGCTGGACGGCGCGTCGGTGCGGTGACGGTGCGCGAGAGCTGTCACGGGGTCTCCTGGGTAGGGGAAGCGAATGCCTTCACCTTCGATGGGTCAGGCTGCGCCCGTCACACCGAAGTAAAGGCGAGCGCAACGTTGTGCCCGCCGAATCCGAACGAGTCGTTGACGGCCGCGTGCAACTCCACCTCGCGGGCGGATCCGACTACCACGTCGAGCTGTACACCGGGATCGGGATCCTCCAGGTTCAGGGTGGGGGGCACAACACCGTCGCGTACCGCCAGCAGGCAGGCCATGCCCTCGATTGCGCCTGCAGCGCCGAGCAGGTGACCCAGCGCCCCCTTGGGCGCGGTGATCACCGGGTGGGTGCCGATGGCGGTCCGGATGGCGGCCGCCTCTGAGACGTCGCCTACCG
>JBOHGX010000397.1:0-8243 GCA_050700255.1 Pseudonocardiaceae bacterium
GGTTTGGGCTTGGTCGCCTCCTTTCTATCGGCCGGAGAAGCCGTTGTCTATTATTTGATGCCGCGTGTCGCCAACTTTCGAAAAAACGACCACTGACTAGTCTAAACTAGGGTTTTGCATAATCCACGTTATCACCGAAATGATCTTCAGGTGAACTAGCGTACTCTACGATAGCGTCGGAATAGCCAGTGTCCATGAGGACTGCGCGTCCAGCGGCTATCTCTTCACCTGATTGCTCCACGAGCCATATGTCGACGACGTAGATGCTCGGCCAACGACCGTCGTACTCTATAGTTGGGCCGATTGCGATAGCCAATTGATCGATCTTCTGACCCTCAACCTGAAAGTTTATTTGCTTCTCTACGTAAAGTGACTGAGCCTCGGACGCGATATTGTCGGGCACACGGATATCGTACTCAGCGGTCGTCTCGACACCTCCTGCTCCCCAGCATCCCTCCATGGAAAGCAAGTTGAGGACCTCGACCTTCACCTTAGTAAGAAGCGGAGGGACCTGACCTGAGTTGCGAAGGGTGATTGCAGCGCCGGCCGCCTCCCGTTCTCCCGCTTCGGAGATATCTCCTGACGGCTCTCTGGCTATGTAGGCAACGTTGTTTTGATTCGTTACTACGAGTCGAACGACTGAGACATCGAAGGTCGACTGATTCACATACGCTCGATAGCCGTATATAGTTGCTGCAACAGTGGCAGCACCTACTATAAAGCTTGAGACTCCGAGAGCGACTTTCTTGACTGAACTCTTCCTCCCGATGAGATCTATGAAGCTTCTCCACGCCCTACGACCCGCTACTGGTTTTTTTCGCCCACGCGCTAGCACTGAGTTCCCTTCAACCAAGCCGAACAACCCGTTCGCTTATGCCACCACCTCGGCCAATCACCGTCAACGAGGACCTGGCATCCTAGTCATGATCCAACGCGGAGCTGACCTCTCCAATCACCACGGTGCCGCGAAGGGATCCTCCGGTGACGTGGAGCCGACGGACGGCCGCTGCCACCGCGTATGTATGGCGCAGTTCACGTACAGCGGGTGGTCAGCGCGGCGAGCTGTGCTGCGTCGAGAACGACGTCGAGTTCGCGCAACGTGGCGTCCAGACGTTCCGGCGATACGGAGGTGCGTTCGAGGCTCCCGCCGGCGCGCTCCACGGTGAGCTCATCGCCGACGAGGCGACGGCTGACGCCGTGGTCAAGCCGCATGACAACCAACCGGCCGGTGAACGGAGAACGGGGATGGGTCGAGGTGTAGTGGTGGGCGACGTCGTAGTCGATCGGGTGCTGCGGTGTGTCGTCGAAGGCGTGCAGCGATTGCCAGCCGTCCTTGGCACGCTTCGATAGCGTCCATCCCGCACCGTAGCGGGTCAGGCGGTGTTCCCATCCGGCCTGATCCACGACGGCCCCGTCCCGTAGCGGCATCGGATACAGCATCCCGGCCCCGAACCCCACGTCGACAAGGTAGTCGACCCCGTCGGCGGGCACCGTCAACATCATGTGCGTCCGCGGGCCGGCCCGGTGTGGCTGGACCCGCGCGATCCGGCGCTGCACCGGGTAGCCCAGCTGCTCCAGTATCGCGGCGAACAGCAGCGCGTGCTCGTAGCAGTACCCGCCTCGGTGCCGGCGTACGAGCTTGTCGTCGATGACGTCCAGCCCCAACCCGGGGTGCGTTCCGAGCATCACGTCGACGTTCTCGAAGGGAATGGCGCGGACGTGTGCCTCATGCAGCGATCTCAGCGCGTCAGTGCCGTCAACGGACGGCCGTACGCGGGGATGGCCGATGCGGTCGAGATAGGCGTCGAGGTCCAGCGAGGCGACGTCCCACTCATCGGTTTCAGGGGCGCACAGTATGGGAGTACTCACGATCCCCGATCCTCACACCTCAATGCTGGTTGAGGTCAAGACGCGCAGGTGACACCACGCTCATCGACGCAGTGACCCACCGGGTGTCACCCATAGGATCAGGCCCGCAGCATCCGAGCACGAGTGCGGAGGGGCCGATGACCTGGCGGGAACGTCTGCGCAGGTTCGTAGACGGTGACCGTTTCCAGCGGTTCATCGTCGCGGTGATCGTGCTCAACGCGGTGACGCTGGGATTGGAGACGTCCGACCGGATGGTCGCCGAGTACGGCTGGCTGCTGCACGCGGTGGACCGCATAGCACTGGCGATCTTCGTGGTGGAGCTGGCGTTGCGACTTGCCGCCCACGGGTGGCGCTTTTTCCGTGACCCATGGAGCGTCTTCGACTTCATCATCGTCACCATCGCGCTGATCCCCGCGTCAGGGGCGTTCTCGGTACTGCGGGCGCTGCGGATTCTGCGGGTGCTGCGGCTGGTCGCGCTGGTGCCGAGTATGCGGGGGGTGGTCGCGGCGCTGCTCACCGCCGTGCCGGGGATGGCGTCCATCGCCGCGCTGCTCGGACTGCGGATCTACGTCGCCGCGGTGATGGCCACCCAGCTGTTCGGTGACGGCGTGCCGGACCGCTTCGGTGATCTCGGCAGCTCGCTGTTCACTCTGTTCCAGGTGATGACCACCGACGACTGGGCGAACGTCGCACGCGAGGCGATGGCAGTCCAGCCGCTGGCTTGGATCTTCTTCATCGTCTACCTGCTGGTATCCACATTCGCGGTGCTGAACCTGTTCATCGCCGTGGTGGTCCGCGCGATGGAGGAGCAGGTCGCCACCGAGGTCAAGGCAGACGTCGCCGAGCACCAGCGGTCCGACGCCATCGCCGCCGCAACCATCCTCAGCGAGATACGGGCGCTACGCGCAGAGATCGCCGAGCTGCGAGCGCGGTCTTGATCTTTCGGGCAGTCGGCATACCGCGCACTACGGCCGGACACACCGGACAAGGCGACGCGACACACCGGGCAGGCAAACCGGACACACTGGGGAGGGAACTCGCGACATCGGGATCAGGGAGGCTGGCATGGTGACTGCTTACGAGTACCGGGTGGTCGAGCTTCGTGAGGGCTTGCTCGGCGGCAAGATGTCCGGCGACAAGCTCGAGAAGATCCTCAACGAGCATGCGGACAAGGGATGGCAGCTCAAAGCCATCACCGCAGTCGAGGTGAAGGGACGGATCGGGCCTGGTGGTGTCGACGGCGTGCTCGTCACCTTCGAACGTCCTCGCGGCTGAACTTCATGAAACCCATCCGCCTACAACCGGCGCCGCAACCAATGATGAATGGGACACTGAGAACATGATGAAGATCATCGGGGTCCTCCTCGTCGTCTGGCTGGTCGTGTCGATCCTCGGCGCTGTCATCAAAGGTCTGTTTTGGCTAACCGTCGTCGGCGCCGTGCTGTTCGTGGCCACCGCCGCCTACGGCTACCTCAGGCGGCGATCAGGCCCGACCGCGCTGCGCTGAGCAGCACCGGGCAGATGCGGGCATTACCACACTGTTACCAGTGAGAAACGCCTGCGGAGTTGTGCTTGGGGTTTGTCGACCCGGCGTGTGACTATCAATCGCATGGATGCGCCGGCTGCGGATATCGCCAAGATTCCGGCAGACTGAATTTGTGGCGCTTTCGTGACGCTACTCCAGCCTCGCCTGATCCACGTTGGATGAGGGAAAACCGATGACGTCGACAGCACGACAGGAGTCGAGCGCCGAACGGGGTAGGCGCCTGGACTCGGTGGCCTCCCACGCCGGTGTCAGTTCGGAGTCGCAGCACCTCGCGCTGCGGGCCGACATCCGCCTGCTGTCGACCTTGCTCGGTGAGACGTTGGTCCGGCAGGGGGGCGAGGAACTGCTCAAGTTGGTGGAAGAGGTACGAAGGCTGGGCCGAGTGGCTCTGGCAGAGGGTAGCGCTGAGATCAGGTCGCTGCTGTCCACGCTGGATATCGGCACGGCCGTCCAGCTCGCCCGGGCATTTTCCATCTACTTCCAGCTCGCCAACGTGGCTGAGCAGCTGCACCGTTCGCGGGAGCAGCGCGCCCAGGTCGGCTGGCGGCACGGACCACTGCGGGCGGTGATGAACCGGCTGGCCCGGGACGTCGACCGGACTGAGGTGGAGGCGGTACTGGCGCGGATGGAGCTGCGGCCGGTGTTCACCGCTCACCCGACCGAGGCGTCCCGTACCTCGGTGCAGGGCATCCTGCGCCGGGTGGCTGACGTTCTCGATCAGAACCTGCCCAAGAAACAGTCGCAACGGCGGCTCGCGCGGCTGGTCGACCTGCTGTGGCAGACAGACGAGATCCGGCCCGGCCAACCAACTGTGCTGGACGAGGCTCGCGCGGTCGCCTACTACCTCGAGCAGCTCGGTACCCACGCGGTGCCCGACCTGCTGGAGGACCTCGAGGACGAGCTCGCCCGAGCCGAGTTCACCCTGCCTGCGGGGTCGCGGCCGCTGGTACTGGGTTGCTGGGTCGGCGGTGACCGCGACGGCAACCCCAACGTCTCACCGCAGGTCACGCTCGACGTCTTGCGGCTCTACGCGGATCGGGCGCTGAACATTCACCTGACGCTGGTCGCTGCGCTCCTTCAGGAGCTCAGCGTGTCCACCCGCGTGGTCGGCGTCTCGGAGGCACTACGGTGCAGCCTCGCCCATGACCGGCGGATGATGCCCGAGGTCTATGACCGCTACCTCCGGCTCAATGCCGACGAGCCCTACCGGCTGAAGTGTTCCTTCATCCACGCTCGCCTGACCCGAACCCGGCAGCGGATCCGGGACGGCGTGCGGCACCAGGAGGGACGGGATTACCTGGGAGCGCAGACCTACCTCACCGACCTGGAGGTGATGGACACCTCGCTGCGCGACCATCTCGGCGAACGCATCGCCGAGGGCACCCTGGCCAGGACGCTACGCAGCGCCCGAGCGTTAGGCCTGCACCTCGCGGCCCTCGACGTGCGCGAGCACGCCGACAAACATCACGCCGCCCTCGCGGCGCTTTACGACCCGCTCGGTGAGCTCGCAACGCCCTACGCCGAGCTCGACCGCGAGGCGCGGACGGCGCTGCTGTCCCGTGAGCTGGCCGGACGGCGACCGCTGACCGCCCGTTCCGCTGAGCTGCCACCGGCAGCCGCGGACGTGCTTGCCGTCTTTGACGCGATCCGGTCTGCCCAGCAGACCTTCGGCGAGCCGGCTGCCAACACATACATCGTCTCGATGGCCAAGGGTGTCGACGACGTGCTGGCCGCCGCAGTGCTGGCCCGCGAAGCGGGTCTCGTGGCACTGGCACCGTCGGAGGATTCGGCGGCCGGTGGGTGCAGGTGCGCGATAGATGTCGTGCCGCTGTTCGAGACGGCCACCGAGCTGCGCTGCGCAGGCGAGCTGCTCGAGGCGATGCTGCGGGATCGCACCTACCGGCAGCTGGTCCGAGCGCGGGGGGACCTGCAAGAGGTAATGCTCGGGTACTCCGACTCCAACAAGGACGCCGGAATCACCACCTCGCACTGGGATATCCACCGGGCACAGCGCCAGCTACGCGACACCGCCGCCGCGCACGGGGTCCGGCTGCGGCTGTTCCACGGCCGCGGCGGTTCGGTGGGCCGGGGCGGCGGCCCGGCTGGGGAGGCGGTGGCGGCTTCCCCGTACGGCACTGTGGACGCGACGCTGAAGGTGACCGAACAGGGCGAGGTCATCTCCGACAAGTACTCGATCAGCGCGCTGGCCCACGACCACCTGGAGATCCTGCTTGCTGCGGTGCTGGAGGCCACCCTGCTGCATCAGACCTCGCGGGTCCCCCGGGAGGTGCTGGCCTGTTGGGATGAGGCGATGGACGTGGTGAGTGGGGCCGCCTGTACGGCCTATCGCGACTTCGTCGGCCTTCGCGGACTCAGCGAGTTCTTCTCCGCCGCCACCCCGGTCGACGAGCTGGGCTGGCTCAATGTCGGGTCCCGACCGGTGCGGCGACCGGGCAGTGGGAAGACCACGCTGGAAGGGCTGCGGGCCATCCCTTGGGTGTTCGGGTGGACTCAGACCCGGATGGTCGTGCCGGGCTGGTACGGCGTGGGCAGCGGCCTGCGGGCCGCCCGGGACGCCGGGCTCGGTCCGGTGCTCAAGGAGATGCGGGACTGGGCGTTTTTCACCAACCTGCTCGGAAACGTCGAGATGACGCTGGCCAAGACCGACCTGCGGATCGCGGAGTGCTACGTCTCGGTTCTCGTCGAGCCCAGTCTGCAGCCGTTGTTCGACACCATCGTCGATGAGTACGAGCTGACCAAGCGCGAAGTGCTACGGCTCACCGGTGGCTCGACCCTGCTGGCCCGGCACCGCCTGCTGCGCCACACCCTGCAGGTGCGGGCGGCATACCTGGAGCCGCTGCACCATCTCCAGATCTCGCTGCTGGCCCGTCATCGCGAGATGGAGGAGCCCGACCCCGATCTGCGTCGTGCCCTGCTGCGAACCGTCAACGGGATCGCTGCCGGGATGCGCAACACGGGCTGAGCCTGGTTTCGGCAGAGGCTCACGGGGTATGGCGCGAGCATGGCTGACGCACCGATGAGCTCACCGAGAAGGACCCCGAAAACTGGACCACGGGCGACGAGCCGATAACCGGGCCGCAGCGTAGCTACCTTGAGACGCTCGCCCGGGAGGCCGGTGAGGAGGTTCCGGCAGACCTGACCAAGGCCCAAGCGTCCGAGCTGATCGACCAGTTGCAAAAAAAGACCGGCCGGGGACGCTAGCATCCCGGCCGCGAGGTCATAGGCCTGAGCCGGCTAGCGCGCCGTCGAGCTCGTTCAGGCTCGTATGACGCTCGGACCGTGCAGACTTGATCTACCGCACTCAAGCCGTCGGCTCTGCACTGAACGGTGACGAGGCCGCGGCGGAGCGTTCTCTTGAGAACGCGCTGCAGATCGCTCCGGAGATGACGAATGCGATCGTCGCCCAATTCTGGCTGGCGGTGGCGCAGTATGGATCCTTCGAGCGGTGCTCCCCTCTAGCCACATCATCTCAACCGACCACCGCGCCTGCTTCGGCCGTACCGACAACGAGCAGGTCACCGGTGCTACTTCGGCCGTACCGACAACAAGCAGGTCACCGGTGCCCACGTACACCGGCGACAGCGCGCCGACCACTTCGGCTGGATGATTGGCCTGATTGGACCGATGCGCGATGGCGGACGGGACGGAAGGGCAGGATCGGAAGATCGGACAACCGAGGACCTGCCACGCATCGCGCAGCGACCACTTGAGGCAGTCGACACTGTGCACCCGGCTCGACACACCGAGCACCATCGGCCGACACACCAGGCAGGGAGGCCGGACACGCCGGGATTAGGGGTTGCGGTCGGGGCTGGAGGCTTGGGCCCAGAACCGCTGCGGGATCCGGCCGGCCAGCCGTGCGTGCCGGCCGGCTTGCACCGCCAGCCGCATCGCTTCGGCCATCCGCGGTGGATCGTCGGCCCGGGTCACGGCAGTGGCCAGCAGCACCGCATCGCAGCCCAGCTCCATCGCCTGGGCCGCTTCTGAGGCGGTGCCGATCCCGGCGTCGAGGACGACCGGCACCTGGGCCTGCGCCACGATCATCTCGACGTTGTGCGGGTTGCGAATGCCCAGCCCGGTACCGATCGGCGAGCCCAGCGGCATCACCGCCGCGCATCCCACATCGGCAAGCTTGCAGGCCAGCACCGGATCATCATTGGTGTAGGGCAGCACGGTGAAACCGTCGTCGACGAGCTGCTCGGCGGCGTCGAGCAGCTCGATCGGGTCGGGCAACAGCGTGCGGTCATCGGCGATGACCTCGAGCTTGACCCAGGACGTCTGCAGCGCCTCGCGGCCCAGCTGCGCGGTGAGGACCGCCTCGGCGGCGCTGCGGCAGCCTGCGGTGTTGGGCAACGGCTCGATCCCGTGGCGCGCCAGCACATCGAGCACGCCGGTGCGCGCGCCGGTGTCCATCCGGCGGATCGCCACCGTGGTGATTTCGGTCTGCGCGGCGAGCAGCGCCTGTTCCAAGATGGCGAGGTTGCCCGCACCCCCGGTTCCCAGGATCAGCCGCGAGCCGAATTGCCGTCCAGCAATGACCAGCGGATCGTCTGCCATCGGCGTCAACCTCCCTGCACCGCAGTGAATACGTCGATCCGGGCGTCGGAGTGCAGCGACGTGCCGGGCCAAGACGCCCGCGGCACCACGGCGCCATCCAGGGCCACCGCGACACCTGCCAGCGGCGCGCCGAGCCGCCCGAGCACGTCGGCCAGCGTGGCGCCGTCGGGCAATTCCCAGCGCTGGCCGTTCACAGTCACCGTCATGGCTCGCTCCGCGAGCCTCGTGAGTGCGAATCGGTGCTATAGCA
>JBOHGX010000398.1:0-7360 GCA_050700255.1 Pseudonocardiaceae bacterium
TTTCGTTGGTGCCGCGTTCCCAAGGTGAGTGGGGGTGGGCGAAGTACACTGCGACGTCGGTGGCCAGGGAGAACGCGGCGTGGGCGGCCATCTCGCTGCCCTGGTCCCAGGTCAGGGTCTTGACCAGCGCGGTGGGCATCCCGGTCACCGTGGTGATTAGCGCGTCGCAGGTGGTGGTGGCGTGGCGACGGCCGGCGGGCAGCGCGACGGGCACGGCGTAGCGGGAGGTCCGCTCGACCAGGGTGGCCATCGCGGTCTTGCCGGCCTTTCCGATCAGCAAGTCTCCCTCCCAGTGCCCGGGCACGGCCCGGTCGCTGACCTCGGCGGGTCGGGCGTCGATGCTGGTCATGCCCACAATCCGGGCTCCCGGTGCGCGAGTGCGGCCGCGCGCTCGGCGCTGCGTGCGCCCCGACCGCAGCAGGATGCCGTGGCGGGCCAGCTCACCCTTGGGCAGCGCGTAGATCCAGGTGTAGATCGCCTCGGGGGACACCCAGTGAGCCTTCTGGTCGGGGTGCTCATAGCGCAACCGGCCGGCCACCTGGTCGGGGGAATGCCCAGCCCGCAGCCGGGTCACCACCTCGGTGCGCAGCCGCGGACACGCGTCGAGCCTGCGGGGCTTGGGCCTACCGCGCTGCTCCGCGGCCACCCTTCGGGCGACCACGGCTCGATAATGGGCTCGCCCGCCGTGCCGGGCGATCTCGCGGGAGACCACGCTGGGGCAGCGGCCGATCCGCGCGGCGATCACCTTGCCCCGAGCCCTTGCGGCCCGGCTGCCCACCAGGCTTGCGCTCCTTGGACCTCTCCCGAGACGACCGATCCGCCCGCCGCTTGGCCTTGGCCCCGATCGAGTCCTTCGACGGCGGCGTCGAGGAATTCGTCGAGTTCATCCCCAGCCGCCGCCTCAACTCGGCGTTCTCGGCCACCAACGTCGCGTTCTCCGCCTCCAACGTCCCCACCCGCGCCGCCAACCCCGCCACCAGCACGGCAAGCTCCCGATACGAAGGCTCAGGCGGCTCAGGCGCGGACACAACCCAGATGATCGACGATCAAAGACCCCACAACGACCCCGACACGCCGACACCACCCGCCGAGCACCCCCACCAAGATCAAATAGTCTGCGACGGCCCAGCTCAACAGGACCCCTGAATGGACACTGGCGTTCGCCGTGCGCCCGGTTGCTGACGCTGTGCTCGCTCGTCAGGACGCCAAGAAGCTCACACCCTCACCGGCTTGAGCACCGAGATCGAACCTACGCATCGGGCTCGACGCCCTCGCCACCAAAGTCCGTCGACACGAAGAAGAACTCCGACCGACGCCTACGCGGTCAGAATCACGCCAGCTGAAACACACCAGGCAAGGTGCCAGAGGTCCCTATTAGCCGGATAACCGGAAGCCAAACCGATGGTTGCATGCACCCCTTCGGGTCATTGGGTGGTTTGCTGCGAGGGTCCCCGAGTGGTCAAAAGATACAGAGCTCACCACCATTGCCTCATTGGGGAACTATCTGGGGCCCGGCTCGAAGATCGAGTCGTGATTCCCTCGGTGGTGCGAGGGGATGGCCCCGTTGCCGTGCCACTTCGATGGCCAGTTTGAGTACGGCCACCCCTGGCACTCCGAGGCCCTGAGGATCGGCTTGAGGGACATGCCCCGATGAGGGCCGAACAATGAGGAACCGACGCAGGGCCTCGACACCCGAGGAGTCCAGCATGCACTCCAAGGAGAAACCAGATCGTGAAGTTTGTCGGGTGGGACTGGGCCAGCACGACACACGACATCACCGTCCTCGACCAGGCAGGACGCATTCTTCAGCGGTGGGCCTGTGAGCACACCGAAGCAGGCTTGGCTCAGGCGCTGCACCGGCTGAGCCAGCATGTCAGCCCAGCACCTTGCCGGTGATCATCGAGCGAACCAGCGGGTTGGTCATCGACCGGCTACTCGCCACCGGTCATCCCGTAGTGCGCCCGTGCATCCCACGGCCTTCCATGCGGCCCGGTCCCGCTGGGGTGCCTCTGGTACGAAATCTGACCCCGGGGATAGCTACAAGCTCGCCGATTACCTACGCACCGACGGGCACCGCTTGCGCCGTGTGGAGCCCGTCGATGCCGGATTACGTCAGCTGCAAAGCCTGGTGCGGCTGCGCGATGACCACGTCGCCGCCAAGACCGCGGCGAGCAACCAACTCTGCGCACTGCTCGATGCGCATTGGCCAGGGCCCAAGGCCCTGTTCTACCCCGCTGGGCTCACAGATCGCGCTGGCCTTCCTCACCGACTACCCCCACCCCCGAATCAGCCGCCCGACTCGGTGACGCTCGCATGGCCGCCTTCCTGCACCGCCACGCCTACCGCGGCGGCAAGACCCCACCGGACTCCCACCCCAGGTGCTGGCCAGCCTACTGGCTGCTCCTGCGCACCCTGCAAGGCACCATCACCGCGCTCGAAACAGAGATCAAACGCATCATCGCCATCCACCCCCGGGCCCGACTTCTCCAGCAGCTCCCCGGCATCGACCAGATCAACCTGGCCCAGATCCTCGCCGAGATCGGCCCCATCCTCGACCGAGTCGAGGACGCCGAACAAGCCACCGCCGAATGCGGCACCACACCAGTCACCAAATCATCCGGCAAGACCACCGGCGTCTACTTCCGCTGGGCCACCAACACCCGAGCCCGCAAGGCCATCACCGCCTTCGCCCACAACTCCCGAATGCAATCACCATGGGCCCAAGGCCTCTACCGCGACGCCCGAGCCCGCGGCAAACGCAACCCCCACGCCAACCGCATCGTGGCCCGCTCCTGGATCCGCGTCATCTGGACCTGCTGGCACACCAACACCCCCGACGACCCCCCTCAAACACACCGCCGAACAACGCGCTGCCACCCTGACTTGACTCAGAGGACTCAAACGCGCCACCGACCACGGCAAACTCCACCACGGCACACCCAAGATCCACCTCTTCAAGATCCCCTGCCAAACTTACGGCATTGCGGGCACCGCGAGCAGGCGCGGGAGGGCGGTGTCGATGAAGGCAGTAAACTACTCAAGCCGCTTGCGGGCTGCCCGACCCCGGGCCATGTGGGCGCGGGGGTGTGGTCCGGGAGCTTCAGGTTGACGGGTCCGCAGGCGAGCATGGCCAGCGCGGCCTCCGCGCTGCGGAAGCCATAGGCGCGGCGGATGATCAGTCGGACTTTGTTGTTCAGTCCTTTCTGGCGGTCGTTGGATAGTCCCCGGTCGATGGTGGCGTTGATACCGTCGCGGTCTTCCGGATCGTGGGCTCAGCTCGAACCGGCAAGCAAGTTGACAACGCCCCTGACACCCCACCAAGTTGATGACAATGCCTCTCAGGTGGTGGTGGTGCGGAAGCTCGCGGCGTCGTCCGTGAGTTGGTCAAGGGCTCTGTCGAGGTCGGCGATTCCGCCCTCCTGGACTAGCAGGCTGATTAACGGATCACCGGCAGCAGCTAGTTGCTGAAATTCTGCCGCGCGTGCGGTGATCTCGACCTTCATGGCGTCGAGCACCGTGTCGATGTTGCCTTGGTGACCGTAGGCGTCGAGGAAATGTCGCAGCCGACGTGGTCGGTCAGCGAAGTCGGCGAAACCGTCGGCTGCGGCGACGTCTCGAGCGTATAACGGCACCCAGGAAAAGGCGACGAACGCGAGATCGCGTAGAGCTGAGCTGGGAGCGGCGTAGTCCCAGTCGAAGAAGCCAATCAGGTCTCCGGCAGCGGTGTTCGCACCGGCTCGGCCGTCAGCGCCGGGGTACTCTTCCCAGACGGCGTTGTAGGGGCCTGAGTCGTTGTGCATAATGATGTCTCCCGGTTGCCACCGTCGCGGTGGCCACCACTGGGCATCCGACGGCGGAACGAAGTCGGTGACCGCGTTATGGTATCGGCGCAGCCATCGGCCAACCTGTCCGAGCGCATCGTGGGAGTAGACCCACTTTGGCCAAGGCCGTGCGTCCCCAACCGTCGTGCCTGGCAGGTACGTCAACATCTCTCGGCCCTGCTCGTCGATGCCCAGCACGCGCGGCACCCCGTGGAAACCGTGTCCTTCGAGATGGCGTAGCAGCGCGTGCACTGCCGGCGTCCACGGCCCGGTCGGCCGCCGCACCGTGCTGTCCACCAAAACGGCGCCGCTCATGGCACTGCCCGGCAACCGCTGTTCCTCCACCGGTGTCAGCCTACCTGGAAACCCAAGGTAACTCGAACGAGGGAAAACACCATTGATCAGGAGCGACACAGGCTGCAAACGACTAACCTGCTGCTGAGAGAGGTAGTGAACGGTTCCAGGCTTCGACTGGGGGTGATACGACATCATCGCTACCATGGCCAGTCGTGCTCAGCGACCCATCTCGGCTGCACAATGCAGTCTTTGGTTCGATCCTCTGTGGGACCGGGAGCACCTGAATTACGTGGGGGCTTGTCCACCTTTTCAGCAGGTCGTAGTCCACGCTTCGTTCGGGCTAGAAATGTTGTCCGACAGCGGCGATATCGTTCTGCTGTTTTCGGCGACTCGGCGCGAGATTGGGTTGCTGACAGCTTAACGGGTGGAATCAACTCTATAGAATTGGTGGAAAATCTAGAAATGCATGGTGCGACGGATTCAGCATTGTTCGATGCGGTGCTGCAGCGCATTGTCGGGGAGGTCGACTCACTGCGTGTTCGGTTCGTCGAGGGCAGCGACAGACCACGGCAGGTTGTTGAGTTGTCATTTGGACTGGTTGCTGCCGATCGGCGAAGTCGGTGAAGACCCTGCTCCGCGCACGGCTGCGCAAGAATGGATGACGGACGACATGGCTCGGCCGAGGGTTCTCACTCGCGGCCCACTGTTCAGTTACGCGTTGATCAAGTTTGGATCTGGCCGGTTCTTTTGGTGTCAGGTTTGCCATCCCAAAGCGATGGACGTGTTCGGCTTCTGGCTCGTTGAACGACCGCTGATCGAGGTTTATACGGTAGTTCGCGCGTGGGATGGAGCTGGATCAAGATTTGTTTGGTTCGTTGGGCATGCTGCTGGACCGCGATTTAGCTCATCGCGCGTCGGAGCAGTTCGCGGGGAATCAGCAGTATTGGATCGAGCGTTTTGCGGACCGACCGGAGCCGGTTAGGCTCGTTGGTCGGCCATCGAGGACGTCTGAAGAGCTTTGTGCGTTGGACAGTCAGTTTGTCGCCGTCGAGGATGGATAGGTTGCGAGCTGTGGCGCGCCGGATTGAGGTGCGATGCCCCCGAGTCGCGCATCGCAGCGACGGCGGTTTATGCGCACTGTCTGGCAGGAATGCAGGATGTTGTTGCCTGTTTGCCGTCACTGAGGGATCCAGCGGAGCGCAGAATACCTCGATTTCGGTGGATGATTTGTCGATTTTATTTTGGAACAGTAGGAAAGATTCAGGATTACGGATCGGCTGGCGGTCACACCCGGGAGTTGGCGGTGCTGACGCTCTTGCTGCTCATCGGAAACGTTTGCTGAGTCTGTTGGAAACCATCGCGGTTGTCGGACTTCAAGCAGGTCGCCCGGCTACATCAACCTTCTGTCCGCCGACAACCCCCGCCGGGTGTCGGAGATCGATGCCCACTCCGGATGTCGGTATCTCTGCGGATCACGCTGGTCGCAAGTCTCACCGGCGCACAGCGCGTTCGAGGCGTGTTGAAGTTATCCCCTCAACCGGATAGGTTTTGAATAATGCACGGTCGATCCATCGCTACCTTCCTGATAGGGGAGAACTCCCTTCTCATTGAGTGTGCGAACATTTTACTGGAGCGTGGCCACCGAATCCATGGGATCGCGTCCTCAAATTCGGCCATTCAACAGTGGGCTTCCGATAAAGAAATACTAACCAGCGACTTTGGGTCGAACCTTACGGAGTTCCTGACGGAACGTCCTTTTGACTACTTGTTCAGTATCGTCAACCCGCGGATACTTTCCCCCTCGGTGCTGGCACTGCCCACCGGCCTGGCGATCAACTTCCACGACGCGCTACTGCCGAGGGACGCTGGTGTTCACGCTACGGCCTGGGCGGTGTTCAACCAGACCACCTTCCACGGTGTGACCTGGCATGTCATGACCGCACAGGCTGGCGCCGGTGACATCCTGGCCCAGCGCTCGATTCCGATCGACCACACCGACACCAGCCACACCGTCAACCTGAAGTGTCTGCAGGCCGGGATCGAATCGTTCACCGATCTGGTTGATGACCTGACGTACGGACGGGTTACCCCCACGGCGCAGGACCTGCGTAATCGCACGTACCATGCGCGAACCGAACGCCCCCGCGGTGCGCTGACCGTTTCCTGGCACCAGCCGGCCGAGGACATTGACGCCGCTGTCCGTGCCACTCAATTCGGGCCACATCCCAACGAGTTCGGCACCGTCAAACTCGCTGTTGGCTCGGAGCTGGTGATCGTGGGCGCGACGATGGTGAGCGGGCGGCGATCCACCGCGCCCGCAGGCAGTGTCCTCACGGTGACCGAGCAAGGCATGACGGTGGCGACGGTGAGCCGAGACCTGCACCTAGCCGGCCTCAAATCGATGTTCGGCACTCCGATCGCCCCCGCCGACTTGGCGGTGCGTCCAGGACATCAGTTGGCCGAACTGGGCACCTGGCACGCCGAGGCGCTGACCATCGCCTACCGCGACGTCGTCTCCCATGAGCGGTACTGGGTCGAGCGTCTGGCGGAACTCAGGCCACTGACGTTGCCGTTATCCGAGTCCACCGGCTCACCGGATGACCACGGTGCGCTCCCGGTCACGATTCCGGAGTGGATCACCACCTTGCCGGCGCCGGATGAGGCTGTGTTCGCGGCACTGCTGGCGTTTCTGACACGAGTGGCCGGGGAGGCCGAGTTCGACGTGGGTCTGCGGCAACCAGCGGCCAGCGTGCTGGCGCCGGTGTTCGCCTCCACCGTCCCCTTCCGCCCTCCCGCCGCCGGCGACGCCTTCTCCGACTACTGCCGCGAGGTTGGCAGGCGATTACAAAACACCCGCGACCATGGCACCTATCCCCATGACATCACCACCCGCTACCCACGCCTACACACTGGGCATCTTTTATCCCGGCAGCTGCCGATCAGCGTGGAGTTCGTTGATGATCTTGCCGTACCTGCCGCGCTCGACCGCGACACTGCGCTGGTGGTGCGCATCACCCGCACCGGGCAAGAATGCGACTGGACCTGGGCGGGCAGCCCTGCCGGACTGCTTCGGGATAGTTTCGGCACACTACTTGACGGACTTCGCACCCACGATCCGGATCGCCCGATCAGTCGGATCGACATCCTCACCACCGAGGAACGCCACCAGCTGCTGATCAAGCACAACGACACCGCCCATCCGATCCCGCCCACCAGTCTGCCCGAGTTGATCGAGGCTCAGG
>JBOHGX010000399.1:0-9300 GCA_050700255.1 Pseudonocardiaceae bacterium
ATTCGGACGTGGACGCGGAGGCCACCGTCGGGCCGGGAGTGGGCGTGTACTTCGCCGTGGTGGGCGCGGGCGACCGAGCGCACGATTGACAGGCCGAGCCCCGCTCCGCGGCCAGGCGAGGTTTGGCCGGAATCGGTGAGCCGGTCGGCGCAAGCCAGTCTGCGGAACGGCTCGAACAGTCCGTTGACGTCGTAGCCGGGGACGGTGGGGCCGGTGTTTTCCACGGTGAGGCAGGCGTGCTCGTCGGCGGTGCTGGTGGTGATCGACACCCAGCCGTGCTCGGTGATGTTGTAGCGGATCGCGTTGTCGAGCAGGTTCTGCGCGAGGCGTTCCAGCAGCAGTGGGTCGCCGACCACGGGGGCGGCAGTGGTGGTGGCGCGGATCTCGACCCCGGCCTGGCGTGCCGCATCCTCGGAGATGGTGGTGACGTGCCGGGCGATGTCGGCGAGGTCGACGGGACTGTGCTCGGTGAGGTGCTGGTCGCTGCTGGCGAGCACGAGCAGGCCGTCGATGAGACGTTCGTGGCGGTGGTTGACCTCCAGCAGCGTGGCACCGAGTTGTCGCATCGATTCCGGGGCGTCCGGGGTGTCGAGCGCGACTTCGATCAGCGTGCGGTTGATCGTCAACGGTGTGCGCAGCTCATGGGAGGCGTTGGCGACGAACCGCCGCTGCCCGTCGAAGGAACGGTCCAGCCGCTCTAACATGGCGTCGAAGGTGTCGGCGAGGTCTTTGATCTCGTCATCGGGCCCGGCCAGCGCGATACGTTCGTGCAGGCTGCGGTCGGCGACGCGGCGTGCGGCCGCGGTGATCCGCTGCAGGGGGCGCAACGCCCGGCCGGCCAGCAGCCATCCACAACCACCGGCGACGACACCGACGACACCGAGCGAGGCCAACGACCAGATCAGCATCGCGCGCAGCGTGTGGTCGCGGCTTTGCTCGAACTGGGCTCTGAACGCTTCATGCAGCTGCGCCAGGCGTGGGTTGGTGGGTGCGTCCGCTTCGCTCAGGAACTCCGCAGTGAGCCGTTCGGTGATGCCGTCCCGAGCGATCAGTTGGTGGTCGAGCGATTGTCTGAGGTAGATGTATGTGAGGGTGATCAGCATCGCGCCGGCGAGGAAGAACGCCCCGGCATACAGCAGGCTGAGCCGGACCCGGATCGTGGAGCGCCACCAGCGTGTCATGGGATGCGGTATCCGGCGCCGGGGACGGTTTCGATGATCGGCGGGTCGCCCAGTTTACGGCGGACCATCATGATGGTGAACCGAACGACGCCGGTGAAGGGATCGGTGTGTTCGTCCCATGCCTTTTCCAGGAGCTGTTCGGCGGAGACCACGCCGCCGTCGGCACGAAGGAGTTCGGCGAGGACGGCGAATTCCTTGCGGGACAACGCCACCGGCTCGCCGTTTCGGGTGACCACACGGCGGTGCGGGTCAAGGCGAATGCCGGCGCGCTGGAGCACCGGCGGGACGGCGGGCCTGCGCGCCTACCCAGGGCTTGGATGCGGGCGATGAGCTCGGCGAAGGCGAACGGTTTGGTGAGGTAGTCGTCGGCGCCGAGCCCGAGGCCGGTCACCCGTTGGGTGACCGCGGTCGCGGCGGTGAGCATCAGGATCCGGGTGTCGGTTCCCGATTCCATCAGCGTGGCACACACCTGGTCGCCGGACACGCGTGGCAGATCACGGTCCAAGACGATGACGTCGTAGTCGTTGACCGCCAGGCGCTCCAGCGCGGCATCACCGTCGTAAGCGACGTCGACGGCCATGGCCTGTTTACGCAGCCCGACGGTGATCGTGTCGGCCAGCAGCCGTTCGTCTTCTACCACCAGTACCCGCACGCCCACCATCGTGCCTGCTGGTGACGTTGACGGGTGGTTAGGAAATTCCACTAGCGCTGCGCTAATGCTCGACTTGGTGAACTGGCGGCGACACCCGCGACAGAGGAGGACACGCACATGCCTGGCCCGCCCCTCGACACCGAAGCCAAGGACGACACGGGTGGCGATGCTCGCACTCCACCCTGGGTGAGGGCGTTTGGGATTATCGCCTTCGTCCTGGTTCTGCTGTTTGTCATCCTGCTGCTCAGCGGGCGCGGCCACGGCCCTGGTCGCCACACGCCGTCCGGCGGTGGCGACACACTGGGCGCCGGCGTCACAGCATCCGGAGCCGGTGGTGGCCACAACCCGTCCGATCGGGGCCACTGATGATCATGACACCTCGGGTCCGCAAGTTCGCGCTCACCGCGCATGTCACGTCCTCGGTCGGCTGGCTCGGCGCGGTCGTTGTCTTCCTCGCTCTTGCCGTCGTTGGCATGACCAGTCAGGATGCTCAGACGGTGCGTGGCGCCTATCTCGTGATGGAGCCGGCCGCTTGGTACGTCCTCGTTCCGTTTGCCTTCGCTTCGCTGCTCACCGGGCTGGTCCAGTCATTGGGCACCACGTGGGGCTTGTTCCGGCACTACTGGGTCCTGTTCAAACTCCTGATAACGGTTGTTGCCACCATTGTCTTGCTGATCTACATGGAGACGTTCTCCATCATGGCAAGCATGGCGGCAGACCCGGCATCGTCCACCGCTGATATCCGAGCGATGGGAGCCTCCCCCCGCTTTCACGCCATACTCGCCGGGTTGCTGCTGCTGGTGGCCGCGGTGCTGGCGGTGTACAAGCCGAAGGGCATGACCCGGTACGGGCAGCGCAAGCAGCGAGCTCAGCAGATTAGGCAGCGCGAGCAGCGTACGGCGTCTGTGCCGTAGGTACAGGAATGCTGCTGTGCAGACCAAGCTGCTGCCGCTGCCCGACCACGTGGAGGTCTTTCCCACTCACGTCGCCGACTCGCTGTGCGGGGCAACATCGGCAGCCGGCTGTCGACCACGGTGGGTTACGAGCGGCGGACCAACGCGGTCCTCGCTGAGGTCGACTCCAAGGATGGGTTCGTGCGGGAGTGCCTGCGCCTGGACAACCTCCCCGCTGTGCCCCCGTACTGGCGGCGGATGCGCACCCAGAACATGGCGGGCGTCGCCCTGCTCGGGGTACTCGCCGAACCACCCGCGCTGACCGTGCGCGAGTTCACCGAGCAGCAGGACACCGGGGCGTTGGTCCTCGACACGCGGTCACCGGAGGCGTTCGGCGGCGCCCACGTCCCCGGCGCGGTCAACGTTGGACTTGGCTCCGCATTCGCTACCTGGGCCGGCACTGTGCTCCCTGACCAGGCCAGCGTGTTGTTCGTGCTCGATCGGCCCGAGGACCTGTGGGAGGCCAGCTGGCAACTGCTGCGCATCGGCTACCCATCACCGCGGGGATGGCTGCGCGGCGGCATGACTGCCTGGCGCACCGGTGCCCGGCCAATCGAGGGCACCCCGCAGATCACCGTGCACGAACTCAAGCAACGGCTCGACTGCGGCGAGATCACGCTGCTCGACGTGCGCCAGCCCAACGAGTGGCACGCCGGCCCCCGGCGCCAGCTGGATCACCGGCGCCGAACTGCCCGACCGGCTCAGCGAGGTGCCCGACACCCGACCGCTCGCGATCACCTGCGGCAGCGGGTACCGCTCCGCCGTAGCCGCCAGCCTGCTCGCCCACTACGGTCACCCCAACGTCGTCAACCCTTCCCAGCGGTGTCATCACTGGCTGCGCGGCTGTAGGGCCGTCGAGGAACAGGAAGCCAGAGAGCAGCGACTCGCTGGTCCGCCGCCGACAGGGCCGATGAACTCGAGGCCCCCTGGTGGCCGGCGGCGGGTGAGCATTCGTCGATCCTGGACGTTGAGTCCTGAGGTGAGATCCTGCTCTGGCGGTCGATCGATCAGAGTTGATCGCTGATGGGATATCGTGCCGGCACGCCGGGCATCAGCAGCAAGTCTCCTCAGTCCCCGGTGGATCTTCCACGCCGGGAGTATGCGAGGTACGCCCAGCCGTGCCAGGCTGGCTGAGGCTCAGCCCCTTCACCTCCTAGAGGAGTGACTCTGATGGAAACGCAGGAAAGCGGCGAGGACAAGCCGGAAAGCGGCGAGGACAAGGATGAGTCGCTGGTGCAGAGGATGGAGCGGGCGGCTCAGCAGG
The DNA here is from genome assembly GCA_050700255.1 of Pseudonocardiaceae bacterium. Classification (GTDB taxonomy): domain Bacteria; phylum Actinomycetota; class Actinomycetes; order Mycobacteriales; family Pseudonocardiaceae. The sequence goes on from JBOHGX010000399.1 coordinate 4,051, forward strand.
CCATGGAGGAGTCGGGACAGTCGACGGATGTAGACCCGGAGGACCAGCACCAGCAGGACGAACCCCAGGAGTCCTCGACTGACGCGTAGGACGGGTTCGACAACAGTCGGTAACGTCGCTCGATGCGCACGTCGGCCTGGGCCACCAACGCGGTGGTGCAGGCCGGCGAAGGCTGCGTGGAGAGTTCCAAGTCGCCAAGGGCCTGCCGGGCTCGATGAGCACAGGTCGGCCGCTGCTGTCCTGGCGGCACCGGACTGATGGCTATGCTCGCGCGCGGCCCTACCCGCGGTTATCGATGCAGCCGGAGCGTTAGGCACTGTCGAGATCGGTATCTACGCGCTGCACCGTGACCCGGTGCTCTGGGAAAACCCTGAGCGCTTCTGATCCTGACCGGTTCAGCCCCCAACGATCGAAGGGACGCAACCGGTGGCAATACCTGCCCTTTGGTGGTGGACCGCGGTCCTGCATCTGGCCTTGGCTCTGCGCATTTCGAGGACGGGGCTCCCACATCGGTGGCCTCCGCACGAATCGCCTGGGATGAGGCCAACAGTAGCTCTGTCGGTGATCAGGTACGCAGTCCGCACAAGCCGCCTGACCGGGCACGGCCAGGACTGTCTGACTAACGTGCTTATCCCGCTACCAAGCCGTGTTGGGACACGGCGGCTTCGCTGCTGGCTAGCGCCAGCTGCGCCACACGTCCGGCCATGAGAAGGACGCTTGGTCCCAAACTGGTCCCAGGCCTAGGGCACTGCGCGCGAAGAGCGACCGGCTCGTTGGCAGCCGCTGCCGTGCGGGTTGGACTGGGTGGAGACGCGGAAACAGTGCTACTTGTAGCGGTCGTCCAGAGCTGCATTTGGGCCGGGCGGCTACGATGTGTCGAGAGGAGTTGGCGCGATGACCAGCGGTGCGGCCAGCACGGCCTTAGACGTCGCCGCCGTGCGGGCTGACTTCCCGATCCTCGACAGGCTGATGCCCGATAATCACCCGCTGGTTTATCTGGACTCAGCGAACACGTCGCAGAAGCCGCGCCAGGTGATCGACGCGATGGTGCAGCACTACGAGCGGCACAATGCCAACGTAGCGCGGGCCGTGCACCAGCTGGGCGCGGAGTCCACCGAGGCGTTCGAAGCGGCCCGGGACAAGGTGGCAGCGTTCGTCGGCGCGCCGGACCGCGACGAGATCGTGTTTACCAGCAACGCCTCCGCGGCGTTGAACCTTGTCGCCAACGTCTTGGTCTGGGCCGGCCAGCCGCTGGGCATCGGAGCCGGTGACGAGGTCGTCATCACCGAGATGGAGCACCACTCCAACATCGTGCCGTGGCAGCTGGCCTGTGAACGTACCGGCGGGCGGCTCCGATGGTTCGAGTTCACTGATCGCGGCCGGCTTGACCTGTCGGCGATCGAGGAGCTGATCAGCGAGCGCACTAAGGTTGTCTCGCTGGTCTGGGTCTCCAACGTGCTGGGCACCGTCAACCCGGTCGCCGAGATCGCCCGCCGGGCCCACGAGGTCGGTGCGCTGGTAGTCGTGGATGCCTCGCAGGCGGTGCCCCAGCTGCCGGTTGACGTGGCGAGTCTGGGCGCGGACTTCGTCGCGTTCACCGGCCACAAGATGTGCGGCCCGACCGGTATTGGCGTGCTGTGGGGTCGCAAGAATCTGCTTGCGCAGCTGCCGCCATTCCTTGGTGGTGGGGAGATGATCGAGGACGTCCGGTTGGAGCGCTCGACCTACGCCCCGCCGCCGCATCGGTTCGAAGCCGGTACCCCACCGATCGCTCAGGCGGTCGGGCTCGGCGCCGCCGTGGACTACCTCTCCTCGATCGGTATGGAGCACATCGCGGCACACGAGCAAGCCATCACCGCATACGCGCTCGCACGACTGAAGGCCGTCGACGGGCTCACCGTCCTCGGCCCGGACGTGGCGCTTGACCGCGGCGGCGCAATCAGCTTCGAACTGGCCGAGATACATCCGCACGACGTCAGCCAGGTGCTCGATTCGTTCGGTGTCGCGGTACGCGCCGGGCACCACTGCGCCAAGCCGGCTCACGCCCACTTCGGCGTCGCCGCATCCACCCGAGCGTCGTTCTACCTGTACACGACACCACAGGAAATCGATGCGCTCGTCGACGGCTTGGAGCGCGTCAAGAAGTTCTTCCGGGGTTGAGCTAATCGTTCTCCCGGCTCGCTCGTGGAGTGCCTTGTCGGCGACCGTGACCTGTCGGTGTGTTCGATGACGGCTCGGAGGGTGGGTGGGTTGCGGTAGAGGGTGGTGCGGCCCAGTGTTCGGAGTCGAGCTGGGGAGCGGGGTGAGCGCTCGGATGATGAAGCATCGGGCCGGACCGCTGTGACATTCCGTCACGGAGCAACGTTGCTTGGATGTCACAATCCGTGCATCAGTTTCGACTCTTATAATCCGCCAACGCTCGCACCACGATTTGGCAGCTCAGGGCCGCTTTGTAGCTCTGACTTGGTGCCCCCGGCAGGGCACGCAGAACATGGGAACGCGGATTTCTGGTCGTGGAGACTACGATCAACGTGCGGTAGGCGCCAGGGCGGCACAGGTGGACCAGACCCGTGGTCGACCACCGTGGACTACTGGGACGGCCAGGCGTTGGCAAAGTTGATCTGTCCGTATGTGTGACGCTGGGAGCCGGGTTGAGGCTGATCTGCAGTTAATGATCAGACGATGGTCTGCAGCGATCCCAAGGTATCGCCGAGGAGGGTGAGCAACGCCATCACGACAACGAATGCCGCTGCTACGCGGCAGCGTCGTCATCGCGCGCCGCCTTCCTCTGTGGGCTCGACCTCGTAGAAGCGCATTCGGTTGCCCCGGAGCCGGTAAAGCAGCCAGCTCCAGAACAGCGGCCCGGTCGGCCGCAGCAGCCGCGGCACCCTGCCGTTCGCTATCGGCCTGGCACGGCCCCTGACAGTGACCCCGATCGGCGCGCCGGCGACGGTGCACGAGGTCAGCTCCACCCGCTCGCAGCGCGCGAGCCGGGCGGCCTTGCGGCTGTCGACCGCGGTGACCAAGTACGCCCGGTCCGCCCGCAACGCAAGGCTCACGGGCGACGACACCCCCTCGCCGCCGGACCGAAACGTGGTCAGCAGCGCGGTGTTCGACGGCGCCAGCGCCGCGAACGTCCCATGTTCGACCCCATCAGTCACGTTAGTTATGTTGAGCCAACCATTGAAGTTTGTCAACTATTTAGCATCGTCAACCGGTGAGACTGGTCAAGCATCGTCTAAGGTGGGCACCGTGGCGAACACACCCGATGCACTCTCGGGCGTCGAACAGGAGCTCGCCCAGTCCTGGCAGCTCCTGATGGGCCTGGTCCTCGACCAGCGCTGGCGCTGGTCGGAGGTCGCCACGGAGCTCGGGATCTCACAGGCCGCATTGCGCGCCCTACTCGCGATCGAGCCGGACCGGGCCCGGCCGCAGCGCGACCTCGCGAAGGCCATGAACTGTGACCCCTCGTACGTCACCGCGATGATCGACGACCTCGAGCAGGCCGGCTATGCCACCCGACAGGCCTCCACCGAGGACCGCCGCATCAAGGTCGTCGCACTCACCGCCACCGGCATCACCGCCCTGCACACCGCACGAGATGGCCTGTTCTCCTCACCCTCGCAGCTGACGCGGCTGCCCCCGGCGCAGCAACGCAGCCTCGCCAAGCTGCTCGGCCGAGCACTCGGCGAAGGCTGACGCTCCCGATGGGGGACTGCCCATCACATTCCGCCTGCCCGCCAACGAGCACGGTGGCCTACCGCTCGAATTGCCACTCCACGACGTCGCGATCGACCCCGTGCGCAGCTCTGGCGGTGTGCGTCCTTCGGTGGTTGTCCCGTCCTAGTTGGTGGCAGAGTTGCGCTACGGAAGGACCGTGAGATGAGCGTCGAGATGATCGCGGCGGCGAGTGCGCCGCGGACCACAGAGAAGCTGCGGATCGATTTCCTGTTCCTCGACCTGACCACCTGCACTCGGTGCCGCGGCACGGACCCAGCCTTGGTGCGGCGCTGACCGTGGTGGCAGAGGTGCTGCGGGCCGCTGGGATCGACGTGGAGCTCAACAAGTTGCATGTGGCGACCGAGGCGCAGGCGTGGGAGTGGCGGTTCGTGAGCTCACCGACGATCCGGGTCAACGGAACCGACATTGCGCTCGAGCTGCGGGAGAGCAGCTGCGGCTCGGAGGCGTGTACCGACGGCTGCGGTGACCAGATCGCCTGCCGGGTGTGGGTGCACCGCGGACAGGAGTACACCGAGCCGCCGGTCGAGCTGATCGTCGATGCGATCCTGCGGCACGTCTATGGCGGCGCGGGGGAGCCTGTGGAAGAGTCGCCGCGCCCGTATGAGCTGCCGGAGAACCTGCGCCGGTTCTTCGCCGGCAAGGCAACGGTAGTTGGGCAGGCACAACCCACCGAGGTAGTCGCGACCGAGTGCTGCACGCCCGCCGAGCGGCAGACCTACTGTGACTCGTCGGCGAAGCAGGAGTGTTGCGGCGACGCCACCGAGCCGGGCTGCGGGTGCCGGTGAGCTCGCCCGGTCAGCCCGGCCATCCGGACATGGAGGCGTCTGGCGGGACCTGCACGGGCCGCTGCTGGGCTTCATCGCCCGCCGCGCGGCATTCGACCGTCTCATTGGCCGCGGCCCCGACGCCTTGTCGCCCGATGCCGAGTACCAGACGCGGCATGAGGACTACGTGATGGAGATGCCGCAGGGAGCTCGCCGCGAGGAACGGCGAGCCCACTCTGGCGCGGTGGCCGAGGGTGCGCAAGCTGCTTGCGGTGCTGCTGGTGCACGCCGGCGACGTCGTGTCGGTCGATCGACCCGGCGACGCGCTATGGGGTGGCGAGGCACCGATCGATCGCAGCAGTGCAGTCCACAACCTGGTGTATCGGCTGCGCGTGATCGTGCGGTCGGCCGGCGCGGGCGACACGGTCAGGGTCGTCACCCGCGCGCCGGGCTACGTCCTCGAGGTCGACGGCGCGGACGTGGACTCCACCCGGTTTGCAGGGCTGGTCGAGACGGCCCGGGACCGGCTGCACGAGTCGCCGCAGGTGGCTGCCGCTCTGCTCGACGAGGCACTGTCGCTGTGGCGGGGGCCGGCGTTCGCGGAGTTCGCCGACGAGGAGCCCGTCCGGGCGGAGGCGGCTCGGCTGGAGGAGCTGCGGCGGGCGGCCGCCGCCGATCGGGTCGACGCGGCCATCGCGCTCGACCGGCACGACGAGGCGATCGGCATGCTCGAGCCGTTGCGGGC